>JAZSMU010000125.1:0-18145 GCA_045536045.1 Candidatus Gastranaerophilales bacterium
CGCCAACTAAAATAAACAAAGTTATTATGGTTAAATTTAGCCCAACCATAATGCTTGCAATTTTTGCAGATTCTTGAATGCCACGAATTAAAAGCATTGTAACGATTAAAACTATGATAATTGCAGGAAGGTTAATACAAATTGGAATACCCATAAAATGAGGAATTGTTGTTGCAAAATCTAAACCTTGCTTATCGCAAAGAACACTCGCCGTTCTATAATCATTTATAAGCCAAATTGGAGGATTAACAAGCCAGCTTGGTAAAATATGAGAAAATCCTTTCAGAAATTCCATAAAATAACCTGTCCAAGCAGCAGCAACTGTAATATTTCCAATTGCATATTCAAGCATTAAAATCCAACCTACAATCCACGCCATAAATTCGCCCATTGTAACATAGGTGTATGTGTAGGCTGAGCCTGCAACAGGAATCATTGAGGCAAATTCAGAATAGCAAAGGGCAGTAAATATGCAAGCTAGTGCTGCCAAAACCATTGAAATAACAAGAGCAGGACCTGCACCAACGCCCTCTGGTCCACCTTGAGCAGCAACACCAACAATTGTAAAAATTCCCGTTCCAACAACTGCTCCAATACCAATAACGATAAGGTCAAAAGCTGTTAGAGTTTTTTTAAGCTCTGATTTTTGAGATTCCTCAACAATTTCGTTAATATTTTTTTTCTTTAATAAATTAGCAAAAAGGCTCATTATTTATTTTGCTCCTCTAGCTTTCTATTTTGTTTGTAGCCATAAGCAAAATAATAAATTGCTCCAAATATTAACCAAGCAAAGAATAGCACTCTTGCTGTTGCTAGGCTTCCCATAGAATGAATCATTAAGCCACCACAGCATAAAATGCCTAATAGTGGGAATAATGGAACACAAGGAACTTTGAATGGTCTTTCTCTTTTTGGGTCAATTTTTCTTAAAATTAAAACTGCAACGCAAACAATTATAAAGCTTGTTAGCGTTCCAAAATTAACCAACTGAGCAGCCGTTTCAATGTTTAAAAATAATGAACCAAATATTGCAATTAGAGCAGTTAGAATAGTTACAACAAATGGAGTTTGGAATTTTGGATGAACCATTTGCAAAGATTTTGGTAATAAATTGTCTCTACTCATTGCAAATAAAATTCTTGTTGCAGCCATCATAAGAACTAAAAGAACACTTGTTAGTCCTGTTAATGCACCGATTGAAACAAAACCAGCAGCCCAATCAACTCCAATAAATCTCATTGCAGCAGCAACTGGTGCGTGTGTGTCTATCATATTTAATGGAACAATACCTGTTAAAACAAGCGCAACAAGAACATAAACAACTGTGCAAACAAGAAGTGAGCCAATAATACCTATTGGCAAATTCTTTTGAGGATTTTTTGTTTCTTCAGCTGCAGTTGCAATTGCGTCAAAACCAATATAGGCAAAGAAAATTGTAAACGCACCCATAAAGATTCCCTCAAAACCATTTGGAGCAAAAGGAACCCAATTTTCTGGTTTAACATAAAATGCACCTGTTAGAACAAAAATTGCAATAACTGCCATTTTGATAAACACCATCAAACCAGCCATTCTGGTTGATTCTCTAGTCCCTTTAACTAAAGTTAGGGCAAAGAAAATTGTAATTAATATTGCTGGAATATTAACTGTTATTGGGAAAATTCCCATAAAATTGCCCATTTGAGGCACCCAAAGCTCTTTATTTGTTAAAAATGCTGGCAAAACTGCCTCAAAACCTTTTAAAAATTCAAACAAATAGCCTGTCCAAGCAGTCATAACTGCAATATAGCCTAATAAATATTCAAGCATTAATACCCAGCCAATTATGAAAGCGAAAAATTCACCCATTGTTGCGAAAGTATAAACATAAGCTGAACCTGCAACAGGAATCATTGAAGCAAATTCAGAATAACACATTGCAGAAAATATACATGCTAAAGATGCTAAAACCATTGAAACAACAAGAGCTGGACCTGCACCAACAGATTCTGGACCACCAACAATTGCAATTCCGACAACAGTGAAAATACCACTTCCAATAATTGCACCAACACCTAAAGTAATTAAATCAAAAGCATTTAATGTTTTGTTTAGGTTTGATTTTTCTGCATTTCCAATCAATTCATCTGCAGTTTTAATCTTAAAAATGCTTTTTATAAATTTATTCAAAGCATTAATTTCCTGCTTGTTAGGTGTCCCTAACTCATTGTTGTTGTTCATAATTCCCGACCTTTAAATTAGTGCTTCAATAGTGGGTAGCCCATTTTTTCACGTTGTTGAACATAAAGTTTTGCAACGTCTGAAGCCATTTTCCTTACTCTAAATATGAAATTTACTCTCTCATCTTTGCTTATAGCACCTCTTGCATCTAGTAGGTTAAATGTGTGTGAACATTTTAATACCCAATCATAAGCAGGTAAAACAATTCCTGCTTCTAGGCAAGAGTTTGCTTCTTTTTCATACAATTCAAACATTTCAAATAATCTGTCTGCTGAAGAATATTCAAAATTATATTTAGATTGTTCTATTTCATTTTGCAAATAAATTTCGCCATATTTAATAGAATCATTCCACATAACATCAAAAACACTGTCTTTGTTTTGAATATACATGGCAATTCTTTCAAGACCATATGTAATCTCTAATAAAACTGGTTTAACTTCTAAGCCACCAACTTGTTGGAAGTATGTAAATTGAGTAATTTCCATACCATCAAGCCAAACTTCCCAGCCTACACCAGCAGCACCTAAAGTTGGAGATTCCCAGTTGTCTTCAACAAAGCGAACATCATGTTTGTCTAAATCAATTCCAACTGCTCTTAAAGAGTCTAAATATAAATCTTGAGCTCTTTCAGGAGATGGTTTTAGTATAACTTGATATTGAAAATAATGACCAAGTCTGTTTGGGTTTTCGCCATAGCGAGCATCAGTTGGTCGTCTGCATGGTTCTGGCATTGCTGCAGAATATGGCTCAGGACCTAAAGAACGCAAAAAAGTAACAGGGTTCATTGTGCTTGCACCCTTTTCTATGTCGTAAGGCTGAGCTATAACGCAACCTGCGTCAGACCAAAATTTTGATAATCCTAATATTAATTCTTGAAAAGTAAGTGTCATAAATACAATTTTATAACAAAGGAAAAATATTACAAGAAAATTAGATAATTAGGGGTTATAAAAAAAGTTAAATTTTTACAATATTTAATATAATTTATGAGATAATAAACTTATGAAGATTGGTTGTGATATAGAAGAAAACTCTAGATTTCAAGGAAAAACACTAGAAAATGACGAAAATTTTTTAAAAAGAATTTTCTCAGACAAAGAGCTTGAATATTGTTTTTCTAAAAAAAATTATCACCAAAATTTATGTGCAAGATTTTGTGCAAAAGAAGCCTATATTAAAGCTAGTGGGAACAAAGGCATTTCTTTAAACAAAATTGAGGTTTTAAATAAAGAAAATGGAGCACCTTATTTATTGGTTAATAACGAAGAAATAAACTGTTCAATTTCCTTGTCGCACACCAATAATAATTCAATGGCAGTTGTTTTGTTAAATAATGTTAAAAATCAAGACATGTAGTTTAATTTTATGTTTATATATAGATATAAATAAAAAAAGGGAAGAAAATGGCAGAATACGTTTTTAAAATGAAAAAAGGCGAAATTGAAATTGAAGTTGCAAGTGATGACGCACAATTTGTTGAAGAACAACTTGCAAAATGGAGAGAAGAAATCCTAAAAAGTAAACAACAAAACTACTAAAATCTATTAAGGAGTTAAAGTGGCTCACTATTTTCTAAAAGCAAATCTAGACGGAGTTGAAATAGAATTTAATACAAAAGACAGGTCAATTGTTCAATCTCAACTTGATGAATACTTTGAAATAATTACAGGAAAAGCCCCAAGAAGGACTCAAGAACCACAAAGAATTGAGGCCCAAGTTCAGTATGAAAATTTTGAGAACTTTAATTTTAATGCTCAAAATCAAACACAAAACACACAACAAACATTTGAAGAAAAAAAGCCATTCAGCTTTGAATCATACGAAAATCAAAAAGAAGAACAACCAGTTTACCAAGAAGCACCTAAACAAGAAGAGTATAGCTATCAAGCACAAGAAGTTGTTGAAAAAGAAATTCAAAACATTTCTCAAGACGAGCCACAAGGAAGTTTTGGAGAAATTTTTAAAGCCAAAAGTGCTGATTTAGACGAAAAAAGCAATATTGAATATGAAAATATAGAGATTAAAAAAGAAAATGTTGCCCCAATAGACAACAATCAAGGTCTTGATTTATATCAACCTAAAAAAACTCCAGAATTGCCAGAATTTATGAGAAATAAAGTTTCAAATGGCATTTTTGACGATTTTATTATCACAGCTTATTTTATTAAAAATGTTTTAGGCGAAAAAAGATTTACTGTTAAATATCTAAATTCAAAATTATACAGAGCAAAAGAAAAACTTGTTGATTTTGCAATTTTAAATGAATCTTTAACAAAAGGTTTAATTCAAGCAGTTAGTGCAACTGAATATGGTAAAGAATATTCTCTAACAGAGCTTGGAGAAAATTATTATCTTGGGCTAGAAAATAGATAATGAATATTATTTGGACATTTCTAATTATAATTTCAATAGTATTCGGATTTATAAATGGCACAACAAATGAAGTCGTTAATGCATTTTTAAATTCGCTTCAAACTTCTATCAAAGTTGCCTTTTCCCTTATCGGAATTATGGCTTTTTGGCTTGGAATTATGAATATAGCAAAAAAATCTGGCTTAATTGAAACTTTTTCAAAATTAATTTCGCCACTTATCCGTCTAATTTTTAAAGAAATTCCAAAAGATAACGAAGCAACAACTTCAATTGCACTAAATTTCACTGCAAATGCTCTTGGTTTATCAAACGCTGCAACTCCGTTTGGCATTAAAGCAATGGAAGATATGCAAAAACTTAATCCAGAAAAAGAAAAAGCAACAAATTCAATGTGCACATTTCTTGGAATGAACACAGCTGGATTTCAGTTAATTCCAACAAGCACACTTGCAATTTTAACAGCTGCAGGAGCTACTAATCCAACAGAAATTATTGTTCCAGCCATAATCACAACAACAATTGCATTTATTGGTGCAATTATTTTGTCTAAGATTTTTGAAAGGATGTTCAAATGATAAACACAATAAACATTCTTTCAATATCAATAATTCCAGCTATTATTCTAACTATTTTAGTTTATGGATTAGCTAAAAAAGTTAATTCTTATGAAGCCTTTATTGAGGGAGCTTCTGAGGGATTTAATATAGCAGTTAAAATAATTCCATATCTTGTTGCAATTATGGTTGCAGTTAGTATGTTTAGAGCATCAGGAATTTTAGGCTCTATTCAAGAAGCTCTTTCGCCTGTTCTTGAGGCTCTTAAAATTCCAGCTGACACAATCATCATTATGCTAACAAGGTCATTATCTGGCTCAGCTACATTGGGTGTTCTATCTGACATTGTTTCATCAAATGGTGCTGATAGTTATGCTTCAAAATTAGCTTCGGTTATTGTTGGAAGCTCTGAAACAACATTTTATGTTCTAGCAGTTTATTTTGGCTCAATTGGAATTAAAAAAATGCGACACGCAGTTTTGGTTGGCGTTTTAGCAGATATTATAGGAATTGTTGTTGCCATTGGCGTTTGTAGAATATTCTTCCTATAAATTAAACTTTTAAACAGTATTAAAATTAGTATTTTCTCTAATGAAAATTAAACTCAGCTTGAGTAAAATTTTTATGATTTAAAAAGGAGAAAAATATGAGATATTTAACATTAAGACCAGATAGTATTATTTCAAATTTTGAAAATGATTTAGACAACTTACTAACTGGGAATTTTTTTGAAAGATTTGTAGATAAAAAAACAAAAGAAATTTCTATTCCAATTGACCTTAAAGAATTTGATGACGCATATGAGATTAAGGCAGAGCTTCCTGGAATTAATAAAGAAAATGTTGATATTGATATAGCTAAAAATCACTTGAGAATTAGTGTTAAAAAAGAAGAAGAGAAAGAAGAAAAACACAAAAAATATCATAAAACGGAATTTAAATATGGGGAATCATCTAGAACGCTTTATTTTCCAGATAATATTAAAACACAAGACGCAAACGCAAAAATGGAAAATGGCATTTTAAAAATAAGGCTTCCTAAAGAAGAAAAAGATGATGAAAAAAAATCTAAATTAAACATAGAATAACAAGGGGCTTTTGCCCCTTTTAAAATAATTTCATATTTTTAATCTTTATGCTAAAATTTTTCTATGCTTAAAGGACCTTTTTTAGATAAAAACTTTATAGGAAGTGTTGAAAATTTTGAGACAAGCAAAGTTGTGCTTTTAGGAATGCCTTTTGATGGCACAGTTTCCAATAGAGCTGGAACACGCTTTGCACCACAAGCAATTAGACTTGAAAGTGTTGGAATAGAAACATATTCCCCAATTTTTGATGCAGACATTGAAGACAAAATGCTTTATGATGCAGGCGATTTGGAATTTCCATTCGGGAATCCACAAAAAACACTTGATATTATCAAAGAAAACACTGAACAAATTTATTCTTCAGGCAAAAAAATATTAGGAATTGGTGGAGAACACCTTGTAACTTATGCAGAAATTGAAGCAATTGCAAAATCTGTTGATAATCTTGCAGTTATTCAATTTGATGCACACACAGATTTAAGAGAAGAATATTTGGGCGAAAACCTAACTCACGCAGGAGTTATGTATAAAATTGGTAAACTTATAGGTTTTGAAAATATAGCTCAAGTTGGAATTAGAAGTGGCGAAAAAGTTGAGTTTGACATTATGAAGCAATACAAAACTCAAATGTTTGACCCATCTGAATTAGCAAGATTTAAAGGTAAAAATGTTTTTGTAACAATTGACTTAGATGTTCTTGATTTAGGCGAAATGCCAGGAGTTGGAACTCCAGAAGCTGGTGGAATTTCATACAATACACTTATGAATTGGCTTAAAGAATTATCTAAATATAATATTATAGGAGCAGATATTGTTGAGCTAGCTCCAGACATTGACCCAACAAAGGTTTCAACAGCAACTGCCTGTAAGCTTGTTCGCGAAGTGTTGATGATTTTATAGAAAAATAGGCAATTTAAAAATTTAAAATAGAATTTAGAATGGTAAATTATGGAAAACGAAATTTTAGAAGAAAATCAAGAAAATAAAGAAAAAACTGAAATTGAAATAGCAAGAGAATTGATAGAAAATTGCAAATGGGAAGATGCGATGGAGCTATTAGAAAGAATGGAAGAAGCTGAGCCTAATAACCCAGAAGTTATGCTTGAATTTGGCAGAATAAACTTTGAAATGGGAGATTATCCTACTGCAATTGGCTATTATGAAGCAATTTTAGAAGAACATCAAAGTGCCGTAATTTACTTTAACTTGGGCATGGCATATGAAGCTAATGATGAAATAGATAGGGCAATTTCAGCTTATTTGAAATGCCTAACAATAAACGAAAAATTCTCTTTTGCGTATAAAAAATTAGGGATTTTATTCTTAGCTAGAGGCGACAAAGAAGACGCTAAAGAATATTTTGGAAATTATTTGGGATTTGATATACCTGAAGATGAGAAAGAAGAAATAGAAAAACTCATTGAAAGGATATAAATTTAATGAAAACAAAAATCTATACTCTTGACTATTGCCCCTATTGCAGAAGAGCAATAAACTTTTTTCAAGAAAATGAGATTGATTTTGAACAAATTAGAATTGACGAAAACGAAGAAGAATACTTTAAAAAACTAAAAGACGATTTTCAAATTAAAGGCGAAGTAACAGTTCCACAAATAATTACAGATGGAAAAAGAATTGGTGGGTATTCTGATTTGGTTGAAAAACTTCAAAGTGGCAAAATTTATTTAAAAGACTTATAAACTACTTATATTCAATGTGGAACACTGATTTATAGTAACTTTTAAGTGCATTCTTTCTTTTTTGAGCAGTTGAAGTAAGGGTGCAAGTATAAATTTTGATTGCAGCCCTTAAGTGTTTTTTTGCACTCACTCCACTTCCATCACTTAAATAAGAATATGCCAAAACTTCTCTATATTCAGGGTTTATAGGATATTTTTTAACTGCAATTGTAAGATACTTAATAGCGTTTGTATAATCTTTGAGCCTGTAATAACTTCTTCCAATACCATAATTTAATTTTAATAACTTAGGATTTTTCTTTAAAATATCTTTGTATTGAATAATTGCTTTACTATAACCATTATTATTATTGCCCAATTCAAAATATGCATTCGCATTAAGTATTTGAGCCTCCAAAAGTTGAGGATTGAGATTTAATGCCTTTTGAGCATAATCGCTTGCTTTTTCAAAGTTTCTATCTTCAAAATATGCTAGTGCCATATAATAATATTCTTCGCTTGTTTTTGGCTCATTTTTTCCAACTGTATCAACAACATTAAGACACTTCTCACTCGTTGAACAAGCAAAATTATTACTCAAAACATTGTTGTATTGGTAATTTTCATAAAAATTCTTACCAACAGAAAACAACAACAAAACAGAAAGAAGAACAGACAAAAAGAATGTTACAGAAGCAGATGGTTCTTCATTTAATATTCTATCAAATTCCATTTCGTCTGCTAAACCATTTAAAATATCTGGGTCAGCTTTTATTCTTTTGTTAGTTTTTATTTCATGAATAAAATAGTCTTTATTTGCATAAAGTGCAGAATATAAAAATACGATAGGCCAAAAAACAGACACCATTCCACCTGCCCAAATGAGCAGGAAGAATATAGTAATTAAAATAAAGCCTTTTAAGAATATTTTTTTATATAGATAATAAAAAGGCCCAAAGAAAAAGGCAGGAATATTAAATTCAACAAAGAATTTTAATCTATCTGCAAAGCCTAAAGACAAATAATTTACAGAACAAGACCAAGCATGAACATTTCTATAATTTCCAAATTCAATTTCTTGATAAAACATTAAATAAAGCTTGATAAAAAGCTTTTTCGTTTTATCATTTATTTTCATATTTCGGATTATGTCATATACGCTTATGTTTCGCACTAAGTCGCCTCATTAATGATTTTGCCCACTGTTGAAACAAAATTCATTATGTCTATAGGTTTAGTCATATACCCTTCTATTTTGTATTGTTTTGCAATATTAATTTCATTTTCCATTGCAAAAGCAGATACAATAAGAGTTTTTGGTTGGTTTATTTTTTCATTTTCAAGTTTTTCTAATATTTGAAAACCGTTTAATGATGGAAGTTGGATATCTAAAATTAGCAAAGAGTATTCATTTTCTTTGATTTTATTAAAGCCTTCAAGCCCGTCATAACATTTTTCAACTTCATAACCTTTCGCAGTTAATAAGTCTGAAAAAAGCTTCATATTAATTTCATTATCTTCAATGATTAATATTTTTGTCATTTGATGATACCACCCAACTCAACAACAAAAGTTGTGCCTTTATCTAATTCGCTAGTAAAAGTAATTTTGCCTTTATGAAGCTTAACAAGCTCTTTTGTAATTGTTAAGCCAAGCCCAGTTGAGCTTTCGTTTTTGGCATAGATGTTGCTAAAATGAACAAATTTGGTAAATATTTTTTTATGATATTTTTTGTCAATTCCAACACCATTGTCTTGAACTTCAAGATAAAACTTGTCATTTTTCTCATAAGTTCTAACAACAATTTTGCCATTTTCTCTTGTAAATTTTATGGCATTACTTAAAAGATTATAAAGAATTTGTCTAAATTTTTGATAATCAGCTTCAATTTTGTTTTCAAATTTATTGTCATATTCAACAGAAATCTTTTTATTGTTAGAAAGTGGAGATAAAATCTCAATTACCTCATTAATCACAATATGTGGCTTCAAAGACGCAAGGGTCAAATTCATTGATTTTGATTCAATTTTAGAAATATCTAAAATTTCATTAATCATATTTAAAAGATGCAAACTTGATATATGGATATCTTTAATATATTCAGCCTGTTTTGCATTTAATGGACCAAAAAGCTCACAAGATAATGCTTGAGAGAAGCCAATTATTGCATTTAATGGTGTTCTTAATTCATGAGATGTATTTGCCAAGAAATTATTTTTCAACTGGTCCATTTCAAGAAGTTTTTTATGTTGTTTTTCAATGGTTTTTCTTGCAATTTCTTTTTCTATTAGAGATTCTTGCAAAACTTTAAGTTGCATTTTAAAGACTTCACCTAGTTCTTTGTCTTTTAAAACATAAGAATATGCACAAACAAGAGAAGTTAATTTTTCAACAACATAATCTTCAAATTCATCTTGTCTTGCAAGGGCAACAAAACCAAAGAAAGAACCTTTTATTGCGAGTTTTACAATTAATATATTTTGTTTGTCATAGCCTAAAAGGCTTCTTTTAAAAACTTCTTTTCCTTTGGCAATTCTAAAATCTGGTTCTGAGGCTAGTGTTTCTTTAACAAAAGCTTCGTCAAAATAATCTGAATAGTTTGTGTTTGTAACTTTTCCATTGATATACAACGCCTTTTGAGTTAAAGACATGAAATCTAAAAAATATACCCCAGCCAAAGTTGCATTCGCAATATTAGATAAATCCAGTGAAAAAGATGAGTAAAACTCACTCTTATCTGGGTTTTCATCATTTAGCACAGACTTTATTTTTTTATATATGTCCAAACTATCCATTTGCATATATATATTATATTATTCTATTGCTATAAGGGCAAGAGAATTAAGATATATAGACTATTTTACGGATAATCTGTATCCACCTTTGTCTGCGTTTTCCAAAATATTTTCATCAATTTTTGTTCTAAGGTTTTTAATATACTTGTAAACATAGTCAGTAGGCAAATTTAAGATTTTTGCCAAATCTCTAGCATAAACAATTGAATTTTTATTTTCAATAAATTGGCTTAGAACAATTTTTTCTCTGTCTGTTAATGGTTTTTTAAATGTTAATTCAGGTCTTAAGCTTAATAATTTTTGCTCAACATCACCTGCAGCTTTTTGAGGAGCTTTGATTTTTTCTTTAATATCAGAAGAATCAATTTTTGAAACAACAGCAGATTTCATAACCAAATCAACAATATCTCTTGTTTCTTTTTCTTCTTTAATTTTTTTGCCAAGTCGTAAAGCAAATTCTTCCAATGTAATCTTTTCTAATGAACTTCTCCATTGTCTAATTTCTTCTTTACTTAAATACTCAGCCATCTTGTCTCCCCTTTAAAAAATTAAAAAGTAGTTTGTATACTCTACTTATAACATAATTCAATTTGAAAAACACAAAATGTTTTGATATGTAAAATTTTTTTTATAATCTTAACTAAACTTAAAAAATGCTTGACAGTAAAATTTTATGCATATAAAGGGTTTTCAAAAATTCAACCAAAAACACTACAACAAAATTGAAAAAATAGTGTAATATCTAATTAAGTGTAAATAGGCGATTAAATGGAACATTATACAATTACGATTTTCAATATGGCAGTTAACCTAGATACATTGATTACAATGTGGTTGTGTATGGGTTTAATTATAATAACTGCGTTTCTATGCACAAGAAAACTTACACTTGTGCCATCTAAACCTCAATTTATAATGGAAAAATTTATGGGCTTCATTTGGGGCTTAACAGATTCAATGATGGGACACGAAGGCAAAAAACATACACCTTTTGTTGCATCATTATTTATCTTTATATTAATAAGCAACCTGTGTGGTCAACTTCCTTGGAGATTGTATCATCTAAAACATGGCGAACTTGCTAGCCCAACAAACGACTTAAATGTTACAGGAGCTCTTGCAATAATTGTTTTGGTTTATTATGTAGTTTCTGGGATTGCAAAAAAGAAATTCAAATTTTTCCTACACGGGACTTCAATTGCAGATATTATCTTATTCTTGGTTGAAATCCTAGAAATGGTTACTCGCCCTCTAACTCTTGCACTCCGACTTTTCGGTAATGTATTTGCAGGCGAAATTTTGATTTTAGCATTTATTGGAATTTGTGCGTATGTCGTACCTCTTCCTATGATGATATTTGAGCTATTGGTTGCATTGATTCAAACATTAGTATTTACAATGCTAACTATGGTTTATATTGGCACAGCAGTTAATGAAGAACATTAATATTTGAAAGGAGTTATTATGACAACAGAATTAGGACAATTAGCAGCAGGTATCGGGATGGGTTTAGCTGCAACAGGCGTTGGTCTTGGTATTAGTATTGCAACAAAAGGTTTATTAGAATCAATTGCAAAACAACCAGAAATCGCTGGTAAAGCTTTCACATTCTTCTTATTGGGTGCAGCATTGGCTGAAGCTTGTGCGATTTATACACTTCTTGTTGCTCTAAAATTATCAGGATTTATAGGCTAGATAAATGGAATTTAATGCTACATTCTTAATTACAATAGTTAGTTTCATAATTTTTGCATTTATTATGAACTCAATTCTCTATGAACCAATTAAAAAAATTGTTGACGAGAGAAATAAATTTTATGAAGAAAATAGTAAAATCGTTTCTCAAAATGATAAAGAGGGAAGTTCATTAATTGAAACAAAAAGTGCAAAAATAACTTCTACACGTGAAAAATCAAGAGAAAGCATTAAAGAAATTCAAGAAAAATCTAAAGAAGAAAAAGAAAATTTATTGGCTTTTGAAAAAGAAAACCTAGGCAAAAAAGTTGCCGAAAATGAAGAAGCACTAAATAGCGAAAAAGAAGGTATGAAAGAAGAAATATCAAAAAATGCAGAAGAAATTTCTGAAATTATAGTTTCTAAAATCATAGGAGGTCAAGATGCATAATTTTGCCCACTATATTGCACATTCAAACCTTGTAAACTTCCTTATTTTGGCATTTTGCATTGCCTTGGTTTTCAATAAAGCCATAAAATCTAAAATTAACGAAGCTTATGATAATTCAATTCAAGAAATAGAAAATTCAGAAAAAAATAAAGCTGAATCATTTGAAAAACTAGCCGAAATTAAATCAGATTTTAAAAACCTAAATACAGAATTAGAAGAAATAATTAATAACTCAAAAGAAATTATCTCAAATATTGAAACAAGGCTCAAGGGAGAATTTGAAGAAATTAAAGAAAAATTCTCTAAAGATGCAAATAAAATAATTGAAAGACAAATTGAAAATATAAATTCAAAAACCAAAAAAGAAATTTCTCAAACAGCATTAAACAAAGCTGAAGACAAATTGAAAAACCTATTGGCAGATGAAAATAATCACAGAAAATTTATTGCAAGTGCAATAGATGAGATAGATAAATTGGAAATATAGATGAATATATCAACACTAAATAAACAATATAAACTTGCAAAACGCTACGCAGTTGCGTTATTTAAGCTAGGCGAAGAAAATATTTTGTCTGAGCTAAAAGAAATTGTTGAAGTTTTGGGTCAAAATCCAGACTTAAAGAATTTTTTAGAAAATAAAATTGTCAAAATTGAAGACAAAAAAGAAGTTTTTGAAAAAGTATTTATTGAAACTAGCGAAAAAACAAAAAATTTCTGTTTTACCTTATTGGACAACAAAAAAATAGACTATATTTATTCAATTTATGCTGAATATTCAAAAATGATTAATGCTAAAAATAATATTCAAGACGCAACAATTGTTTCTGCAATTGAGCTAACTGAAAGCGAAAAGGCAAAAATAAAATCTAAATTAGAAAACAAATTTAAAAAAGAATTTAATATTACAAACACTATAAACAAAGAAATTATCTCAGGTTTAGTAATTAAAATTGAAGACACTCTTATAGATTTATCTTTAAGAGCAAAATTAAACACACTTAAAAAGCAAATAATATAATAAAAGGAAATATAAAATGGCAACAATTAACAGTGCAGAAATTTCTGAAATCATTAAAAGCAAGATAGAATCTTACGGAAACCCACTTGAGGTTAATAATGTAGGGCAAGTTCTTGAAGTTGGCGACGGAATTGTTAGAATTTATGGTCTAAACAATGTTATGTCCTCAGAGCTTATTGAATTTGAAGATGGCGAAGGAACATTGGGTATTGCTCTTAACCTTGAAGAAGACAATGTTGGTGCTGTTATTCTGGGTGATTACACAAAAATTAAAGAAGGTTGCCAAGTTAAAGCAACAGGAAGAATTGCTTCAACACCTGTTGGAGATAGCCTAATTGGAAGAATTATTGACCCAACAGGAAAACCACTAGATGGAAAAGGCGAAATCAAATATGAAAAAACACGCCCAATTGAACGTGTTGCACCAGGTATTATTACAAGAAAATCAGTTCATGAACCACTACAAACAGGGCTTTGTGCAATAGACGCACTAACTCCAATCGGCAGAGGTCAAAGAGAATTGATTATTGGCGACCGTCAAACAGGCAAAACTGCAATTGCAATTGACACAATTATCAACCAAAAGAAAGAAAATGTAATTTGCGTTTATGTTGCAATTGGTCAAAAAACTTCAACTGTTGCAAACCTTGCAAAAACTCTTGAAGAAAAAGGTGCAATGGATTACACAATTATTGTTTCAGTTAGTGCAAACGAAAGTGCACCACTTCAATATATTGCTCCATTTGCAGGCTGTGCTATTGCAGAAGAATTTTTAGAACAAGGCAAACATGTTTTAATTATATATGACGATTTAACAAAACACGCACAAGCATATCGTGCAATGAGTTTGTTATTAAAAAGACCTCCAGGACGTGAAGCATATCCAGGAGATGTTTTCTATCTACACTCAAGACTTTTAGAACGTGCTTGCAAATTGTCTGATGAATTAGGTGGTGGCTCAATTACAGCACTTCCAATCATTGAAACACAAGCAGGAGATGTTTCAGCATACATTCCAACAAACGTAATTTCTATTACAGATGGACAAATCTTCCTTGAAACAAACCTATTTAACGCAGGTCAAAGACCAGCAATTAACGCAGGTATCTCAGTTTCTCGTGTAGGTGGTGCTGCTCAAACAAAAGGTGTTAAACAAGTTGCAGGGCAATTAAGACTTGACCTTGCTCAATATAGAGAGCTTGAAGCATTCGCACAATTTGCTTCAGACTTAGATGCCTCAACAAGAGCACAGCTTTTAAAAGGCGAAAAACTAACTCAAATTCTTATTCAACCACAATATCAACCACTTTCTGTTGCAGAACAAGTAACTATTCTATTTGCAGGAAACGAAGGTTATATTGATGATGTTGACAATAAAAACATTCAAACATTCAAAACTCAATGGTTTGAATACTTTAAACAAAACTGCACAAAACTAGAAGAAAAATTAAATGCAGGAAATAAACTTGAAGACGCAGATAAAGAAGAACTTAAAAAACATTTAACAGCATTTAAAGAAACAGTTTTTCAAGCGTAAATGAGGAAAAATGGCAACATTAAGAGCAATTAAAGACAGAATAACAAGTATTAAAAACACACAAAAAATAACTCGTGCAATGAAAATGGTTGCTGCAGCTAAAGTCAAAAAAGCAGAAAATCAGACAAAAGCTTCAAGACCATTTGCAAGTGAGTTATATAAAATCATTTCTGCTCTTTTAGCTGACTTTGAGGGCGAATTTAAGCCAATTGAAGGTGCTAGACCAATTGAAAACTACCCAGAGCTTTTAAAAGAAAGGGAAGTTGATACGGCTGGTCTTGTAGTAATTTCTTCAAACAAAGGGCTTGCTGGTGCCTATAGCTCAAATATTGTTCGCTACACTATAAAAAGAATTAAAGAAGAAAACGCACTTGGAAGAAAAGTAAAACTATTTTTGGTTGGTCAAAAAGCTATTGCACCTCTTAAAAGTGCACAAAAAAACCTTGATTTTGAAATTGTAGATGTTTATACAAAACTTTTAGATGGAATTTCTGCAACAAAAGGATTGATTTTAGCAGAAGATGTTGTTAAGGCCTATATAGATGGCACAATTGATACAATTGAGCTTATTACAACAAGATATAAAAATATGATGACCTACAAGGTTGAATCTTGGGATATTTTGCCTTTAACAGGGGAAGATTCTAAACTTAAAAAGTTTAGAGAAGAAGACAAAGAACACGACAAAAAGCTTCATGCTTTAATGCAATTTGAGCCAAATGTTGAAACAATTTTGAAAAAATTAATGCCAATGTATTTTACAAACATTATTTATCAAGCACTATTAGAAGCCCTAGCTTCCGAATTGGCTTCTAGAATGACAGCTATGAGTGCTGCAGTTAATAATGCTTCAGATATGATTCAAACTCTTACAATTGACTATAACAAAGCACGTCAAGCAAAAATTACTCAAGAGCTAACAGAAATCATTTCTGGTGTTAATGCAATTAAATAATTTAGGCAATTTTTAAAGCTCACGTGTTTTTAATAAGTATAATTTGTGTGGGCGAAATTTGATAAACAAAGTTTTAAATAATAAGATTAGCTATAATAAAGTTGCCTTTAAAGGCGAAAGACCACGTGTGCCAACAGGTGGGCTTGATAATAAACAAATTTATGCACAAGTTCCTCTTATGCATAATTATCCAATTAGCCCAAAAATTACAATCCCCTACACAAAAATTCAAACCTCAAAAACACCATTTGGACACGAAATTCATCAATATAAGTTGCAGAATGGACACAATGTTATAGTTGTTCCGAAAGGTGGTTCAACTATTGTTAAAACATTTGTAGATTCTGGCTCTATGAATGAAACAGACAATATTAGAGGAATTTCCCACTTTATTGAGCATAATTTATTTAACGGTAGCTCAATAATTAAGCCAGGAGAATTTTTTAATAAAGTTAGTGCCTTAGGTGCCGAAACAAATGCATCAACAAATTTTGCACAAACAGATTATTATATTCAATCTGCCATAATGTCAGATTCAGACATTAAAACAGCAATTGAAATGCAAGGAGATATGATATATCGTCCTCTGTTTGACCCTAAAATGATAGAAAAAGAAAAAGGACCTGTAACTTCTGAAATTAGTATGACCAATGATAATGATGCGAATAAATTATATAATTCACTCATTAAAAAAATGTTTAATATTAATTCAAATTCAGATAGCTTAATTGCAGGCTCTATTCAAACTGTTTCAGCTCTTGATAAAAAAGACCTTACAAGCTATCACAAAGCTAACTACACTCCAGATAATATGTATACAGTTATTGTTGGAAATGTTGAGCCAGATGAAATAATTTCTATTGTTGCAAAGAATTTTAATGGCACAAAACCAGCAGAAAAAATTGAAAGAATTGAAGAAAAAATAACACCAGCAACAATTGCAACACGCGAAGACCATATCTCTAAAAAAAGCGATTACGCACTATCTATGGTAGGTTTAAAAGGTCCAAGTGCAGAAAATACAAAAGAAGAAATGGCATTAGTTGCACTTAATTTAATTCTTTTAAAAGACGCAAGCTCAAGACTTTCTAAAAAATTAAGAGAAATAGCGTCAGATGGCGCTATGAGCCTTGAAAAAGTTAGCCTAAAAGACAAAGACCCAATGGCAATGGTTTTGATGTTACAAACCCCAAAAGGATATGAGCAAAAAGGAATAGATGCTCTATATGACACCATTTTTGAATTAAAAGAAAAGCCAATAACTCAAGAAGAATTAGATATAGCAAAAACAACACTTCTAAAAAGCCTGTCTTTAGGTTTTGAAACTTCTGAAGGAATATGCGACTACATTGGAGAAAGCCTACTATCAAACAGATTTCAAGACATTCCAAACTACAGAAATATTGCCAAAAATTTAACGGTTGAAGATATCAATGATGTAGTTAATAAATATTTTGACACATCAAAAGCCACAATTGCAGTTATGCACCCAAAAGGCACAACGGAAAGAGAAATCTTCAACAATTATAATCAAAGCAAATATGCAGTTAAAAACAGAGGTATTTCTTTTGGTAGAAAAATTCAAAATACAAATTTAACAACAGATGATGTTAAAGAATATATTTTAAAAGATGGAAGCTACATAGCAATTTCAGATTCATCAACAGATATGAGCTATATGAATTGGAAGCTAACAAATTGGAGTGCAACACCTAAAAATCCAGCTGCACACTATGTTCTAGCCCAAATTTTAAACAATGGAAATAGTAAATTTTCAAGAGAACAACTAGAAAAAA
>JAZSMU010000023.1:0-15923 GCA_045536045.1 Candidatus Gastranaerophilales bacterium
CCTGCCAAAGTTGTTATTATAGGTGCTGGCGTTGTTGGAGTTAATGCTGCGAAAATTGCAATTGGCGTTGGTGCAGATGTTTCTGTTTTAGATATTAACTCTAAAAGACTTGCGAACCTAGACTTGATTTTTGGTGGGCAAGTTAAAACATTCTATTCTAACCCACTAACTATTTTGGAAGAAGCTAAAAAAGCAGATATTTTAGTTGGTGCAGTTGCAATAACTGACCCAAAAGCACCTAAATTAATTAGCTCAGAAATTGTTCGTCAAATGAAAAAAGGTTCTGTTATTATTGATGTTGCAATTGACCAAGGTGGAATTGTTGAAACAATTGACAGAATTACAACTCATAAAGACCCAATTTTTGAAAAATTTGGCGTTCTTCATTATGCCGTTCCAAATATTCCATCAGCAGTTCCAAGAACTGCATCTTTGGGCTATTCTTATGCAATTTTGCCATACATAAAACAAATGGAAGATATTGGTGCAATTCAAGCAATTAAAGCAAATGAAGCACTAGGCAGAGGAGTTTCAACATTCAGAGGCTCAGTTACAAATGAAGCTTTAGCTAAAACATTTGGTTATGAACACACAGAATTATCACTATTAGTAGGTTTTTAAATGATAAAAGCACAACGAGGCACAAAAGACACAATATTTGAGCAAATGCTCCAATTTGATAAAATTTTAAAAGCAGGAGAAGAGGTTTTTACATCTTCAAATTATTCAAAAATTCAAACTCCAATATTTGAAGCAACAGAATTATTTGCAAGAGGTGTTGGCGATTCAACAGATATCGTTAATAAAGAAATGTATACTTTCTCTATCAATGGAAAAGAAAGCTTAACTCTTCGCCCTGAAAACACAGCCGGTGTTGTTAGAGCTTATATTGAACATGGCATAAATAGAACTCCTGCACCTCAAAAATTTTGGTATTTTGGACCAATGTTTCGCTATGAAAGACCTCAAGCAGGCAGACAAAGACAATTCCACCAAATGGGTGCTGAAGTTTTTGGTTCAGATTCTCCATACACAGATGTTGAGGTTATATCTTCTGCAATTGAAATATTGAGGAAATTAGGGCTAGATGACCTTGAAGTTGAAATAAATTCTTTAGGTTGCACAAAATGTAGAGATAATTTTAAAACTTCAATTAAAAAAGTTTTGGAAAAATATTTGCCTGAGCTTTGCCCAGATTGCAATATGAGATATGTCAAAAATCCACTCAGAATGCTAGATTGCAAATCTCCAGAATGCCAAGCAATATTTGAAAAAGAAGAAGTTAGAGAAGTTATTCTTTCAGATTTTATTTGTGATGAGTGCAAAGAACAATTTGATGTCATTAAAAAAGAATTAACTAATTTAGGCGTTAAATATTCTGTAAATAAACTTCTAGTGCGTGGTTTAGATTACTACAACAGATTAGTTTTTGAAATCAAAAGCAACAATTTAGGTTCTCAAAATGCTGTTGCTGGTGGTGGAAGATATGATGGGCTTGTTTCTATGCTAGGTGGCGTGGAAACTCCTGCAGTTGGCTTTGCAATGGGCGTTGAACGCCTTGCAAGCTTAATGGAAATCCCTCAAAAACCATTATTAGATTATTTTGTTGTTTCAAAAGACACAGCAGCTGCTCTAAAACTTGCAAATGAATTAAGAGCACTAGGTATGTCAGCTGATTTTGACCCATTTGGTAAAAAATTCAACAAACAACTAGAAAGAGCTGGAAAATGTGCCAAATTTGCAATAATTTTAGGCGAAGATGAAATAGCTCAAGGATTTTTAACTGTTAAAAATTTAGAAACAGGCGAACAATTTCAAGTTAATTCAATTGAAAAACCATGCTAGTTGATGATATTTTGCTTGAAATTTCTGCTCTTCAAAATGAAGACACTAGAAATTCTTATCTAAGGTTTTTCAAAAGCGAAACTACCGATAAATCGGAGTTTTTGGGTGTTAAAATTCCTTTAATTAGAGCACTTTCAAAAAAATATTATAAAAAATTATCGTTATCTCAAATAGAAAAAATTCTTCAAAATAAATGCCATGAAATTCGTTATTTTGCTCTTTCTTGCTTTGTTTTAAGAGCAAAAAACAATAAAGAAAGCGAAGAAATAGAAAAGATTTATCTTAAAAATTTAGAATATATAAATAATTGGGATTTAATTGATATTTCAGCTCCTTATATCTTAAAAAACACCAAAGAAACTACCATTTTAGAACTTGTAAAGTCTAATAATTTATGGGTAAGAAGAGTTGGAATTTTATCTCAACTTGCAAATATTAGAAGTGGTAAATTTAAATTTTTTATAAAAATTGCAGAAATTTTAATTAATGATAATGAAGATTTAATTCAAAAACCAATCGGCTGGCTTTTAAGAGAAATTGGAAAGGTTGATTTAGCAGTATTGGAAAATTTTTTAGAAAAATATGCAAATAATATGGCAAGAGTTGCTTTAAGATATGCAATTGAAAAATTTGATAAAGAAGAAAAACAAAAGTATCTTAAAATAAAGAAGGTTTAATTTTGATTTCGCCCTTAACTTCTGTGTTAACATTCAAACTTTCAAAAAGGCTATTTTTCAATTCTTCTTTGTCTTTTGCTTCAAAATATTTTCCTCTTGTTGCAAGGGCTGTGCATCTTAGCTGGTTTCTAGCCTCATAATCATTAAGGTCAAAAGCTATAACATCAATTGAAATATCATCTCTTTTTTGCATAAGACTAATTGCAAATGTACAAGGCGATTCGTCGCAATTTTCTCCACCATCTGTTAATAAAACAATATGTTTTTT
Organism: Candidatus Gastranaerophilales bacterium; assembly: GCA_045536045.1. Classification (GTDB taxonomy): domain Bacteria; phylum Cyanobacteriota; class Vampirovibrionia; order Gastranaerophilales; family Gastranaerophilaceae; genus RGIG1918. Next base: position 2,791 of record JAZSMU010000023.1, read on the forward strand.
GCCTTCAACTCCAACAAAATCTTTCTCAATAGCTTGTTTTAGAGAATATGTAATAGGTGTCCAGCCTGTGGCTGTTAGTTTGTTTAAAGTTGATGAAATTATTTCTCTATTTCCTTTTCCTAAAGGAACAAAGAGCTTTGAAGATTTGCAACCAAATAAATATGTAAAGCCATTATCAAAGCCATAAACCCTTAATCCAACTTTAACATCTTCTGGAACTTTTCCCATTAATTCTGAAATAGTATTAACGGCAAGCTCTAGTTTTGTTTTATCTCCAATTTTTTCATTCATACTATTTGAATAGTCAATAATAAAAATAACATTGGATTTTTCTTTAATATTTTTTAATGCCCCTTTTGTGTCTTGCGGCTCTATTACTTTATAGTTATATTCAAAATTAGCAATTGCCCTGCTTGCCATAAGCTGGACAAAGCACAAACAAAATATTAAAATTAAAAAAGATTTTTTCATAATTAGTATTTTATCATAAATTAAGGAGTATAAAATGACAGAGCATGCTAATATTTTTGATGTTTTAGATAATAGAAGAACGGTTAGGGATTTTGTTCCTTACGAGATGAAAGAATCTGAAATTGAAAGAATTATAAATTCTGCAAGATTAGCTCCTAGCGCAGTTAATGCTCAAAATTGGAAATTTTTAGCCATTCTTAATGACGAAGTTAAAGAAAAAATGGCAATTGCAGTTGTTGAAAAATACAATGAAATTATTGAAAAAATTGATGATGAAGCTACTAAAGTTAAAATTAAATCTTTTATAAATCATTCAACATTTTTTACAACTGCTTCAATGGTTGTTGCGATTGTTGAAGTTGAACACCCTAGATTTTTGCAAGGTGTTTTAGAAAATGCAAATTATTCAAAAGAAGAAATTGATATTATGCGTCCAGATTCTCAGCTTTTGAGCATGGGAGGAGCAATTGAAAATATGGCACTAGCTTCGCATGCTCTAGGTTTAGGCTCTTGTTGGATGGTTGCTCCAATTTTGGCACATGATGAGTTTGCAAAAATTTTAGGCACAGAGAAAAACGAAAAAATAGTTTCTCTTTTAGCTATTGGAAAACCAAAAGATGTGCTTCCATCAAGAGCTCCTAAAAAAGCCTTAGCTGATGTAATGAAAATTATTAAATAAAATATTAAGCTTTGTTTCATTTTTTCTTATTTGCTGTTCAAAAAAAACTTTTATGGTTTTTGAATGAGCAAATATTTTGTCGAGGCAAGGAATGAAAATTCAAAAAATTAACTTATTAAACCCTATTAAAACACCAAAATTTAATGGAGTTGAAAAAAATAAAAAGGCTGAAAAACCACAAACAATAAGCACAAACCCAATAAAATCGTACCCTGTTGAATATTACACTCCAATAACTTTTAAAGCAAATGGGCAAGCAGGTTATTCTGAACCAACATTTGATGAAACAATTAAAGAAAATTATTTTCAATTACCAATATTGAAAAATCATAAAGGCGAAAGCTATCAAGCAATGCCAGACAAAACCCAATTAGCTTCTGCCCAAAGTCTTTATAATGGCGATAACACAATTACAATTGCACCAACAGGTGTTGGAAAAACAGCAATTGCAAATTATGTAATTACAAAAAACCTTAAAGAAGGCAAAAAAACTTACTACACAACACCTCTAAAAGCCTTATCCAACGATAAATACAGAGAATTTTGCAAATTGTATGGCGAAGAAAATGTTGGTCTTTTAACAGGCGACATTAAACTTAAAAAAGATGCTCCTGTTGTAATTATGACAACAGAAATTTATAGAAATATGGCTCTTGCTCAATATTCAGACCCAGAAAAAGACAGATTTGTTGATGTTAATACTGTCGTTTTTGATGAAGCACACTACATTAACGAAAATGAAAGAGGAAAAATTTGGGAAGAATCAATTATCTTTACACCAAAAAATATTCAAATTTTGCCACTTAGTGCGACTGTTGGAAACGCAAAACAATTTGCAGCTTGGATTGATTCAATAAGCACAAAAGACACAAATCTCATTGAAGCAAACCATAAAGATAGATTTGTTCCTTTGGTATTTTATGAATACAGAGCAGACGAACCTGAAAAATTCAAAAAAGTTGTTCGTGCAAAAGTTGACCTTGAAAAATTGCAAACTGCAGCAAAAGAAGGCACTTTGACAGATAGAGAAAAAAGAGGCTTAAATATTTTAACAGGCAACCCAGAGGCTGACCCATCAGATGCTTTAAGTAAAATGGCGTCTTCTGTATCTTATAATCCTGTTAAAGAGGCAGAATTTGTTAAACTAGCTAAAAATTTATTTGCTCTAAAAGAATCTGAGGCAATTGAAGCTTCTCAACTTCTTTTAGATGAAGACACAAAAACATTGGATAAACACACACTAGACCCGTTTGAGGCATATGATAAAAAAGAAAATTATAATGCCTTGATTCATGACTTGCAAGAAGCTGACAAGCTTCCTGCAATTATTTTTAAGTTTTCAAGAAGTGCGTGCGACAAAAATACAGATAAATTAATTAAACAAAAAATTAATCTAACATCTCCTGAAGAAAAGAAACAAATTGAAGAAATCATTGAATCTTACAAGAAAAATAATGTATATTTGGGCAAAAATTTTGACCCACAAGAATTAACTTCAGGCGTTGCAGCACACCATGCTGGATTACTTCCAGGCTATAAAAAACTTGTTGAAGAATTGTTCTCTAAAAAATTAGTTAAAGTTGTTTTTGCAACTTCAACATTATCAGCTGGTATTAATATGCCAGCAAAAACAGTTGTTATAACAAGCTTAGAACGCCCAAGCGTTGAATATGGCGACTATGAAACAATTTCTGTAAATGAATTTCAACAAATGTCAGGTAGAGCAGGCAGACGTGGCATAGACAGAATTGGAAATGTTGTTTTATATAATTTAAGAGAATCTGATAAAGAATCTGCAAGAAGTTTTATGTTTAAAAACCCAGATTCTATGATGAGCAAATATGCTCCAAGCTACAATTTCTTAGCTTCTTTCTATAAGAAAAATGAACGCCCAGAAGATTTAAACACTATAATTAATGATACTTTCTTATTGCATCAAGCTGGCGAGAATAGACCATTAGTTGAGAGAAGATTAAATTCTGAAATAAGAAAATTTGAAAATATTTTAGAAAAATATAAATTCTTAGAAAAAACTCAAAATGGTTTTAAAACAACTCCAAAAGGAGATTTATTAACTAAAGCACATGGCTACAGCGAATTAACATTAGTTGATATGATTTATCATAAAAAACTTGATAATCTAACTTCTAATGAGCTTGCAAGCTTCGCAGCTAGTATGGTAGATTCTGGAATTGAATTTGATGACGATAAAGTTGTTGAGCTTGTTGATGACTTATTAATTAATATATGCGAAGACAAGAAAAAATACGAAATTCTAGATGTCTTTGATGATGCTACAAAATTTAGCTACGATATTGAAAGCAGAGAAAAATCAGCAGATATTTCAACAACACCACAAACTGTTGATGTATTCTCTGGTTACCTTGCATACAATTGGTTAAATTTAATTGACCAAGGAGTTGATTCTGTTAAATCTTTTAAATCTATATTAAAAGACCCAGATTGTGTTAACAATCAAAAGAAACAATTCCCAGGATTTGGCTACTATCCATTCAAACAAGTGTTTGAGGGTGATGTGTTCAGTGTTTTAAGCCAAACAACAGATGTTTTAAAACAAATTATAAATATTTGTGAATATGCTCTAAATGATTATAACTATTATGAAGATTGGGAATACTACGGTAAACTTCTAGACACAGCTAAAGAAGCAGTAGAAAAAATGAAACAACCACCTCTTCATGACGGCTTATCGGTTGCGTAAATGAAAATAAACTCTATAAGAAATTTTAATTTTTTTAAATTAAACAAGCGTGAAAACAAAAAAGACGCTTCTTATAGTGCTTTGCAATTACCGAAGAATAATTTTCAAAATAATAACACTTCAAATCCATTTTTTGCTGGTTTTCCTTGCTCAACAGAAGCTTTTATGCCAAGAAAACTATATGAAATTCCTTGTGCGTCTTGTGGTGGTGTAACACTACAACCAAAGCAAGTTGAAGGTTTTGTTCGCACTGTTCAAGATTTAAAAGGAGAAGAACTTGTTCAGCAACTTCAGCGTAGAAATAATTTATATAGGGAATTTGAGGCTGGAATTGTTGAAAAAATTTGTGCAACAGCTGTTGAATATCCAGATTATGATTTAAACGCAATAGTTAATAATTTGAGCCAAAAATATGTTGATGAGCTTAAGAGTGCTCAGCTTAATATTTTCAATAAAATTCGTTCTGTTGCAAAAAAATTAAAAAGAGATGACGAAGCAAAAATTGAAGAATATCTAAAAAAACAAGAAAATTTAATTACTAAACCAGATTATGAACAAGGCGAATACTTTAGGCGATTAGACTTTATGAACGGTCTTGTTACTGCTGGAAAAGACATTAAGCAAAGCCAAGTATTTAAACAAATATTAGTCTTAGCAGACCAAATCCCATCTTCTTCAAATTCTGAATCTGCTTTTTATGTTTCATATTCAAGAAAACAAAATGATGAAATTGCAAGAAGGATAATTTCTCCATCTGCTTCAACAACAGAACATATGCTTCCTGCTTCAAAAGGTGGTAAGAATGAGTCTTCAAATTATATCGTTATGTGCTCTTCTTGTAACTCTAAAAGGTCTAATATGTCTTATGCAGAGTGGATTAAGACTATGCCTAATATGGTTAAAAACTTTAATAATTATTTAGTTGAAGTTACAAGGCGTATAGATGATGGCGAATTAGGCTTAGAATATGTTGATTATCCAAAAGAAGCACACGACACTTTTGAAGTTCAATTAGGAAGGAAAATTGAGCCTCTTGTTGTTGCTCCATCAATTGAAGTTGTTGAAGCTGAAGACACAACAGATGTTAGCGAAGAATTTTTAGATGACAGAATAGAATTTTTAGAAAATTTATATAAAGAAAGAGAAAAAGAGCTTAACGAATTAAAAACAAAGGCAGAAGCACTTTTAAAAGACCCAAGATTTGCTCTATATAGAGAATTAGAGAAAAAAGAAGGTATTTTAAAAAGCTTAAAGCTTAATAAAAAAGATATTGAAAAGAAAAAAGATGAAGCTTACAAAAGAGTTGCTTCTTTTGAAAGACGCAAAAATAGACTTGCTGAATTGCAACTTGAGCTAGAAAAAAATGCAAATAATCCTAAAGCTCAAGCAGATACAAGAGAAAAAATTAAAAAAGTTACTTATGAACCAGAAAAACATCAAGAAGCAATTGAAAAGTTAGAAGCTCTTAAAACAAAACTTGAAAGACAACTTAACTCAATTAAACAAAAAGAAGAAGAGATTTTAAGCATACGAGCACAACTTAAATTTCCTGAAGATTATGCCGAAGAAGAAAGAGCACTGGATTCTCAGGTTCAAAGAAGAAAAGATTTAAGAACAAAAATTATTATTCTAAAAAGACAATTAGGCGATTTTGGAATTGCTTTTGATAAGGCAAACAAAACTCAAACAAGGCTAGAGGCAATTGAAGAAGAATTAAAAGCCTTAAATATTAACGAAAATGACGCAATGAGCTCTTTAGAGGTTAAAAAATATCAAGAATTTGAAGAAAAATTGGCATATATTGATTCTCACTATAAAAGCGAAAGCAAGAGAGATTCTAAAGATTCTGCAATCTTAGTTTCTATTTTTGAAGAAGCAAAAGAAAATATATATGCAAAAATGGAAGATTTAGCAAAAATTGATTCTGTTAAATATTATATATTAAAGTCTGAAAAAGAAGGTTTATCTAAAGAAATTAAAACAACAGGAGATGTTGGGGCTAAAAAAGGCGAATTAGAAAAAGAATTAGCTTTCCAAGAAGAACAATTGACAGTTTTATTATCTGCAATGTCTGATGAAGATTTAGACAAGAAAATTGCACAAATTAGGGTTCAAAAGGCTGAAATTCTTGAAATTATGAAGAATTTAGATATAGAAGATAAGGTTGCAAGCTTTGAAAACCAACTAAAAACTCTATTAGATAGTATATGCAAAATGAGAAAGAAAAAGCATTCCCTAGAATATCGCAAGCATATTTTGCAAGAAAATTTAGTTGAAGCTTTAAGAAATATTGGACCAGAAAATCCACCTGAAACTGATACTGAAAATTAGCCTGTAATGCTTTAAAAATCTGCTTAAAATTATAAAAATTAGCCAATTTCTACACCATTTGGAGGATATTTCTAAAATTCATTTAAGGTGCTAAAATCCTTGTCTTGCAAGGGTTTTCAAAAAAACTTGCATAAAAAGTTGGAAATCGCCAACTAAAGTTGGAAATAATTTTTACGATAAACGATATGTAAGTTAAATAAGTAAATTACAGGAGAGAGAAAAATGGCTATCACAATTAACACAAACGTTCCGTCTCTTGTGGCCCAAAACAAGTTGAACAGGAACAACAATTCATTGCAGAAAGCAATGAACCAATTATCAACAGGTGCAAGAATTAACAACGCAGCAGATGACGCAGCAGGTCTTGCAATCGCAGAAAAGTTGAAATTCCAAATTAGTGGTGCGAACAAAGCGATGGATAACATCTCAGACGCAAAAAACTTTATCAACACAGCAGAAGGCTCAATGATAACAGTTGCAGACCACTTACAAAGAATCAACGAACTATTAGTTCAAGGTGCATCTGACTTAAACGACGTTGAAGGAAGACGTGCGATAATGGTTGAAATTAACCAAAGGTTAATTGATATTGACAATATCGCAAAAAGTGCAAACTTCAATGGTCAAGAATTGCTAGATGGTTCTCTAGAAAGAATGATTATTCAAACAGGTGGCAGCTTTGAAACTGAAACCAACACAATTGACATCAGACCAGCATTAACAGACTGTAACTTAACAGCTCTTGGCTTAACTTCAGTTGACGCTGGTGGACAAGGTTTACAATTGCCTACTTGTATGCAGCCAGACCACGCTGATTTTGGAGACGAAACAGCTATTCAAGATTATGTTGGAACGGCAGATGCTGCATTTGGCGACGCTTTCAGAAAATATATGGAAGACGTTCAACACTCAATTAACCTAATTTCAAGCTCAAGAGGTTTATTAGGTGCATTCACAAACCGTATGGACGCTACATCTTCTAACCTTGCAAACACAGTAGAAAACTTAGAAACAGCAAAATCCAGATTGACAGACGTGGATATCGCAAAAGCAAGCTCAGATATGGTAAAATATCAAATTCTTCAACAAACTGCTACTGCGGTTCTATCTCAAGCAAATCAACTTCCATCTCTTGCTATTCAGTTGATTGGCTAATAATAAAATCGGATAATGCTTACTTAATTTACTTTGAGAAAGACTTACAAAGAACTCTCTCCCAAGGAAAGCGTGCTAATTTTAGCACGCTTTTCGCTTATATATACACTTTTTTAAAAGTTATCACAAAGAATTTCAAAATAACCTTTAGGATGATGACAAAGCAAACACTTTTCAGGTGCTTCAATATCTTTAACAATATAACCACACTTGAGGCATTTCCACATAGTTTCTCTGTCTTTATTAAATATTTTTTTATTGTTTAAATTTTCCCACAAGTTTTTGTATCTCACTTCGTGGTGTTTTTCAACAGTTGTAATTCTATAAAATAATTCTGCAATTTCAATAAAGCCCTCACTTTGTGCAACATCTCCAAATTTTGGATATGTAATTGTGTTTTCTTCCCCCTCTAATTCAAATGCCATCTTTAAATTTTCTTTAGTAGAGCCAATGCCTGCTATATATGTGTTTGTTATTTCAACTGGCATGTAGTCTAGGTAAGAATAAAACCTTTTGCAGTGTTCTCTTTCATTTAGTGCAGTTTCTTCAAAGATGTTTGCAATTTGAATATAACCTTCTTTTCTTGCAACTTTGGCATAGAAAGAATATCTATTATTTGCTAATGCCTCTCCTGTAACTGCTTTAATTAAATTTTTTTCTGTTTCCGTGTTTCTAATATTCATTTTTCCTCCTTTAAAGTGAAGTTAAAATAAATACAGAAATAAAACATTATCAAATTGGCTAATAAAAAACACCCTAGAAGTTAATCTAGAGTGTTTTAAAATTTATTTTATGAACTAAACGCCCATTTTTTCTCTTAAGATTTTTGCGCTATCTTCGTAGCCTGCTCTTCCCATTAGAGCATAAGTGTAGTTTTTAGCTTGTTCAACACCAGGTTGGTTGAATGTGTTGATGTTGTATAGCTCACCTGCAATTGCTGTTTGAACTTCTAACATATAAAGAAGTTGTGCAACATAGTATGCATTAACTTTTGGAAGAGTGATTGTAACATTTGGACGGTTGTAGTCGCAAAGTGCAACAGCTGTTGAATCTGCTTCTGCATTTAATAATTCATTAACTGTTTTGCCACCAAGATAACCAATTCCTGTGCATTCAAAGATTTTTGGAATATCCATAGTCTTATCAAATTCGCCAACTCTAATGAAGTTAATAATTTTGTCATTTTTACCTTCGTTGTAAAGTTGAATTTGTGAGTGTTGGTCTGTAACGCCAACTGCTTTAACAGGAGTTGGTCCAATATTTACAACTTTTCCGTCATTATCAACTTCTTTTCCTAATGATTCTGCCCAAAGTTGAACATACCAATCAGAAATATATCTTAGTCTGCTTGAATATGGCATCATAACTGAGATGTTTTTGCCATTTTTGCGTTCTAATAAGTAGTGAATTAAAGCATTTTGTGCTGCAATATTTTTCTTGATGTCTGTATTTTTAAGTGCTAAATCCATATTTTTAACACCTTCAATAATTTCATCAATATTTATGCCAACAAGTGCAAATGGTAATAAACCAACAGCTGAAAATACGCTAAATCTTCCACCAACATCATCTGGAACAACAAATGTTTTGTAGCCTTCTTCGTTAGAAATTTGTCTTAAAATTCCAGCTTCTTTGTCTGTTGTTGCAACGATATGTTTTCTGTAATCATCACCTAAAATGCTTTGGAGTTTGTCTTTAATTATCATAAATTGAGACATAGTTTCAGCAGTTGAGCCAGATTTTGTGATTACATTAACCAAAGTTCTTCTTAAATCTAACATGTTGAACATTGCATCCATTTGGTCTGGGTCAATGTTATCTAAGAAGAAAATTCTTGGCATGTTTTCTCTTTGTTCTGGTGTTAATAAATTCCAATATGGTTTTAAAAGTGCTTCGCAAACAGCAATTCCACCTAATGCAGAACCACCAATACCAAGAACTAGAATGTTATCAAAACGACCTTTAACCATTGCAGCATATTCTTTAACATACCAAACAGTTTCTTCGTTGTAGCCAAGATTCATCCATTGAAGCCATGCTCCAGGTTTATCTTTCTTTTGGTTTAAGTCTGTAAGAATTTTTGCAATTTTTGGTGCATATTCACTGAATTCTTTTTCTAAATCAAGACCATTGTCTTTTCCGACAACGTCAATTGACACGTTTTTAGGGTCAAATTTAATCATTTCTATTCCTCTATTTATATAAAATAATACTCTTTATTTAATAATACTTGCTAAATTATTTGTGTCTAGAATATTCCCCTGTCGTCTGATATAAAAATTAACAAAACTTGTTAAAAATTTAATATGCTATTAAAAAATATTGCACAAACTTCGGCTAAAAATATTGTGGATGAAAAAATATACTACGAATTTATTGATTCGCATTTTAGGGATTTGAGCTGTGGAAAAACCTTTTGCGATAAGGTTTATGAGATTAAAAGAGTTGTTCGTTTTTATGTTCGCTATATTTCTTTTTTGAAAAAGGTAAAAGCAAACAACCTAGAATTTATTATGACAATTCTGCACGATATTAAAAACCCAATGATAAGTGTTGATTATGCCTTAAGAGCAATAAAAAGAGAAGATGAGATTTTAGAAAACATTTATAAAACAAATAGGTCAACCTTGAATCTTATTGAAGATTTATTGTCTGATTATAAGTTTGATTTGAGTATCCAAAAGCTACAAATAGAAAAAATTAACTTATCGCAAGTTTTAAAATCTGAGCTTTTTAATTATGCCTTTTTTATAAAAGGAAAAAACATCAAATTTTATAAAAATATTGAAGATGATATAGAGATTTTTTCTGATAAAAATGCTATCTCAAGGCTTTTTTCAAATTTGATTTCAAATTCAATTAAACATTCATCAAAAAATTCAACAGTTGAAATTGAGCTAAAAAAATGCTCTTGTGGCACTTATTTTGAAATTAAAAATGAATACAGTGGGCAAAAGTTAAATAAAAATATTTTCAAAAAATTTTATTCTCAAAATTCATCAGGACTAGGGCTTTATATTGTGAGGAAAATTTTAGATAAAATATCGGGCAAAATCAAAATTGAAAATGCCCGAAATTTTGTAATATTCAAAGTATATTTACCGATTAGTCTAGGTAAAATACAGTAACAATTTTATGACTTTCTTCAGCATGTCTAACTGCTTGATGAAGAGTATTTGAACTATGAGATAAGAAACAAATAATTTGTTGACAATCATCAACAATTTCTTTGTTGCAAATTCTACTTGCGTCAGCTAGAGTCATCATTGCTCTATCTGGGTGTTCAACAATGTTTTTAACGCCAATAAGTTGGTCTTGAACATCTGATGGTTGTTGCCCAATTGTTTGAGGCAAAATGATAGTTAATTTATCAGGATTAGCTTTCATAGCACCTCTAATTGCTGCAGCGTTTGTTCCTTGAGAACCACCAGAAGTGATAATTGTGTTGCCTGCTTTAACCAATGTTGTTGCAAGCATTTCTATAATTTGTTGGTGAGTGATAGTTAAATTACGGCTTCCAATGATTGCAATTTTTTTAGCACTTTGTCTAATTGTTGCTAATTCTTGTGCCAAAACATCAATTTTGTCGCTATCTTCAGGAACTGTGTCTAAGTCCTCATCAATAGAAACATTAATAGAAATTCGTTCTTTATCGTCGCTCATATATACCCTTATAACCTGATAGATACAAATATAACATATTTTTCAAGATTTGTCTAAAAAAATAGAGATTTTTCTTAATATAATTGCCAGAAATTTTATTTGTTTAATAATAAAATCATGGACTATTTAAAGGGGCTAAATGATAAACAGCAAGAAGCTGTTTTAACAGATAAAGGAACGGTTTTAACTCTGGCTGGAGCTGGCTCTGGCAAAACAAGGGTTTTAACTGTTCGCATTTCGCACCTTGTAAAATCTGGTGTTTATCCACAAGAAATTTTGGCTGTAACTTTTACAAACAAAGCTGCAAAAGAAATGCAAGAAAGACTTGTTCCATATCTTGGAGAAGCAACTGTTAAAAGAATGTGGGTTGGCACATTCCATAATATTTGTGGAAGAATTTTAAGGTCGCACCTTAAAGACTACAAATCTCCAGATGGTAGAGTTTGGGACAATAACTATGTAATTTATGATGATACAGACACAAAAACTGTTATCAAAAATGCTCTTAAAAAGTTCAATTTAGATGAAAAAATTTATGAACCAAAATTAATCAGAACAATTATTTCAAATGCTAAAAACAAACTTCAAAATGCTTCATTATTCTCTAAATTAGCAAGAGACCATAAAACAATTAAAATTGCAGAAGTTTACACAGAATATGAAAAGCAATTGGCTTTGAATAATGCCCTAGATTTTGACGACATGCTTATGCTTGCAGTTAAACTTTTAGAATCTAATGAAGAAGTTAGAGCATATTACGCAAATAGATTTAAGCATATTTTAGCAGATGAGTTTCAAGACACAAACCAAGCTCAGTATAAATTAATTCGTATGCTATTCAGTGATGAAAAAGCTAAAGAAGATGGCACAAGTCTTTTTGTTGTTGGAGATGTTGACCAATCTATTTATTCTTGGCGTGGAGCAGATTTTAAGATTATTCTTAATTTTCAAAAAGATTACAAAAACACAAAATTAATTAAGCTTGAAGAAAATTACCGTTCAACAGGAAATATCTTAAATGCAGCAAATGCTGTTATTGAAAATAATGAAGAGAGAATTGATAAAGTTTTGTATTCAAATAATGGCGAAGGAGATAAAATCCCACTTTTTGAAGCTCAAAACGATACTCTAGAAGCTCGTTATGTAGCTGAAAGAACAAAAGAATTGGTTGAAGCTGGCGAAAGCTTATCTGATATTGCTGTTTTATATAGAACAAATGCTCAATCAAGAATGGTTGAAGAAGCTTTTATGACTTTAGGAATCCCATATAAAATTGTTGGTGGTTTGAAATTCTACGAAAGAAAAGAAATTAAAGACATTATTGCTTATTTGAAATTAATTTATAACAATAAAGATTCTCAAAGTTTTAGAAGAATTGTTAATACTCCTAAAAGAAGCATTGGCGATACAACAATTAAAAAGTTAAACGAAATTGCCGAAAACAACGAAATTTCGTTGTTTGAGGCGATAGATTTGCTTGATGAATACGATAATTTTACAAATGCCGTTAAAGAAAATTTAAGAAATTTTAAAGAATTGATTTTGTCTTTGTCTAAAATTCAAAATGACGGACTTTTGAGTGATTTTTGTTCTGAAGTTTTAGAAAAAACAGGCTATGCTAGAGAATTAAGAGAAGAAGATAGTATTGAAGCACAAAGCAGATTAGAAAACTTGCAAGAATTTATTAATGTTGCAAGAGAATTTGAACTAGATGAATTTAACAAAGAAACTTCCCTAGAAGATACTATGCTTGGAACATTTTTGGTGCAAATTGCCTTAATTTCAGATATTGACGAGGCATTAGATACAGAAAAAAGCGCAACATTTATGACTGTGCATTCTGCTAAAGGTCTTGAATACAAAACTGTTTTCCTAATTGGGCTTGAAGAGGGAATTTTTCCACATTCTCGTTCAATTGGTTTTACGGCAAACAAGTCTGAATTAGAAGAAGAACGCAGGCTTATGTATGTCGCAATTACAAGAGCTAAAGAAAATTTATATCTTTTATATTCTAAAAAACGCATGGTTTGGGGCGATATTAAAATGTATCCACCATCACGCTTTATAGCAGAAATTCCAGATAAATATTTGCAAAAAAATGTCTCAAACCCA
>JAZSMU010000054.1:0-1902 GCA_045536045.1 Candidatus Gastranaerophilales bacterium
GTTTTTAACAAGCTCTTTAGCTTCTTCAATTCTTTTTTGTCTGTATTCTCTGTCAAAGTTGTGGTAAGCGTCAAAAATAATGTCGCCTGCAACATCTTTAATCATTTGATTTAATTCAGATGTGTCATATGGATTAACAAATTCAGCTCTTTCAATTCCACAATCTTTTGCAAATTGAAGTTGAGCTTCGCATTGAACTTTAATTTCTTTTTGAGCAAATTCAACTGCTTCCATAATTTCGTCTTCTGTAACGAATTTGCAACCAGCTTCAACCATAATAACTGAATCCATTGTTCCAGCTACAACGATATCCATTGTTGATTTTTCAACTTCTTGGTGAGTTGGGTTTGCAACATAATTGCCGTCAATTTTACCAACACGAACTGCACCAACAGGACCTTCAAAAGGAGCACCTGTTAGCATTAGAGCAGCTGACGCACCTAAAATTGAAAGCACATCTGGTTGATTTTTTTGGTCGTATGAAAATAATTGAGAAACGATTTGAACATCATTTCTATAACCTTTTGGCCATAGAGGTCTAATTGGTCTATCAATTAATCTTGAAACTAGAATTGCTTTTTCTGAAGCTTTTCCTTCTGTTCTTGTGTATCCACCTGGAATTTTACCAATTGCAGACATTCTTTCTTCGTAGTCAATTAATAATGGGAAGAAATCAATACCAACTCTTGGTTCTTTTGAAACTGTTGCGTGGATGAAAAGCATTGTGTCTTCGCATCTAACAGTAACTGAAGATGTAGCCGATTTAGCGTATTTACCTGTTTCAATTTCAACAGTTTTTCCACCAACAACTACTTGCATTTTTTTTACTTCGTTCATTTTTTTCTCTTTCTGTTTTCGGGCACTTGGCTCCATTTAAAACACTTATCTAATACTCCTTTATTTTACAACAAATAAATAATTTTGGGCAATTATTTAATTTTGTTAAAAACTAGGTAAAGTGTTGGTGTAAGAATTATTGTAGATAATATTGAAGTAACTAAACCAAATATAATTGCAATGGCCATTGAAGAAAACATTGGGTCATTTGAAAGCCATAAAGGTAACATTCCAGCTATTGTTGTTAGTGCAGTTAAAGAAATTGGGCGAATCCTATTTAGAGTTAAAAGAATAATTTTGTTTTTTGTCTTAATTTTGTTTTTCAAATTTTCTTCAAAATAATCAATTAAAACAACTGAATTATTACATGCCATTCCAATTAGAGAAATGTAGCCCAAATATGTCATAAAGCCAAAATATGAACCTGTTATAAAAAGCCCTAAATTTGCCCCAGAAAGTGCCAAAATTCCAGTTATAACAATAATTGCCGTGTTTTTAATTGAATTAAAATATGTCATTAAAATTATTCCTGCAATTCCAATGACAAGTGGCATTTCAGCTCCAACTGCTTTCATTCCCTTATTTGAATTTTCAACTATTCCTCCAATTTCAAACCTATAACCTGCAGGCAGACCAAGTTTTTTTAATTTTTTCATTAATTTTTCAACAACTTTTTTAGATGTTGTTTTATTTTTATTAATATATCCCTCTATTGTTATTGAATATTGCCCATTTCTTCTTATAATTTCTGGATAATTATAGTCTATTTTTATATTTGCAACTTCTGAGAGTGGAGCAGTTGTTTTTAATTTTTCTGAATATATTTCAATTGTTTTTAAGCTTTCATCATTTTGTTTTACTCCATCATTTAATCTTAAATTAATTGAAACATTGTCATTATTGTCATCAATAAAACTACTTACATTGAACCCATTTGTGCTTGCATTTATAGAATTTGAAAGAGTTTTAATATTTAATCCTTTTCTTAATATGTTTGCTTTTTCAATATTAATTTTGATATTAGAAATTTTTTCTCCCCAATCATCATTAACCAAAATCACATTA
>JAZSMU010000047.1:0-11682 GCA_045536045.1 Candidatus Gastranaerophilales bacterium
CCAAGAATTGTTACAAAAAATGCAAAATGACGACAATTATTATGTAAAATTAAAATTTTATGATAAAATTTAGCCATAATAGATTAAGGGAAAATATTTTATGATTTCAACAAACGATTTAAAAACAGGTTTAACACTTAAAATAGATGACAAATTATGGTCAGTAGTTGAATTTTTGCATGTAAAACCAGGTAAAGGTTCTGCTTTTGTTAAAACAAAATTAAAAAATGTTGAAACTGGTCAAGTTGTTGAAAGAACATTCAGAGCTGGCGAAAAAGTTGAAAGAGCTATGCTAGACAGGTCTGAAATGCAATATTTATATAAAGAAGCTAAAGACTATGTAATGATGAATACAGAAACTTATGAGCAACTTGCTGTTTCTGAAGAAGCTATTGGCGAAGGCGTTAAATATTTGAAAGAAAATATGATTGTTCAAATTTTAATGCACGACGGCAAAATCATTGGTGTAGATTTGCCAAACCATGTTGAGTTAGAAGTTATTGAAACTGCTCCAAACGAAAAAGGTAACACTTCAAACTCAGGAACAAAACCAGCTACACTTGAAGGTGGTGCAGTTGTTCAAGTTCCTTTCTTTGTTGTAACTGGTAATGTTATTAGAGTTGATACCAGAACAAATGAATATCTAGACAGAGTATAGGAAAATTTTATGAATTTAGAATTAGACTTTATAAAAAAATTGGCTGATGTAGTCAATAAAAATAACTTGTCTGAAATTACACTAGAAGATGGCGACAAAGCTATCGTGATTAAAGCTGAAAAAGCTCCTGTTGTTGCACAAGCAGTTGAAGTTCAACAAACTTCTTCCCAACAACCTCAACAAGCTTTACAAGCTGAAGTTGAAGCTCCACAAGCTGAAGCTCCTAAGAAAAAAGGAACTGCTATTACATCTCCTATGGTCGGTGCTTTTTACGCTGCACCATCACCTAGTGCAAAACCTTTTGTAAAAGTTGGAGACAAAGTTGCCGTAGGACAAGTTGTTTGCATTATTGAAGCAATGAAGCTTATGAACGAAATTGAAGCAGAAGTTTCTGGAACAATTACAGAAATTTGTGTTGAAGACGGTCAAAGTGTTGAATACGGCCAAGTGTTAATGTATGTAGAATAATTATGATAAAAAAAGTTTTAATCGCAAATAGAGGGGAAATTGCCCTCAGAGTAATTAGAGCATGTAGAGAATTGGGAATCGCAACTGTTGCTGTTTACTCACAAGCAGACGCAACAAGTTTGCATGTAACAATGGCAGATGAAGCGTATTGCATAGGTCCAAAAGAGGCTGCAAAAAGCTATCTTCATATTCCTGCCCTAATTTCAGTTGCTCTAACTTCTGGAGCTGACGCAATTCATCCTGGATATGGCTTTTTATCTGAAAGAGCCGACTTTGCAGATATTTGCGAACAACACCACATTAAATTTATTGGACCAACAGCAGAATCTATGCGTCTTTTAGGAGATAAGGCTACTGCAAGAAAACTTATGATAGAAAACAATGTTCCAATAACACCTGGAACAGGGCTTTTGGAATCTGTTGAAGAAATTAAAGAATTTGCTTCTGAAGTTGGCTATCCAATTATTTTAAAGGCAACAGCTGGTGGTGGTGGAAAAGGAATGAGAATAGTTAATTCTGATTCTGAAATTGAGGAAAACTTTAGCTTATGCAAGCAAGAAGCACAAAATGCTTTTGGAAATGACGGAGTTTATGCAGAAAAATATTTAATCAACCCACGCCATGTAGAAGTTCAAATTTTGGCAGATTCAAAAGGCAATATAATTCATTTAGGAGAACGTGATTGCTCTATTCAAAGACGCCACCAAAAACTTTTAGAAGAAGCGCCATCAGTTTGTGTTTCAGCTTCTTTAAGAGAAAAAATGGGTGCTGTTGCAGTTAATGCTGCAAAGGCTTCAAAATATGAAAGCGCTGGAACAGTTGAATTTTTAGTTGATGTTAATTCTAAAGATAAAGATGGTAATAATCCATTTTACTTTATGGAGATGAACACAAGAGTTCAAGTTGAACACCCTGTTACTGAAATGGTTACAAATGTTGATATCGTTAAAGAGCAAATTTTAATTGCAGATGGCAAAAAATTATCTTACAAACAATCCGATATCCAAATTACAGGTCATGCAATTGAATGTAGAATAAACGCAGAAGACCCAGATAAGAATTTTAGACCATCAGCTGGAAAAATTACAGGGATAATTAAACCTGGTGGTTTTGGAACAAGAGTTGATTCTCATGTTTATACAGGCTATGAAATTCCACCGTATTATGATTCTTTAATTGGAAAATTAATTTGTTGGGGAAGAACAAGAGAAGAAGCAAGACTAAGAGCCTTAAGAGCTTTAAATGAATATATCATTATAGGAATTAAAACAACAGTTCCGTTCCACACAAAAATTATGGAACATCCTCAATATATTAAAGGTAATATTGACACAGGTTTTCTTGAAAAAGTTTTAAATGAATCCAAAGAAGATTAAAGAAAAATTTTCAGAAGAAATTTTGAGTTTAATAAATACTCTTAATTGTTGTGCAAAAAATTTCGGCGTAAGATTATTTTTTGTTGGTGGCTTAGTTCGTGATATTTTGATGGATAAAAATATTGCTGACATTGATATTCTTGTTGAGGGCAATGCAATAAAATTTGTGGATTCAATTGAGGGTGCTGAAGTTATTTCTTATCATCCTGATTTTGGAACAGTTAAGGCAACAATAAATGGAATTGATATAGATTTTGCTTCAACAAGAAGCGAAATATATCCAAATTCAGGCTGTTTGCCGTCTGTTGAAAAAATTGCGTGTCCAATTGAAGAAGATATAAAAAGAAGAGACTTTACTGTTAACTCAATTTTAATAAACCTAGAAAATTTTGAAATTATAGATTTTTTAGGTGGAGTTGAAGATATTAAAGCTAAAAAATTAAAAATTTTGCACAATAAAAGCTTTATAGATGACCCAACAAGAATTTTAAGAGGTTTAGATTTTTCTCTTCGTTTTGATTTTAAGTTAGACGAGGAAACAAAAAGCTTACAAGAAGAATTTTTAAATTCTAAAATTGATAGAGAATTTTTGAGTTTTTCTAGGGTGGATTTAACTCTTTTAAAGCTTTTAGAAAATAATATTTTAACTTATGAACATATAATTAATAATAAACTTTATAAAATTTTTAGAGATACAAAGCCAGAAATTGACTTTGGCTCAATTAATTCGGCTTCTTTTTTGTTTGATGTCAATTTAGCTGAGCTTGCATATTTAGCACTTAGGTTTGAAATTCCAAATATTGAATATGATAAAAATAATATTCTAAATATGTTTAAAACCTTTAAAAATGCTGATAATGAGGATTTAGCTCTTTATTTTGCCAAAGTGAAAGATGAAAATTTAATTTTATATTTGAATGAATTAAAAAATATTAAAAATATTGTCAATGGCGAAGATTTAATTTCTTTAGGCTTTAAGCAAGGAAAAATAATTGGTGAAATTTTAGATGATTTGCTTTCTTATAAACTTCAAAATCGCATAAAAAATATGCAAAAAGAAGAAGAAATTAGCTGGATTAGAGAAAAATATTTGCAAAAAACCAACTAAAGTTGGATAAATTTCTAACCTTAGTACAATTTACTTTACACAGATAGAGGCTTAATATTATATTGCTAACAATAATAGATTTTAGATGACAATAAAATCTGACGTAATTAACATCTATGCAAAAAATATTTTTGCCTCTTTTGTCAATTGGTAAAATTATTTCCCCAAGCGTAGCAAACAGTTCAAGTGCATAATTAGTGCTCTTAGGCTTACTTTCGTCTGCTTTCTTTGTCAGCTAGCTATTTGGTTAGCAAAAACTAAGGATAGTTTTTTAAAAAAGAAAGGAAACAAAGATGGCACTCGTAGTTAACACTAACGTACTCTCTATGAAAGTTAACAATAACTTGAATAGAGCAACAAACAAAGCAGCAACTGCTATGGAAAGGATGTCAACAGGTTACAAAATTAACTCAGCATCCGATGACGCAGCAGGATTTATGATTGCAAAAGGTTTGGAAACACAAATTTCAGGTTCTGCAATTGTTGAAAACAACGCACAAAACGCAATTAGTATTTTACAAACTGCAGAAGGTGTTCTAGACACAATTCAAGACAACTTATTAAGAATGAGAGACTTGACACTTCAAGCAATGAACGGCGGTTATTCTGAAACAGAAATTGACGCTCTTGAAGCTGAAGCAAAAGCAAGAGCACAGGAAATTGACAGACTTGCAAAAAGCGCAAAATTTAACAATTTCCAAATTTTTGATGTAGACAAATCTGCAGACGACTCTAAATTAACTCTTCAAGTTGGAACAGGCGCAGAAGCAGCTACTAACACAATTGATGTTGAAAATGTATTTTATGGAGCAACTTTATCTTGCTTAAATACTTCTTTAGCTTCTGCATCATTTGCATTCTCAACAACTCGTTCTAATATGGAAGATTTATTGGAAAATATTGACACTGCAATTACAAACGCATCTTCTAGAAGATCAACAATTGGTGTATCTATTAACAGATTAGACTCTGCAATTGATGCGTTGCAAGTGCAAGCTGAAAACTTATCTTCTTCAAGATCTCGTATAGTTGACGCCGATATTGCTGAAGAATCTTCAGAATATACAAAACAATATATTCTTCAACAAGCATCAGCTTCACTTTTGACACAAGCAAACCAAACACCAAGCTTGGCATTGTCATTAGTATAATAAAACAAAATATAATGGGGCTCATAAGTTACCTTGAGCCCCTATTTTAAAAACTTTATATAAAATGAGGAAGACGAAATGGCTATTGTCATAAATACGAACACGGCTTCCAATAAGCTCATAAGGCAATTAAATGATGCTGCTGACGCTTATCAGGTTGCTGTTGAAAAACTTTCAACGGGTATAAATATAAATTCTGCTGCAGATAATCCAGCAGGGTTTGCACTCGCTAAAGGAATGGAAAAATTTATAACAGGTTCTGCAATTGCTTCAAGCAACATTACATCTGCAACAAATATGGTAAAAGCTGCAGAAGGTGTTCTAGATGTAATTCAAGACAACTTGTTGAGAATAAGAGATTTAACACTTCAGGCAATGAATGGCACATATTCTGAAAAAGAAAGAGATGCACTAGAAGCTGAAGCAAAAGCTAGAGCAGAAGAAATTGACAGGCTTTCAAAAGGTGCGAAATTTAACGATTTCACCATTTTCAACACTTCTAAAACATCTTCAGATTATGTTTTAGTGCAAGTCGGAACAGAAGCCGATGCTGCAACAAATACCATAAAAATTCAAAAATTATTTTATGGTGCAACTCTATCTTCTCTGTGCACTTCTTTGAATTCTGCCACTTTTGCTTTTTCTGAAAATGATTCAACTATGCAAACTCTTATAACAAACTTAGATAAAGCAATAGCTAACGCAACAGAAAGAATTACAATTGCAGGCTATTCATTAAATAGAATGGAAGCAGCACAAAGTGCCCTAGATGTTATGAAAGAAAACATAATATCTGCACATTCTAACTTAGTTGATACAGATGTTGCTGAAACATCATCTGAATATACAAAACAATATATTATGCAACAGACGGTTTCATCATTATTGACACAAGCTAATCAAATGCCAAGTTTGGCTATGTCGCTTATATAGTTTTGTTAACTACGTCAGGGCTCAGGCACGACCTGAGCTTTTTTTATGCTAAAATTTTCTTATGAATAAAAAGCTTTTTGTATTATCTCTTCCAACAGGAATTGGCGCAGAATATGGTGGCTATGCTGGCGATATGGGCTATATTGCAAGGGAATTTGCAAATCATTTTGACCTTGTTGTTAATCCAAATGTTGTTAATGGTGGAATTTTGTCTGCAATAACTCCTAATATGCATTATACAGAAGGTTGGGCAATGGACAGATATTTATCTGGAGAAATACATTTAACGCCTGCGAATAAAAATAAAATAGGAGTTGTTTTTGATTCTCAAATTCCTCAAGATATTTTAAATATCCATATAAACACAATTAATGCCTTAAAAATGGTTATGGGACTTGATATTGTTGGTTATGAAATTACTGAAAACAATGTTGGAGTTGAATTGAATGTTGTTGATGGTGTTTCAGCTGGTTCTTTGAAAAATCCAAATGAGCTTATTAAATCATCTAAAAAATTAATTGCTAAAGGAGCAGAAGCTCTTGCAATTGTTTGCCTTTTTCCTGAAGCAGAAGATGAATTATATATGCAAGGAGTTGGAATTGACCCAATTGGTGGGCTTGAGGGTGTTATTTCTCATTATGTTTCTTCTGAATTAATGGTTCCAACAGCACACGCACCTGCTTTTAATTCTTTAGATATTTCATTTAAAATTGAAAACCCGAAACTTGCTTCTGAGACCATTTCGTCAACTTATCTTCCTTGTGTTTTAATTGGGCTAAATCAGGCTCCAGCCATTTCAAACACAAAAAAGGAAAACTCTTTGAAAAAACCAGATGGGCTTATTGTTCCCTCTTTTTCTCTTGGTTCTTATGGAGTTTTGGGTGCTATTAAAAACAATATTCCAATTTATGCAGTTAAAAATGAATGCACACTAAAAGTTGATAAAGATAAATTGGGTGTTGAAGTTTTTGAATTTGAAAGTTATAAAGAATGCCTTAATTATCTTCTTTAGTTTTTTTCGGGCGTCCTCTTTTTGCCTTTGGTTTTGGTGCTTCTTCTTTATTTTTCTTATTTCTTTTTTTGGTTGGTTTTTTGCTTAATTCTATTTCAAATTCGTCTATTTCTTGTTTTTCCATTCTTTCAATAATTTTTTGTCTGACATTTTCTAGTCTTTTAACTTTCAAGTTTGTTTGAATCATTGGCCATAAAACAAATCTTGCTCCATAACCTATGTATATCGCTACAATTGAGCAAAATAGGCTATATAGCATATAACTTGGGTTGAATGTTGAAAGCACCAACTTTAAAATTGGAATTTCAACAAGTTTAAACAACGCTAAAAATGAAATCCAAAAAATACCCGTTAAATCTATTGCCAAAACACCTAAAATTGCAGCAAGAGCAACATATTTGATATGTTTTCCTTTACTTAAAATGTTTCCTGCTAAAATAATTGCTGGAATAAAACCTAAAATATATCCAAAAAACCCTGTTTTAAGGTAATCTAAGCCACCACCCATTGCAAAAATTGGCCAAATGAATAATCCCATAAAAATATAAATAATAACAGTTAAAAAGCTAAAAGGTTTTCCCAAAAGAGCAACAATACCCAATAAAACTGGAATTTGTGGGACATAGGGGTAAGATTTTATAATAATTTCAAAATCTCCATTAGGGTTTTTTAAAAGCCAAGGATGAACAATTTCAACTCTTACAAAAGTTGAAATTATGAGCATTAATAGGCAAAATGCAACAACTGCAAGAGTGCCAAAGCTAAGTGGTATCCTCTCTCCTTTATATATAAGTTTTTGAAATAAGTCTTCGTATCTTTTATTCATAAATTATTTCTTTTGAAATTTTGCTTTTATTTTCTTCAAACATTTTTTTATATTCTGTTGAGAATATGTTGTTTGTCCACATTATAAGTGCGTCTTCGTTATTATTTTGGTAATAGTTTTTTCTTTTACCTAAAGATTTAAAGCCATATTTTTCATATAAATTAATAGCTTTTTGGTTGCTTTCTCTAACTTCTAAAGTTAAATATTTGACCATATTTTTGTATAAATATTCAATTTGAGAAATTAAAAGTATTTGGGCGATTTGTGAGTTTCTATATTTTTCTCTAACAGCGAGAGTTGTTATATGGGCTTCTTCAAAAACTGTCCAAATTCCCATATAGCCAATAAGCTCAAAACTTCCATCTTCATTTTGAATTTTTGCACAAATGTATCTTGCAACATCATTTTTGATTTCATTTCTAAATCCATCAATACTCCAATGATGTTCGCCATATGCTTCGCACTCAATAGATAAAACATCTACGAGGTCTGATTCTTTCATTAATGTTATAAAAACTTTATTCACAAAATTATTTTACACTAAAATTGATTTTTTATATAGAAAGGTGCATGGGTAACTTCAATATTTTTGTCATCCATAATCCCTCTGTTCAATTGAGTGTATGATGTGTCTTTTGAACGGAACATTCTTTTTAAGTAGTCGTATGCAACTTTAGGGTCGCATGCTTCTCCACAAGTGAATAAATCAACTGCTGCATAGCCTAATTCAGGCCAAGTATGAATTGCAAGGTGGCTTTCTGAAATAATAATGACGCCCGAAACACCGTGTGGTGTAAATAAATGAAAACATTTTTGAACTATAGTTGCTCCGCATTCAAGAGCTGCTTCTGTCATATATCTTTCAACTAAATCAATATTGTTCAAAATGTTAGGGTCGCATTCAAAGAATTCTGCTAAAATGTGTCTTCCTAAATACTTTTCGCAAGATGGTTTAACTGCATCTTTGATAGGTGGTGTCATTATTGCCAATTCATAGTCCTCCTTATGGATTTGTAGTGAATGTATAAAATCAGTTTATACTATATCACAATAAAGATTAAACATACATTTGATTTATATTTTTAAAAATTATTTTTACAATTTTTAACAAATCAAAAAGCATTTTAATCTAGGCAACAATTAAACCAATTGCCAATGCTGAATTTAAGCTTGTTGTTTGTTCTTTTAAAGCTGAAGCTGCTGAGTTTAAAATTTGGTTTTTAACATATGCAACAAGTTCTTCTGCCATATCTGTATTGATTAAATTTTCTCTATTTGTATTAACATTTGTGTAAATTTCTTCTTGGGCTTTTATGATGTTATCTAATATTTGATTTTTTGCACCAATTTCAGTAGTTTTTTTATTCAAATCGCCTTGAAGAGCATCAAATTTTGCCATTTCTTCTTCAATTTTTGCGTCTGTTGAAAAATCAACTGAATATGTGTCTATATCAAAACCATCTAATTCAGAAGAAGCTAAAGAAGTGTCTACTCTTAAGCTTGAATTTGCATTTCCTTCATACCCAACTTGGAAGATGAAGCCTTCATTTCTGAATACTTGAACATCATTATATTTTGTTTCATTTTTTAAGTTTTTTATTTCAGCTAAAAGTGCGTTTGCTTCTTCTTGCAATGCTGCTCTTTCGTCTGCTGTCCCTCTTAATGCTTTTTGAGATAATGCTTGAATTGAATAAGCTAATTCACTCATTTTAGTTAAGCTTTCGTCTGCTGCTTCAACAATATTTTTAGCTGAAGTTGCATTTTTATTTGCTGTTTCTAAGCCTCTCAATTGTCTTGTTGCATTAACTGCTATTTGATAATTACCAGCATCATCAGCTGCTGATTCAAGTTTATAGCCTGAAGCAAGTCTGCTCATTGATTTTTGTTGAGCTTTTGAAAATTCAGCCATATAATTTTGCAATTTAATATTGCTTGCTGTGTTTGATATGGTAATCATTATTGTCTTCCTTAAATCCTTCGTAACTTCTACACCATTTGACGGATTTTTTTAGGAAAAACTTTACAGCACAACAAAAAAACTTTACAAAAGTTTACGATTAAAATATTGGCTTTTTATAGGCTACATTATGCCTGCAATTAGGCTAACAGCAAGATTTGCATTGAATTGCATAGACTGTTGCATTAGAGCAACTGCCATTTCGCTTAAAAGCTCTCCTTGTGTTAGGTTTGCAACTTCTTGTGCTAAATCTGCGTCAATTATTGTGCTTCTTGCAGCTGTAATATTTTCGTATGTAGTTTCTTGAGTTTCTATTGTGTCTTCAAGCGTGTTTTGGGAAACACCAAGTTTGGTGCTCACCATTGTTAAATCTTGTTCAAGCTGGTCAAAATCTTTAATTACAGCTTCAATATCTGCGTCCTCGCTTGTGAAATCCACTTCGTATGAGTCTATATCAAAATCGTGTAATTGGTCTGCTTCTAGAGAAGTTTCAATTTTAATATTTGAAACGCCATCTGCACTATATCCTGTTTGGAATGTAAAGCCTTCTTCTCTATATACATCTGAATTGCCAAATTTTGATGTGCTTTTAACATTTTTTATAGAATCCATAATTCCTTGAGCCTTAAGCTCTAGGGCAACTTTTTCCTCATCTGTTGCATAAAGGGCTTGCAGAGCCAATTCCCTAATTTCGCCCGCATATCCTGTCATTGTTTCAACACCATCTGAAGCAGTTTTGACAAAGCTTTGGGCAAGAACGGCATTTTGGTTTGCTGTTTCAATTCCACGAATTTGGCGGGTTAAACCAGAAGCTATTTGATAACCTGCTGGGTCATCTGCAGCTGTGTTAATTTTGTATCCTGTTGCTATTCTTGTGGCAGCTTTTTCCGTAAGTGCTTGTGCACTTTGCAAAATTCGTTGAAAACGCGCAATTTCACTTGTATTAGTGATGGAAATCATGACACACGTACCCCTTGTTTAGTAATACACCATTTGACGGATGTTTTCATTAAAACTTTATGATAAAATTGTTAATCTTTACAATTTTTAACATTATGGATTTTTATGTCCATTTTTCAAGGGTTTCCGGCTTATAAATTTTTAATTTCAAAAAGCTTGATTTTTTAAATTTCTTTATTAAGAATGATTATCATTATCAATAAATCATAAATTTGAATTGAGATTTTGCTAATGTGGTTTCTTTATAAAAAATGGCAATAAAAAAGCCCCGAAGGGCTTTATGTTCACTAATAATTTATATACTATTCATATTTTATCTTATGCAAATGTTTTGAATGTTTTTTCAACGTTATCTTTAACAATTTTCTCAACAGATTCCATTTCGTTTGTAACAGCTGTGTGTTGAGTTTCAATTTGTTTTAAGTTCATATCAAGCTGTTTTTCTTTGGTTTGGATTTTTTTATTTTCTGCGTTATATTTTGCTTCTGCTGCACCATCATCATCGGTATAGTTTTCATCTCTGAGGCCTCTAAAGCTTGAAGCACTTTGTATGTTGCCTTTGCTATCTGTTATTGCAATTAAACCTGCGTCAATTGCATCGTAAATATCAGTAGCGTTTAAACTTGATAAATCAATTACATTTTTTTTGATTGCCTTGCCATTTTGGTCAACGGTGTCAATTTGAACAGTATTATTGATGTTTAATCCAAATTTTCTTGCTAAGCCTGCTTCATTGATATAATAATCTGTGCATCCCGCTGCTGCAAGCGCTTGATAAATATTGTGACCGTTTATAGCTGTATCTCGTCCGTCCATTAAGGTGCTATATTGCCTGTTGCCAACAGCATCGGCATATCTTGTTGCGAGCTCTTCAGATTCTCTTGCAAGAGCAAGTTTTGCTTGGCAAATTTGTTGAGCTTGATATTCAAGGTCAGATTTTCTTGCCGTTAGCATTAATAATCTTGCTTGTGATGCTGACATACCCATTTTTTTCTTCTGCTCCTTGTTAGTGAACACTATGTATATCGGCTCTTTTTATTGGTTTCTTTAAGTTTTGAATTATTTTTGTTACAAAAATTAATAATAAAGCTGTGCTTTTTATGAGCTATTCCCCTCTAAACCCAAAATTATTATTAACAAACCTACTGATTGTTTTCAGTTTTTCATTTGCTTCGTGAATTGAAATATTATTCCAAAGTGAAGAATTTTTAGGGTAAATTTTATAATTTTTGG
>JAZSMU010000021.1:0-33249 GCA_045536045.1 Candidatus Gastranaerophilales bacterium
TTAGAGTTTTTATCTAGCAATTCTTTTGATGAAAATGTTGAACACATTATTGCAAAATCTGTTCAAATTAAGGCAAATTTTGAATCTGGGACACACTTTTGCTCATCCTATTGAAAAAATATCTAATTTTAAAATCACACACGGAGAAGCCGTTGCTGTTGGCTTAATGTTTGCTTTTGAGCTTTCTTATAAATTAAATTTAATAAATGAAGAAGATAAGAAAAAAGCACTTTCACTTTTGGAAAAATTTGAATTAGGGCAAAAATTGGGTAAAAAATTTAGCCCAAATAAAATGTTTGAGCTTATGAAAAGCGATAAAAAGGTTCAAAACGCTAAAATAAATTTTGTTTTGCCAATATCAACAACTGAAGTTACTATGAAATCTGATATAGACGAGCTTTTAGTAAAAGAGATTTTGCTTTCTTTTCATTCCCAAGACTAGACATTAATTTCGCAGCTTCTTCATAGTTTTTAGCAAGTTCGGAGTTTTGTGTGTTATCTTTGTTTATTGAAGAGTATACGCTTGTTGAATTTTTAAGAAATGAGAGTGCTTTTTGTTCGCTTCCAAGATAGCTATAATCATCTGCAATTCTTTGATAAGTTTTTGCAATAATTTTCTTATTTTCAACACCCTCTAAAGCCCCAAGCGTTAGATTGTTGAATATTTCCATATTTTTATAGTCAAATTTATCAGCATAAAGAGTGCCTAAGCCTTTAAGTGCTAAGGTTTGACCTGTCATATTGCTTGCTTCGCCACTTGTTGCAACTGCTTGATGATAATTTTCTTTAGCACCCTCAAATTCACCAAAATCGTCATAAATTCTAGCAAGACCTAAATGTGCGTGAGTTTTAATATTTCCATCATTACATTTTGTTGCATTTTCAAATTCTTTAATTGCTAATGTTGAATAATTATATTTATCAAGAATTTTTCCTCTTTCAAGATGCACTGCTGCAACATAATTATCATTTTGGGTATTTTTTGCAATATCTAAAATTTCTCCAAATTCTTTCAATGCACCTTTTGGGTCTTTGCTGATTTTAGATTTTGCGTCTTTAAATTTTTCGCCAAAAGTTATTTTTGCATCTTCCCTTTCAGCCTTAACTTTTAGCCCTTCTTCTTTTGCATGTTCTATTTTTTCGCTTTTTTCAATTTGAAGCTTATATGCTTCATTAACATCATTTGGGTCTGCCTTTAGGGTAATTTTTTGCAAAAATAATGCATCTACCCAATTTTCAACAACTTTAGATTCTTTTTTAAGAGTTTCTGAAATGTATCCGTCTGCAATTTTTGAGGCATTTTTGAGGTTAGAGAGGACAATTTCTCTGTTTGGTTTTTCTTTTTGACTTTCTAGGTCAACAAGCCCTAAATATTGCTCAATTTCTTCCATTATGGCAGGTGGAGTGGCAATAGTTGAGGTTGTGCTTCTGAAGTCTGTTAAAATTTGTGAGATATTTATTTTGTTTTGAGTGTAGTCAATTGCAACTTTATTTCCATTAGGAAATTCCCTATTTTGATAATAGGTTTCATAATTTTCCAAACCACGACTTTTGCTCTCAGAGGAGACATTTTCTTGGTTTTCTTTGCCCTCAGCTTCTTTTTTAGGAGTGATTTTAGGCAAATTTCTATATGAAATATTTATCGGATTAATTGTGTTAAACAGAGCTACCCCAAAATAATATAATACCTCACGTTTATTTTATCTCTAAACGCTTGGCATTTCGTCATTTAAACGGTCTATTATTTAATGAAATATTTTAAAAAGGCAACTATACAAGACCCTCTTGAACTGCAAAAACAGCAGCCTTTGCTCTTCCTTGAATATAAAGCTTTTGCAAAATACTATGAACATGAGCTTTTGTTGTTGCAAGAGAAACAACTAATCTATCAGAAATTTCAGGGTTAGAAAGCCCCTCAACAATAAGAGCTAAAACTTCCAATTCTCTTTTTGTTAAGCCATATTTGTTTGTTGCTTCTTTTTTCTCTTCTTTAATTTCTTTTTCTTGTGCCTCTTCTTCTTGAACAGCAGATAAAACTAATCTTGCAATTTGAGGGTCTAGCCAGCCTGCTTTTTGAGCAATTGCATTAATTGCATTAATTAAAGTTTCAGGACTTGAGCCTTTCATAATATAACCATCTGCACCTGCTTTTAGAGCAGAGAACACATCTTCTTTATTATCTCTTGAAGTAAACATTAAAACGCCAGAGCCTAATTTTAGCTCATTTTTTATTTTTCTAGTGGCTTCAATTCCATCCATTTTAGGAAGCCCAATGTCCATTAAAATGACATCTGGCAAGTGTTTTTGAGCTAAATTAACACCCTCAACACCATCTCCAGCTTGAGCAACAAGGTCATAGTTTTCAACTTGTTCTATAACCATTGCAGTTCCTAACCTTGTCATAACATGGTCTTCAATTAATAAAATTTTTGTTTTTTCCATTATATTAAAACCCTATTTTCTACTATTGCGTTTTTTAATTCAAATTTGAATGTGCAACCTTTATTAAGTTCGGTTTCAACCCAAATTTTTCCATTATGTGCCTCAATTATTTGGCGTGATAAATATAGTCCTAAGCCTGTTGAGCAAGTTCTTTTGTGAGATGTTCCTTGCGAAAAGCGTTTGAATAAATTTTTGCTATCAGCTTCAGATAGCCCTATTCCATTGTCTTTAACTTCAACTAGGGCATTTTTTTCTTGTTTTTTAGTTGAAATAACAATTTTGTCTGCATTTTCGCTATGTTTAATTGCGTTTGAAATTAAATTTGTTAAAACTCTCCTAATTTCATTTACATCTGCATTAATAATAAACTCTTCATTTTCAAAGTTGTAAATAATTTCTCTATCTTCTAAAAGAGGAGTTAATTCTTGTGTGCATTTTTTGATTAAAGAATTAATGCAAAATTGAGTCTTGCATAAGAATAATTTTCCACTTTCATATCTATAAACTTCTAAAAGTGCATTTACAAGCCCTAACATATCTTCGTTGCTTGATTTCATAGTTGATAATAATAATTCTTGTTTATCATTAATTTCGCCAAGACTTTTGTTTAAAATAAATTCAAGCCCGTTGATTGCAGCTAAAAGTGGAGTTCTAAGGTCGTGAGTTAGAGTTGCCATAAAGTCATCTCTAAGCCTTTCTGTTTCTTTTTGATAAGTTACATCATGAATAACTGCAATATAGAAATCAAAAAGCTCATTTTGAACAGATGAAAGACTAATTTCAATTGGAATTTTCTTTTCGTCTTTATAATCTATTAAGCTAAAATCTCTTAAATATGCTAATTTATTTTCTTTTAAAGTTTCATAAATTTTTTGATTTTTTTCGTTTATAACAATTTCAAAAAAGTTTTTGCCAATGAGATTTTCTTCATTTTCGCCAAAAAGGCTTTCAGCTTTAGAATTTGTTGAAATTATTTTGTTGTTTTTATCAAAAATAACAATTCCGTCTGCACAATTATCAAAAATTGTTTGAAGCTTTGCATTTGCTTGAATAATTTCTTGTGCTTTTTCTTCAACCATTTTTTCAAGGTTTTTGGAATATTCGTTGAGTTTTGAATTTGCTGTTTCTAATTCTTTAATTTTATTATCTAATTGTTTTTTAAGTTGGCTTCTTTCAATTCCGTTTCTAATGCTATTCAAAAGGTCTGAATTGTGCCAAGGTTTTTCAATATATTTAAAAATATTTAATTCGTTAATTGCAAGAATGGCATTTTCTTTGTCTGCATAGCCTGTTAAAAGAATTTGAGTTGTGTTTGGCTGAATTTCTTTTGCTTTTCTTAAAAATTCAATACCATTCATGTTTGGCATGATAAAATCAGACAAAATTAAATCAACTTCTTGAATTTTTAAATATTCAAGTGCGTCTTCTGGTTTATTGTAAAGCTCAACATTAACATAATTTTCAATAGATAAAAGTGTGCCTAAAGTTTTTGTAACAAGGCTGTCGTCGTCCACTATGAGTATGTTTGCACTATTTTTATCCATACAAATACAATATCCTATTTTTTTCTTATTTACAAAAACATTAAGAAACATAAAGTTTTTAAGGTGTTTTTGGCAATTTTTATACTTCATTAGTTTTGTAATTGTGTAAAAAGAAATTTTGTAGTAGAATGGTGCTGGGCTCATGAAAATGCCTAATATAAAAATACAGGGACAACAACTTAATAAGTTTGCAAAACCGAAGAACAGCAAGGCTGACAGAGGTTATTTAAGTCCCATTCAAACGATGAGCATGGCATCAGTTAATTCCATGCCTGCTTTTAAAGGAGGCTTTGCACCAAAAGGTGATTTTACAAAACATGCCTCAGAAATCTTTAGAAAGATTTTCGTTAAAGATGTTGATACTATTGAACTTTCTGGAAATGTCGTCCGAA
Source organism: Candidatus Gastranaerophilales bacterium (assembly GCA_045536045.1). Taxonomy (GTDB): domain Bacteria; phylum Cyanobacteriota; class Vampirovibrionia; order Gastranaerophilales; family Gastranaerophilaceae; genus RGIG1918. The sequence goes on from JAZSMU010000021.1 coordinate 4,379, forward strand.
ATTTAGACGGCATTTTTGATAATGAAGTTTCTAAGCTAATTAAAAAAGTTCAAAGTATTCCAGAAGGAGTTAAAACTCCAATTTCTGTTCAATTTAACAAAGCTGGGGATGAATTATCATCAATTAAATTTGAAGAAGCACCAATTATTGCAAGATTATTCAAAAAAATTATTTATCCAATTTATCCTGGCTTAATTAAAGATTTGCCAAACGCAATTATAGACGGACTACAAAATTTCAAAATATTCAAAAATTCAAAAACATTAAATGCAATTAAAGACTCTAAATTCTTGTCATCAAGAAGACTCCAAATGGAATCAGACAAAGTGACAAGCTCTTTGTATGGCATTTTGAAAAAAGAACAAACACTTAAGCTTAAAGGCAAACCTGTTGATGAAAATATGAAAGATTTTTATCAAAAGATGTTTGGTGGAAGCAGAGGTAATTATTCAAACCAATCTGAAAGGGCTTTGAATGCTCTTGCAACAACTTTAGTTTCTGGCGTGTTCTCATCAGTTGATTTTTATAACACAAGCAGATATCACCATGATGACGATAAAAAAGCTCAAAAAGCTCAAAAGAGCCGTTTTGCATATGAAATTAGAAGAGGTGTTTTAAAAGCTCTTGCTTGCTTTGCAACTGCAGGTGCTTTATCTAAATATACAAACGCAAACAAAACTGCAGCAGTTTTAAACTTAATGCTAACAACATTTACTATTGAAACTGTTTCAAGATTAATGAGTGGAAAATCATTACTTCCAATTTCTAAAAAGAAAGCAATTGAAAAATATTACGAACAGAATGGAAAACAAGGCGAAACTCTTCAACAATTTGAAGAAATGAACCAAGAAGATATTGAAAAATTTGTTTCTGGTAAAAACCCAATTAAAAAATATGCAGAAGTTGCTAAAAATGAAAACATAGCATTCAAAGAAAACAACCAAAATTTAATTAAGGCTGACAAAAAACAAGAAGAAAAAGGCAAAGGTCTTTTAACTAAATTCTTAATGTTAGTTGGAGGTATTGCTCTTCTTGGAGTTGGCAAAGCTGGTATAATTAAATATACAAAAGGTGGAGAAGATTTCTTTAAGAAAATTTCTCAAGGAATGAAAAATTTATCTGATAAAGCAAGTGTTAGAAACTATACATTGGATGAAGCAACAGTTAGCGAAATGCTTTCTAAATTAAGACAAAGCGGAAGAGATAACTTTGCGAATATGTTTGAAGAAAGCCTAAAAGATGCTCAAGGCAATATAAATTATTCAATTAAAACTAAAAATTTATGGTATACAAGATTTTTAAATCCAGTTCAAGCATTATTAGACATTGTTAAAAAACCATTCTCTCTTGGTGAAAAATTAGGTAAAAAATTATTCAGAGCCGATTATGATGTTTCTCCTGTTGGTGCTAAAACAAATGAAAAAGCTTTTGAAATTTACAGAAAACTAACCAAAAGTGATGGCAATTTAATTGAAAGATTACTAGGAAAAAGAAAGCTTATTGATAATGTTGATGATAAAGTTTCAAAAATTATTTCAAATGGCTTCAATATCAACACTTCAATTTTAGATACTAGAGACCTTGTTAGAAAATATGTATTCTTTAACACTCTAATTCCAAGCTATTTCTTCGTAAATGACTATAGAAATGAAGAATTGATTCAAGCTAAGGGCGAAAATACAGACAGAGTTAAAGAAGTTACTGAAAAAAGAATTATGCACAGAATTGTTAACTACTTCTCAAATAGAGTATTTATTGAACTATTCTTTGCTCTTACTGGTAATATGTTTAACAGCAGTTTGTTGGCTGCAACTGCAATTACTGCAGCAACAGAAGCTACAAATGAAACTGTTATAAGAAAAATTATTGGTGTTCCATTGGGTAAAAAATCTAAAGCAGAAATTGAACAGTTTGAAGAAAATCACTCTAAAAACAAATTCTTCATGTTCTTTAAAAACCTATTGGGTAAGAAAAATATTACAGAAAAAGCTGGTAAAGTTGCATAATTAATATTTTAAAAGCTTAACATTGTGTTTTTTACCTTTAAAAAATCTCAAAAATGTTAAGCCCCACCAAATACTAACAAAGCAAACAGGGCAAGGGGTAACAACATATTTTGCACCAGATGCTATAATTTTTTCTGCATTTTTAATACTCATTATGTGTGCTAATTTTGGATGTTCCATAAAAAATGAACCTCCAAAACCACAACAATCATAGTCGTGATTTTTATACATTGAAACATAATTTGGCAATTGTTTTAGTTTTGCCTCAAGCTCTAAAAACCTTTTTTCATCAAGATGACAAGGCTTGTGCATTGTCCAAATTTTGTCATCTGTCATATTGAGTGGGTGCAAAAGCGTTAATTTATTAACTGTTTCTGGATTTTTGAATGGATATTTTGAAACAGTATCAAGACAGCTTGCACAATCAAAATAAACGCGTTCTATAAAATCACTTTCAATAATTTGCATATTTTTTTTAACTAAATCATTGTAAATGTCAAGCCTGCCAGAGGTTTTGTATGGTATTCCACAGCAAACATTTTCGCTTTTATTGGAATAATTTGGAACGCAACCTCTAAAATATATTTCTCCCTTTTTTAAAAATAATCTTTTCTTAAATATGTTGAAAAAATTTAGAGGCAAAAGTTTTAAATCAAAAACAAATTCGCTTGATAATATTTTTTCAATAAAGCTCATATTATTATGCTTTATTTCTGAAAATAAGCGAACTGTGTCAATTTCTGATGGGCAATTTTGTGTGCATTTTGAGCAATTTAGGCAAAATTTAATATTTTTCATAATTTTTTTATTAAATTTTAGTTTGCCTTCAAAAATTCCTAAAAGTTGCAAAAATTTTCCACGAGCAAGTCTTGTTTCGCTTTTTTCATACTCAAAAACTGGGCAAACTTTTGCACACAAACCACATCTTGTACATTTTTTTATTTGGTTTTTCATTTCCATTCTTGTAGTATAATCCAATTATGAAAACTTTAAAACTAATTAAAGGAAAAATTCAAATAATTGACCACGAAATACCTATTTTAAATGGGCTTGGTGCAATTGTTAAAGTTTTAGGTTGTGGGCTTTGTGGCTCTGATTTAGTTAAAATTTATGAAAAAAATGACAATGCAATTTTAGGTCATGAAGTTGTTGGCGAAATTGTTGAAATAAATTCTAAAACAAATTTCAAAGTTGGGGATAAAATCGTTGTTTCTCATCATTATCCTTGTGGAGTTTGTGATTTTTGCTTAAATAAAAGTTATTCTATGTGCGAAACTTTTAAAGCTTCAAACTTTGACCCAGCTGGATTTTCTGAATTTATGAAAATTACAGAAGGACATTTGGAAAACACAGCATTTTTATTGAATGGCACAATGAATGACATTGAAGCTTCTTTTACAGAGCCTTTGGCTTGTTGCATTAGGGCAGTTGAAAGAGCATCTTTAAGAGCTGGTGCAAATGCTCTTACTATTGGGCTTGGTTCAATTGGGATTCTTATGGCTCAAGCTCTTTGTGAATTTGGGGTTAATTCATTCGGATTTGATGTTGATAAAAGTCGTCAAGATTTTGCCAAAAATTTTGGAATTGGATTTGATGAAAATATTAAATATGATGCAATTTTTATGACTTCAGGTTCAGCTTATGCTATTCCAGATGCTCTTAAATATGTTAAAAATGGTGGAAAAATTATTGTATTTTCTTCTGTTAAAGATAATTCTGGCTATTCAAATAATGATATTTATTACAGGGAATTATCAATTATTGCTAGCTATTCGCCATCTATTGAAAATTTAAAAATGGCGTATAAAATGTTAGAAGATAAAAAAGTTGTAGTTGATAACATTTCAACAACTTATTCTCTTGAAGATTTTGAAAAAGCAGTTGAAGATACTATTTCAAAAAAGATTTATAAGGCTTATATTGAACTATGAATAAAATGAAAGCAATAATGTATTATAAACCACAAGACATTCGCTATGAGGAAGTTTCAATTCCTCAATTAGCCGAAGGCGAAGTTTTGGTTAAGGTTGAAGCAGCCTTAACTTGTGGAACAGATGTTAAAACATTTAGGCGTGGACACCCTGTTTTAATTAAAAAAACGCCATCTGGTTTTGGACATGAATTTGCTGGCGTTATTGCTGAAGTTGGCGAAAATGTTGAAGATTTTAAGGTTGGAGATAGAGTTGTTGCTGCAAATTCTGCTCCTTGTGGCGAGTGTTTTTACTGCAGACATGGAGAAGAAAATCTTTGCGAAAATTTGGATTTATTAAATGGTGCGTATGCTCAATATATTGTCATTCCAAAGCGTATTGTTGAAAAAAACTTAATCAAAATTCCAGATGAGCTACCTTTTGAACAAGCTGCATTTTCTGAACCTTTAGCAAATGTTTGTCATGGAATGGCAAGAACTGATATTAAGGCAGGACAAACTGTTGGCGTTATTGGAATTGGACCAATTGGTCTTATGTTTTGTGCTTTAGCAAAATTAAAGGGTGCAAAAGTTATTGCAATGGGCAGAAATCCATTAAAACTTAAAATGGCAAAAGAATTTGCCAATGTTGATGAAGTTATTGACCTTAAAAAACATCCAGACCCAAAAGAAATGATTTTGTCTATGACAGAAGAAAATATGGGGCTTGATGTTATTATTGAATGCGTTGGCTTGCCTGAGATTTGGGAGCAAGTTTTCTCTTTGGTAAGACGTGGTGGAACTGTTCATTTGTTTGGCGGCTGTGCTTCTGGCACAACGGTTAATATTGATACAAGAAGAATTCACTATGATGAAGTTAATGTGGTTAGTGTTTTCCATCACACTCCAAAATATTTTAGAGAAGCACTAAACCTTATTTCTTCTGGAAAAATCCCTGTTGAAAAATTAATAACTAAAAAAATGCAGATGAAATATGCTCAAAAAGCAATTTTAGAACATGCAAATGGCGAAGCCATAAAAATACTTCTAGAGAATTAAAAAACTTAATAAATTTGTTTTAAATTGAGAAATATTATATAATTGAGCCATTATGTTATTTAATTTATTTCTTATCGCATTTTTATTATTTTTAAACGGATTTTTTGTTGCAAGTGAGTTTGCAATTGTTTCAGCTAGAAAAACAAGAATTTCTCAACTTGTTAATGAAGGCAATAAAGACGCAAAAGTTGCTCTTGAATCTATTGAGCATATGGATAGGTCAATTGCCGCGACTCAATTAGGTATCACAATTGCTTCAATTGGCTTAGGTTGGGTTGGCGAAGCTACAATTGCTAAGCTTATAATGAAGTTTTTTGAATTTTTGCCAGAAGCTTTAGCTCAATTTGCAACACACTCTGTTGCAATAACAATTTCATTTGCTTTAATTACAATTTTCCACGTTATAATTGGCGAATTAATGCCGAAATCAATTGCATTGCAATTTACCGAAAGAACAGTTTTAACAGTTGCACGTCCATTAAAATTCGTAACTGTTTTGTTTACTCCATTTATTTGGCTTTTAAATGGATGTGGTAATTTTATTCTTTCATTATTCAAAATTCCTCCAGCTCATGCAGGTCATCTTGTTTGTTCAGTTGAAGAAATTGACATGATTATTGATGAATCTCATAAAGAGGGTGTTTTAAACGATACAGAAAAAGAAATTTTGCAAAATGTGTTTAAATTTTCAGACACTCTTGCAAAACAAGTTATGGTGCCAAGAACTGACATTACAGGCATTGATATTGAAACAACTGAAGATGAGTTAAATAAAATTATTATGGAAAACCAATATACGAGGTATCCTGTCTATGAAGAGGATATGGACCACATTATTGGTGTTCTTCATGTTAAAGATATTTATCCATTAATTGTTCAAGGAAAAGAAATTAAATTAAGAAATATCTTAAGAAGTGCAATTTTAGTTCCTGAAACCGTAACTATGGATAATTTGCTTTTAGAATTTAAAGAGAAAAAATCTCAAATAGCACTTGTTATTGATGAATTTGGTGGAACAAGTGGTTTAATTACTCTAGAAGATGTCTTAGAAGAAATTTTTGGCGAAGTTCAAGATGAATTTGATGACGAAGAGGCAGAAATTCGTCAAATTTACGAAAATGAATATATTGCAAATGCAATGCTAAGACTTGATGAATTTAATGAATTTTTTGAAGAATCTGATATAAAAGTTAACCTTGAAGATGATGATGTTGAAACTTTAGGTGGACTTGTAGTTAAGCATTTAGGGCATATTGCAAATGTTTCAGATGAGGCAGAATTTAACGGCTTTTTGTTCAAAGTTTTAGAAATTGACGGTGCTAGGGTTGTAAAATTAAAAATTAAAAGACTTGAGCAACCTCAAGACGCTGAAAATTCAGAAGAAAATTAGCTAAACATACACTAAAAGAATGATTTTTAATTATTGTCATTGTGATATTTTTTCTATGTAAGAGTAGTGATTAGAGGATATCTCATGCAAAAAATTTCCCCCCTAAAAGCTAGTTTAGAGGCTTTTAACCGTTTTAAAACTCAAAGAAAAGAATCAAGAATTAATTCTGATTTAAATAAAATGAACACAAATCCTTTTGGAATAACTTTCAAAGGAACAATTCTTCAAATGGATGTTTTTGAAACTGCAAATAAAGTTGCGAAGAAAGACATTCTAGGAGATGGTATCCAAAGAATTAGCAAATGGACAGCAAGTGCTTGGACTGCTTCCATTAACAAAATTGATAGCTTTAAAAATACAATTAAAGCTTATGCAATTTCTTTAAAAGATAATACAAAAGAAATTTTCGGCAAAATTTCTGAAGTTATGAATAGAGAAATTGAATTTGATTTTTCAAAATATAGTGTTCGTAATCTGCAAAAACGCCCAATTTCAGAATTATCTGAATTGCTAAAAGGCGAAATTAAGGCTTTGGAGGTGTAAATTATGACTAAAAGATTAAGTAATATTATTGAAGCTATTTCAAAACATGAAGATGAAGTTGAAGCAATTAGAGTTTTAGAAGAAATTGGAACAAATGCTTCTAATGATGATGTTCGTGAATTAGTTAGCAAATTTTTAATTAGAAAAAATACTACAAATGCTCTTGAGCTTATGATTCAAAATAAAGGCAAAGGTATCCATGACCTTAGTGCGAGAGTTGCAATGTCTACAATAAATGAGCTTTTAGCTTTAGCTGATAAAACTGAAGCAATTAGAATTTTAGAGAACACAATTGAATGTAATGAAGAGCAAGAAGTTCAAGACACAGCAAGAAGTGTTAAAGCTTTGATGAGCTTTAATGGTTAAAATAATCAACCAACTCATAAATTAAAAGACGGGTTTTGCCCGTCTTTTTTTATTCTTTATAAACAACAACTTTGTTTCTTCCTGTTTCTTTAGCTAAATAAAGTGCCTTGTCTGCGTTTTTGTATAACATTGATGGGTCTTCAAGTTTTTCATCATACGAATTTATGCCAAGAGAAATTGTAACTGAAATTTCTTCAACACCTTCTATGTCAAATTCTTTAATATTGATTTTACTCTTTTCAATTGAAGCTCTCAAGCGTTCGGCAACTTTTTCTGCCTCTTCTATTTCTGCGTAAGGAAGAATTATGCTAAATTCTTCGCCACCATATCTAGATGGAATATCATATTCTCTGATTTCTTTTTGAATAATTTTTGCAACATGTTTAAGGGTAGCATCTCCAACTGCGTGTCCGTATGTGTCGTTAACACTTTTGAAATGGTCAATATCCATCATAATCGCACAAAGTGGTGCATGTTGCCTTTTTGCTGTTGCAATTTCTTGTCTTAATCTTAATTCAAATTGTCGTCTATTATTCAGCCCTGTCAAAGCGTCTAGAGTTGCATCTTTTAATATTTTTGAGTTATTAATTGCAACGGAAACTGTTTGGCTAACTTGCGTTGCAATTTCAACAAGCATTAATTCTTCTTGTTTAGATAAAGTTTCAAAATGGTTATGTGCAACAATTGCTCCAATAATTTTTTCTTCGCAAACAAGAGGAAAAACGCCAGTGTTGTTTTCAATTATAGGTTTTGCTTTTGGTGTAATTTGAAGAAGTGTTTTTTGAATTTCTCCAGAAATACACTTAGATGGCCAAGCCAATTTATATTCTTTCCTATTTGGAGTTTTTAAGAAAATATAAATCAAATGGTCTTTAATCAAGCTATCTATCATCTCCCCAATAATTGGCAAGATATACATAAGCTCATATTGAGTTTCAACAATTTTGGCAATATTTTTTATTGTTTGATAATACCTTATGCTTCTTAAAAGTGCTTTTCTTTCTTTAAGATTTGAAATACCTAAATTTATGATTTTTTGTGCAATTTCAAGAGTGTTTTTGTCTTGGCATTTTTTTTCAAGCACCAAAAATTTCTCAAAGAGTGAGTTTTCATCTTTGGTGTTTTTAACAAGGTCAAATATTTCGCTTAAAAATTCAGTTTGCATCTATTTATCGTCCTCGTCCTTTACTTCAAAGAAAATACATTTTTTGAAATTTTTAATCATAGCTTCGTCAAGTTCGTCTGCAACAATAATCTTGCCACCAGAAAATGTTGTTTCTCTTCTCAATGCTTTGTTTTCTTCTTCAATGTGCTCAACTAGATAGTTGTAATTATCTTCTAAAACAATTTTGTGCATTGTTTCATTTAAAAGGTCATAAATATATCTTGTTTTGTTGCCATCTCCTTTAATATCAAGAATTAGCCCAGCCTTTTTAAATTCATCAAAAGATTCTTTGTTTTTCTTCATAGATTTTAAAAGCATTGCAAGGTTGTAGTGTGCTTCGTAATCTAGTGGTGATTCTTGAATTGCTTTGCAGTAGTAGTGTCCTGCTTCTTCTTTGTTGCCTAAAATGTGATTTGTTAGAGCTAAATTATAAAAAATATTATAATTATCAAGATATTTTGTAGACATTTCGTAGGCTTTTTGAGCATTTAAAAGATATTTAGAATAATTTTTGTCATTTTCTCCAACAAGAAGAGATTTTCCTCTCCAAGCAAGCCCTAAATTATAGTATGCAATTCCTTTATTAAGATTAAATATTTTTCTGTTTCCACCAAATTGTAAATAGCTGAGTTTGCTTGGCTTTATGCTTAGTGCTTTTTCATATTCTTCAATTGCTTTGTCATAGTTATAGGTTGCATTTGCGAGCAAAAGAGCATAGTTTATTCTTGCTGTTTGATAATTTGGTCTAACATTTAGTGCTTTTTCGTATTCTTCAAGTGCTGAAAAATAATCTTCATACATTACAAAAATGTTGCCTAAATTATATAAAGCTCTGTAGTGTTTTGGGTTAAATTGAACGGCTTTTTGGTAGGTTTCAATAGCTTTATGGATTTTTCTTTTTTTGTAGAATTTATCTCCTTGCCACACCCAATAATAGCTAATTCCTTTGTTTATTTGAGTTTTCCAGAAATCTTTGCAAAAATATGCACTCAAAAGAAGCACTAAAACGAAAATAGTTGCAATAATTTGAGATATTTTCTTTCTAGAATCCATTTAACCTCCAAGTTAATTGTAGCATGCAATTCAATATAATGGAAATTCTTTGTATTTCTTCATTTTCATAATAAAATTAAGTTAATAGATATTAATTGAGGAAAACATAATGTTAAAATGTGGAATAGTCGGGCTTCCAAATGTTGGAAAATCAACTCTTTTTAATGCACTAACAAATTCAAAAAACGCTGAAAGCGCTAATTATCCATTTTGCACAATTGACCCAAATGTTGGCGTTGTTACAGTTCCAGATGAAAGACTTGATGTTCTTACTAAGTTAGTTAATGCAAAAGCAACAATTCCAACATCAATTGAGTTTGTTGATATTGCTGGGCTTGTAAAAGGTGCAAGCAGAGGGGAAGGATTAGGCAACCAATTTTTAGCAAACATTAGAGAATGTGATGCAATAATTCAAGTTGTTCGCTGTTTTGATGACCCAAACACAATTCATGTTGAAGGAAAAATTAATCCAATTGACGATATTGAAACAATAAACACAGAGCTTGCATTAGCTGATATGAGCTCATTAGAAAACAGGCAAAAAAGAATTTTAAAGCAAGTTAAGGCAAATGAAAAATCTGCAGTTATTGAAAATACTGCTATTGAAAAAGTTATTGCAAAATTAGGAGAAGCAACATTTATTTCATTAGATGATTTTACTGATGATGAAAAATTAGCTTTGAAATCTATGAATTTGCTTATGACAAAACCTGTTATATATTGTGCGAATGTTTCTGAAGACGATTTAGTTTCTGGAAATGATTATACAAATCTTGTTCAAGAATATGCAGATAAACATGGAGCTCAAATGGTTATTATTTCTGCTCAAATTGAATCTGAGCTTGTTGAATTGGGAGTTGAAGAAGCAAAAAATTATTTATCTGAATTAGGTGTAACATCATCTGGCATAGAAAAAATGATTAAATCTGCTTACGATATTCTAAATTTGAGAACATACATTACAGCTGGTGAAAAAGAAGTTCGTGCTTGGACAATTAAGAAAAACACAAAGGCACCACAGGCAGCTGGCGTTATTCATACAGACTTTGAAAAAGGCTTCATTAGAGCAGAAGTTGTTTCGTATAATGATTTTGTAGCGTCTGGTGGCTGGCAAGGCTCTAGAGAAAAAGGGCTAGCACGTCTTGAAGGCAAAGAATATGTTGTTGAAGACGGCGATATTATGCTTTTTAGATTTGCAAATTAGCAAAATCTTTATAAAATTAAAGCCCACATTTTGTGGGCTTTTTTAATTTCTATACTTCTTTTGGAATTAATACTTCGTAGCCTTGTTCTTTTAAGAATTTTTCTCTTTTTGCTTCTTCTAAATCGTAATCAACCATTTCTTGAATGAGCTCTTCAAGGCTATATTTAGGTTCCCAGCCAAGTTTTTTGCGAGCTTTTTCAGCATCACCTAGAAGTAAATCAACTTCTGTTGGTCTAAAGTATTTAGGGTCAACTTCAATAATAACTTTTCCTGTTTTCTTATCAATACCCTTTTCTTTAACTCCTTCGCCTTTAAATTCAAGCTCAATTCCTAAGCGTTTAAATGTCATTTTGCAGAAATCTCTAATTGTTGTTGTAATTCCTGTTGCTAAAACAAAGTCTTCAGGTTTATCTTGTTGAAGTATTCTCCACATTCCTTCAACATAATCTTTAGCATGTCCCCAGTCTCTTTTTGAGTCTAGGTTTCCTAAATATAATTTGTCTTCTAAGCCCAATTTAATTCTAACTGCGGCTCTTGTGATTTTTCTTGTAACGAAAGTTTCCCCTCTTCTTGGAGATTCGTGGTTAAATAAAATTCCGTTTGAAGCGAAAATATTGTAGCCTTCTCTGTAGTTTACAGAAATCCAATATGCGTATAATTTTGCACAAGCATATGGAGAACGTGGGTAAAATGGTGTTGTTTCTCTTTGTGGTGTTTCTTGAACAAGCCCAAATAATTCAGATGTTGAAGCTTGATAGAATTTTGTTTTCTTTTCTAAGCCTAAAATTCTAATTGCTTCTAAAATTCTTAATGTTCCTAAACCGTCTGCGTTTGCAGTGTATTCAGGGCAATCAAAAGAAACTTTAACATGAGATTGTGCTGCAAGGTTATAAATTTCGTCTGGCTTAATTTCTTGAATTAAACGGATTAAATTTGTGCTATCTGTTAAATCGCCATAGTGTAATTTAAATTTAAGATTTTTTTCGTGGGTGTCTTGATACAAGTGGTCAATTCTTGAAGTATTAAAAGAGCTAGCGCGTCTTTTCATACCATGCACCATATAGCCTTTTTCTAATAGTAATTCAGCAAGGTAACTTCCATCTTGACCTGTTATACCTGTAATTAATGCAACTTTCCCCATGTTTTCTCCTTTTTTTAAGCTATTATAATTATATAACAAAAAATTTTTTTCTTATGTTTTGTAACAATAGCGAGGTTAAATATGAATATATCAAGAGTAAACAATTTAAGTTTTGGAACAAATGCAAATAATGGCGAAGTTAAAAAGCCTAAAAATTTAATTGATAGAATGAATGGGTATGCTAGAAATTTAAGGGATATGAATGACACAGTTGTTGTCCCAAGAACTATTTTTAAGGGCTATCTAAGCTTTATGGCAGGCACTTCTATGCTTACTCTTGCAAGTTTAATGAAACAAAATTGGGCATTTACTAAGGTTCTAAAAGGAGTTGCAACCTTAACAACTTTGTTTGGAACTTACGCTTTTGTTCGCCCATATGTATATAACGACAATAAAGTTGAAGCTAAAAAAGAAGAAGAAAAAACTCCTGAAACAACTGTTTAAAAAACTTCAAATTTTATTGACCGAATTAGCTTACATAATATATAATTAATCATCAAATTGTTATTAGTTAGTTATGGAGGCTATGAATGAAAGGTATTAAAATTGCAACTCTTGCTTTGTTGCTTGCTGGAATTGCTATTCCTGCACAAGCTGATTTTGCCAAAACAAAAGTTGAAAACTATGCTCATCCAACCATGCTTTTAAATCAAACTCAAAAAATTATGGGCAACATTGGTCAAACAACTTATGTTGTTGGTGGGCAAGTATTTAAGCCAAAACACAAAAAACTATTTGTTGAAGGCAAGGAAAATGTTTATGTTGCAAGTTTTGCAAACAATTTAATTAATATTTTAAAAACAAATCAAAAAGGCTATGTTTTTGACCCAAAAGCTCCTGTTTTGAGGTCTGAATTGGCAGTAATTTTGGCTGAAACATTTAGTGTTGTTGATGCTTCAGATTACAAAGTTCAATATTCAGATATTCAAGAAGGATATTGGGCAAAAGAATGGATATACAAAGCCCTAGATAAAGGCTTGATGATTGGCTATCCATCTGGCGTATTCAAACCAGACCAACCTGTTACAAAAGCAGAAGTTTTCGCTACAATTGCTCAAATTGTTGATGCTAAATATACAAAAACATCTACTCCTAAGTTAGGAAATGACAAAATTGAATACATTCCAACTTGGGCAAACAACGCAACAAATGAAGTTGTCGCAACAGGCATTTTGAATAATGCACTAAACAAAGACAAAGTTGTTAAAGAAGAATATCTATCTAAAGAACAAACAGCATTTTTGTTGGCTGAGCTTAGAAAAGGTATTTTCTTGAGCAAAAATATTAAATTAAATGGTACTGTTTGCGAAAAATTAGCAAAAGCAAATCCTGTTGTTTTGAATGTTAAATTAAACGACAGAATTAATGCAAAACATTCAAATGCAGGCGAAAAATTTACTGCTACAACAACAAAAGATGTTACTGTTAATGGCACTGAATTTAAAGCTGGCTCTAAAGTAGTTGGTGAAGTTGTTGCAGTTTCTCGTCCAGGATATAAAAATACTGGCTATGTTAAAGTTAGATTTTTAACTATTGAAAATGAAGAAACCAAAGTAGAATTTCCAAGCAAACTTTCAGAAGTTAAGGCTGGGGAATTGAAAAATCCTAATGTTGTTGCAAGATTTTTAGGTGCTCCAATTGAAGGTGCAGCTAGAATTGCTGGAATTGCAGGAAGAACAGCAGGCACAGGCGTTTCAGTTGTTGGAAATAGAACTGAAGAATTTGGCGATTATTTAGCTGGAACTTTAGTTGAAACATTTGCAGGAAAACCAATTTCAGGAGTTAAAAGCTTTGGAAATTCAATCTTAACTGTTTTTAAAGGAACTGCTGATATTGTTTGGCTTGCATTAAGTGGAACATTTGGCGTTTTATATGAAGTAGGCGATGAAATTATGTATGTAATTATGCCAAGCTTATCAAATTCATCTTCATTAAATCCAAATGAAGAAATAACAATTGTATTTTAATTGAATTGTTAAATATTAATTGCCGGCTTTAACTAGTCGGCAATTTTTTTGGCAAAAAAATATTTTTTTGTGCTTTGTATACTCAAATGAAAATTCAGCCAATTAAAAATTATAGCATTAAGCAACAATATAAACCTAGCCAAACTCCTCAAAAAGCTCAAGAGGCAAAACACTCTGAACCAGTTTATTTTAGAGGCACTCCACAGGTTGAAATATCTGGAATTAGCGAGGAATTTTTTAAGGCATTAATGAAAACGGCAGTTTCTGAAAAAGAAATTGAAGTAATTAAAAAAGAATTTTTGCTACTTGATGGAAAATTTAGCCCACAACTTGCAATGCTATATGTTCAAGTTTTTAACTATGGTGCAGATAGACGCAAAAAAGATTCTCCAGGAATGTCTTTAGAAAATAAAAATGCTTTTGCAAGTGAATTTGCTCAAAATGTTTTTTATGCAAATAAAAACGAAAAAGGAAAATACAATTTTTCGCACTTTAATGAGAGCATGAATATAATTTATGATGTTCAAAAATCTCGCAAAATTGACGATATGCTTAATTTTATTTATTGCTCTAAAGATGAAAAAACTGAAAATTTTCAACCAGATGTTGCAAAAGCAATGTATAGAATTATGACAGAGACTGAATATTCTTCTTCAATAGATGTCAAATTTTATATTGAAGACTATTGTAGAGACCTAGATGGCGATATTTCAGATGATAATATAGATTCTTTAATTAATTTAATGAAAGTTGTTGGACCAGAGCATGTTGATGCATATAGCACGCAGGTTTACAACAAAGAAGCTAAAGAATTTATTAATGAGGGAATAGATGTAATTCAAACTATGTTTGATTATTTCTTGAGTGATGAATGTAAAAATAAAAACTACAATGGCTTTGTTTTAGATGTTGGCAAATTTATGTTTATCATGCTCTCAATTTGCAAAAATCCTGAAACGAATCAAATTGATAAAGATATATTTGATGCATATTTTCAAGATATGAGATTTGCTTCTGATGATGATTTTCAAAAAATGATGCAAAAATTATTACATCCAGGAGAAGACTTCTAGCCTTGCTATTCGGGCATTTTTGGTTTTAATTTAAAAATTTTGCAATAAAAAAAGAGCCTTTTGGCTCTTTTTAAAAATGGTACTCCCAAGCGAATTCGAATCGCTGCCGCCTCCGTGAAAGGGAGGTGTCCTAGGCCACTAGACGATGGGAGCCTAATTGTCTTTCGGACTATATTATTATAATAACATAAACATTTTTTTTGAAAACACTTTTTTTAAAAAATTTTAAGATTTATTTAGAATTTTTTTCGCTGTAAACAAAAAGTCCGATTATGTCATTAAGTTTTGCTAGTTGTCTTTGGTATCCAAGACTTTGTTTTTCAAGATTTCTGATGTTTGTTTTGTATTCTTGAATAGTGAAAGAACAATCTTTGATTGAGCTGTTTAAGCAATCTTTTGCTTTTTGAGCATCTTGTAAAACACTTTTCATTGAAATTCCGAGTGCTTCAATTGTTTGTCTGATGATTAATGCTCCTGTTTGTCTTGGAACTCCTGATGGAAGTTGTCCAATTAATCTTTTTAGAACATTAATGTTGTTTGGCATTTCAAATTCATCAGTTGTGTCTTCAGATTCAATTGAAAGTTTTAGGTCATCATCTTCGCTAACTTCTTTTTGATTAACTTTGAAGATTGGTTTATAGCCTGAAACTTGGTCTGTTTCTTCTTCAATATAGCTAGTGTAAGAAGTTTCTTTGCTATCTATTGTTTCTTCCATAAAGTTTTCTTCTGAATCAATGTCAAAATCTTGTTCTTCTGTTTTAACATCATCATTTTTCATAAAATCTTCTGAAGAAAAATCATTATCAAGTAATTCATCAACAGATAAATCTTCAGCAGTTAAATCTAAATCATTTTCTGCTTTTAGAGCATCTGCGATTTTTTTACCGATATCTGTGTTTTGATTTTCTGGAGACATATTATTTCCCTTAAATTGTAAACTAACCTCTTAATTTTAGTTTTTTAACTAAATCTCTGTATCTTTGTAGGTCTTTGTTTTTAATGTATGCAAGCATACCTTTTCTTCTACCAACCATCATTAAAAGACCTCTTTTTGCTTGGAAATCTTTTGCGTTAACTTTCAAGTGTTCAGTTAATTCAGCAATTTTTTGAGTTAACATTGCAATTTGAACATCAATGTTTCCTGTGTCTTTTTCGTTTTTACCGAATTTTTTTGTTAATTCTTGTTTGTTTTTTAAATTGATTGTCATTTTAATACCTTTCGTCTTTTCTGCTTGCAACATTTACAGTCAGATAACTATACTAAAGAAAGATTACCAAAAACATTATTCAAATGCAAACTATATGTTAAGAATCTTGTATTTTTGAGTTTAATATACAAAAGTTTATATAATTTTTGAGCAATATTATAAAATGTTACGTTTTTATTATTATATATAGGCAAGTTTTGCCTAATTTGTTAAAATATAAATACAAAAAACAGGTTGAGTATGGTAGAAGCAATTTCTTCTTATCAAGGGTCAAATGACGAATTATATGAACTTAGAAAAGCTCTTTTGAGTGATATTTCTAATAAAAAATTGTCTAAAGAAAAGCAAGACTCTCCAAAAGAACTAAGCCAAAAAGAAATAGAAAAAGAAATTAGACTTTCTGAAGATAAAGAAGTTCAAGAAGAAAATACCGAAGAAAACATTGAAGAAACTACAGATGAATCTTCAGGAATTTCGGTTAATGCTTCAGAAATTGGTGTTTTAAATGTTGTTTCTATTGAAGCTCAAGCAAATATTGAAACTTCCGAAGAAGAATATGACGAAGAAATGGACTACAATGAAGACGGAGAAGTTTCAAACGAAGAAAGAATAAGATATTATTCTGAAAAATATGCAAATTATGATAATAGAGCTTCAGCTGAACTAGCTCAAGAACCTTTTAATGCTGAAACTACAACTTTTGAATCAAAATCTGAAGCAGTTACAAATCCAATCAATAATAATATGTCTTTAATTAATAAAATGCAGGCAAATTATGGGAAAACCACTCCAGAAATAACTTCTGGTTTGAGTATATTGATTTAACATAATTGCCATAATTTAATTGCTACTTTATAATACTCTTGGAGGTATTTTGAAAAGAGTATTATACATATTTTGTTTAATATTTTTAGCTTTTTCTTTAACAGGTTGTTCTAAAAATAAAGAAACCGTTGAAGATTTTTATGCAGATATGCTAGATGTTAGAGCTAACGCAGGAGATGGCAGAATTTATCACACCTCTGTTTTTAATGGGCAAGAAATTTCAAATTATAAAGTTTGGACAAAAAAAGCCAAAATCAGAGTTGAAAAAATTGACCTTGAAAGCTATTCAAATTACAGCTCTTTATATATAGATAACGGCAAAAATGCCTATAAATACGACCCATACAAAAGAGAAGCTAGACTGATTTACAATTTAAAAGAAAAAAAATCTTTAAACCCAATGCAATTTTTAATTTTTTGGGGCAAAAATGATGCAGGTTATTTAAATAATTTGTATAAATTTGGTAAAAAAACCAAAATAGAAAATATTCCATGCAGAGTTATTAGAAATATTGACCCAGCAACCAAAAAAGAAGGTTTTTCATATTGTGTTAGCCCAGATTACGGTGTTGCAGTTTATTTCAAAATTCCAGAAGTAAATTTAGACGGAGTTAAAAGGTCTGAAAAAATTACTTGGGTAACAAAAATTGAAGAAGAAGTTTTGGAAGATTATCTGTTTGAACTTCCTGAAGAAGCAAATATTTTGGAATAAAATTTTGGTGTGATACAATTTTTCTATGGATGACATCAAAGTTACTCTGATAATATCTGTTTATAACGAAGAAAGAAGCTTGCCAAAAGCTTTAGATAGTGCTGTTTTCCAAACTTTAAAAGAGCTTGAAATAATTTGTGTTAATGATGGTTCAACAGATTACACTTCTAGAATTTTAGAGCTTTATGCAATGAAATATCCAAATATTAGAATAATTACTCAAGGTAATTTAGGCAGTGGAAATGCAATGAATAAAGCACTTTTACTCTCTCATGGCGAATATGTTTATATTTTAAACGCAAGAGATGTTTTAGAAATTGATGCACTAGATAAAATGTATAAAATGGCGAAAAGAAATTCTTCAGATGTTGTTTTTGCTCCTTTTGCTGTTTTTGATGATGAGCTTGAGTTTGAAAAAAATAGAATTTCAAATAAAACATTTTTCCCAATCCCTGAATATTTAAAAGAAAAAACAATAAAGCCGGAAGAAATTTATTCAATATTATTTGATATTCCACCTGTTTGTTGGGGAAAGTTAATTAAAAAATCTTACTTAGAGCAAAATAAAATTTGCTTTGTTGAGAATTTATCTTTCAAAGATTTTCTGTTTTTGATTGAGATAATTTTGAGGGCAAAAAATATTATGACTCTTGGCGAAGTCCTTTTGTATCATAAAAAATCACCTAAAGAAGATTATAAGAAAATGGATTTGTTTGATATATATAGAGCTACAGAAGAGCTTTTAAAAGAATTAAGAACACCAAGAAGTTTAATAAGCAAATTTAAAACGCATAAAAAAAATAGTTTAGTCCAATATTATGACACAATTTTAGATAGAAATATTAGGTTTAAATATAGATGTAGGCTTCTTAAAATCTATCCTGAATTTTATTTTAAAAGAATAAAATGAACCTTTTGAAAATTTTATCGTTTTTCATTATGTAGCAGATATGGTGAGAAATGAAAAAAATAATTTTGATTTTATCGGTTGTGCTATTGTCGGCAACTTGTGCAAATGCAGCTCCTCCAATGAGGCACGGTGGACCTAATGGAGTGCGTAATAATCCAACCCACATGGTAAGGCATCATCCACCAAAACCAAGACCACCAAGACACCACCACAGACCTTATTATAAATATTACTATTCTTGCAATTGCCACGACCCACATTGTATCCACAGAGCCTACGGCAGTGCCTATTTCAGAATTGCACCAGGTTTTTCAATAAGAGTTTCAATATAATTTTTTAAAAAAATATAAAAAATGTTAAAATAAAAATGAACCTTTTTGAAAAAATATCGTTTAAACAAATATAAGCGAGGGCAAATGATAGAACAAAACGAAATCTCAAATTTAATCAAAGAAGCAAAACCTCTCTATTTTAGAGAAAAAAGAAACAAAAGAAATGCAAAAATAGTCTTATCGTTTTTCTTTTCAATGTTTCTCTTTATGGGTGGAACTTGGACAGCAATAGATGTTAAAAGCAGTAGCATTGTTGCACAATATCAAGTTTCAAGTGTTGAAGAAATGGGCTTTGCAGTTGATGAATATGGATTTCTAATGGTGGAATAGTTGAAAAGCATAATTGAAGAAAACAAAAAGATAATACAATCAATAATAATAAGATGGACAGGTAAATATAATGAGGACCTTGAGCAAGAGGTCTACATTAAGACATGGAAAAATATTAAAAATTATAAGGAACAAAACAAATTTACACAATGGATATCAACAATTACAAAAAACATCTGCAAAGATTATTTAAAGTCAAAAACATTCAGGAATGCTTCTTCTGAAATTTTAGGAGATGAAGCACTTCAAAATGTTAAAGACAAAGAGCCTGAAATTTGCGAATATGATTCAAAATTAAGGCAAAAAATTATTCTAAGGGCAGTTAATAGTTTGCCCAAAAAAATGAAAGAAGTTGTAATTTTATATGAATTTGAAGAAAAAAGTTATGACGAAATTTCAAAAAAACTAAATATACCAAAAGGCACTGTTAAATCAAGATTGAATAACGCGCGTAATATCTTAAAAACTGTGCTGAAAGATTTACTATAAAAGGAGAAAACTATGAAATTAAATAAATTATTACTAACTTTAACAATGTTATCAACTCTAACTGTTCTAGGTGCTAGTGCAACTCCAATTGAAAAATCTGGAGATTTTCCACCACCTCCACATCCAAAATTTGAAAAGAAATTTGGACCAAACGGACCTCATCATTTTAAGAAAAAACAAAAGTGCAAACTAGATAAAGCACTCAATTTAACAGAAGAGCAAAAAGCGATTTTGAAGCAAAATAGAGAAGAATCTAAGAAAAAAATGAAGCCAATTATGAAAAAAATGGCAAAAAAGAAATACGAAATAGATAAAGTTATGCTTTCAAACGCAACTAAACTTCAAAAAATTGAAAAAATAGAAAAAATTAAAGCTGAAATGAAAGTTTTAAAAATTCAAGCAGATAAAATCAGAAAAGAAGATATGAAAAAATTTGAATCTATTTTAACTGATGAACAAAAAGTAAAATTTGAAGAAATTAAAAAAGAAAAGAGAAAAGAGTTTGAAGCAAGAAAAAAATGCCACAAAAAAGGTTTTAAAAATAAGCCACAACCAATCAAAAAATAAGCACTATTTTCTAAAACAAAGCCTCAGAAATGAGGCTTTTTATTTTGAAATAAGTTTGTGAATTGTTCTTATTTTGTCTTCTTCCAAGCTTTCAATACTTTCTTTTATATCGCTTTTAATTTTATCTATCGTTTGTAGATGATTAAAATCAAAGAAAGCCTTTAATTCTATTTTAAGATTATCAGCTATTTTTTCTAATGTCATAAGTGATGGAAAGTGTCGTCCGCTCTCAATTCCGCTTAGAGAAGTTGTTTCAATGCCAATTAATTCTGCAAGTTTTTCTTGTGTTAAATTTGCAGATTTTCTTAGTTCTTTAATTCTTTTCCCTAAAAGTTTTTTGTTACCCATATTTACCTTATTTACATAATAATAAATATTCATTTCAAAAATAAGTGTATTAAAAGCATATTTTTTGTAAAAAATAAGTAATATAAGTATACAAGTAATTGACTAATACTAAGTTTTACTCTAAACTACGTATTATATACATAGTTGGAGTGTAAATTGAAAAACAGGGCAAAGAGGTTTTTTATTCCATTTAATATTCTTATTAACAAATTATTCCCTTTAAGACATAGGGCAATGCCGTTGAAAATTGTTAAAACTTTGCAAGAATATTCTGAAATAGATATGAATATGAAATTATATAAAATATCCGAAACCATTAGTGTTGCTAAGCTAGACAACTGCGGAGTTTATACTGATTTAGGCTTTGTTTTGACAGAAAAGAAAGTGGTTTTAAATCCATCCCCCGTTTACTATTCATTGGGAATCAAAGACTGCCCTCTTTATTTAAACGCAACTTTACCAAAACCTAGTTATCTTTTTGGCAATTCTGTTCTTCTTACTTCATACTATAATGACACATACTACCATTGGTTTTTTGATATTTTGCCAAGGTTATATTACTACCATAAATTGGGGGTTAAAATTGATAACTATATTCTTCCCAAATTTGAACTTCCCTACCAAGAAGAATCGATTAAAATGCTTGGAATAGAAGAATCAAAAATCAAATTTATTGATGAAAAAACATATTTTATTGCAGAAAAATTATATACAACAGATTCTTCCGTCTCTCTTTTAAACGATACAAGCGAAATTTTGGCTTATTTTAAGCAATTTTTTAAACCAAAAAATCCAAAAAACAAAGACAGAATTTATATTTCAAGAGAGGGTGCAACAATTAGAAAAGTTAAATGCGAAGACGAGTTTGTTGAGTGTATTAAAAAAGATGGCTTTGAGAAAATTATTTTTCAAAAAATGAGTTTACAAGAGCAAATAGATACAATTTATAATGCAAAAATAATTTTGGTTCCCCATGGAGCCGGATGCACTAATATCATCTTTGCCAAAGAACCAGAAGCACTTATAGAAATTTTTCCAGGAAGAGTTACATTCAAAGGCTATGGAAGTTTTTGTAAAAAAGTTGGTATTCCTTATTTTTACACTTTAGCAAAGATGGGAAGAGAATACATAGATTTTGATTCTAAAATTATGCATCAAGAGGTTAGAGAAAAAATTGGTCATTTGTTGTGATAAAATTCAGAATTATTCAATAATTCTTGCTAAATATTTTTTATCTTGCTCAACAACTTCAACATTTGCCCCAAAAACATAAGACAAATTTTCAGATGTTAAAATTTCTTCTTTTTTCCCATTCTTAAATATTGTTTTATCTTTAATGAGTGCAACATTAGTGATTTCTGGGAATATTTCTTCAACATCATGAGTTATTAAAATAAGAGTAAAGTTTTTTGCTAGTTTTCTAATAATTTTAATAAAATTTGCTTTAGCTCTCATATCAAGCCCAGAAGTTGGTTCATCTAAAACAAAAATTCTTGGTTCTTGAACCATAGCACGACCTATAATTGCTCTTCTTAAAATCCCTGTGCTTAGCGTTGCAACGGTTTTTTCTTTTATATTATCAATTTCTAAAAATTTTAAAATTTCTTCTGCTTTTTTAAATTGTTCATCAGAAAAGCTATGAATTTTATAAACTCCTAAAGCACTATAAAACCCACTCAATACAACTTCTTCAATGGTTGAATCTTTTGAATTTCTTAAAAAATCATTTTGGATGGTGTCTGTAACTATTCCAAAATTCTTTTTAAGCTCAAAAATATCCCATCTCTCTTTTCCGAAAAATATTTTTTTATAATTTTCATTTGCAAATGGGTATAAATCATTTGTAAAAAGTTTAACTAAAGTAGATTTTCCACTTCCGTTTGCTCCCATAATCGCCCAAGCTTCGCCTTGATTAATTTTGAGATTAATATTTTTTAAGGCGTTAAATTCGCCATAATTAACATTTACATTTTCTAAATATATTAAATTTTCTTCCAAATTTCCCTCTTTTTTTTATTTATTATACTTCTTAAAAAAAATACAAAAATAGGCAATTTATTTTTCTTTTTGTTTTATATGTAGTGTGAAAGAAGGTATTTATGAAGATTAATCCAGTATTTTATCCAACTTTGAAGCCATATAATGTAAGGAAAGATGCATCTTTTGTTTCTTGCCCAGATATTAATAATAAATCAAATAATGAGTGTTCTTATCCTCAAATTTCTTTCAAATCTTTTATCCCTAATTTAAATATTTATCAAAGATTTAACGGCAAAAAACAAAATGGGGCAAAGGAATTTTTAGATTTAACTTTGAATTTTGAAGGAATGGATAAGCTTGATTATAATGAAAAAGCCGACCTTCTTAAATCAAATGGTTCAATGCAAAATTTTGTTCAAGATTTATATTCGGTTGTTCGTAATGAAACATATTCGCGAGGCGGGATTACGATGGGCGAATTTGTTGATATTTTGAATAATCTTGAATTAAAAAATATTGATGAGATTGTTGCGAAAGTTGATAAACGCCACACAAATAAACCAGATATTATTAAAATGGCTCTTGAAATTCGCCATGAATTTATAAAATATTTAGCAGAAGAATTGGGCAAGCTTGATAGAAATATTCAGTTTTTAGACGAAGGCGATAACATAATGCAAAATATTGCAAATTCTTTTTATGAAAAGAAAGATGCAGAGTTTGCAAAATACAATGAAGAAATTAAGGCAAAATTGGAGTATGGGGAAAGTGAACAAACTCCAAAATTAAACTTAGAAGAAGAAATTAAAAAACTCCCAGCAGATTTGCAAGAAAAAATTCAAAGAGAATTTAAGGGTAACTATGAAAAAATGAGAGATGTTTTTGTTGCAAGAGGTTGTATGTGCTCTCGTGCCCCAATTGAATACTCTAAAGGAGTTGATACAGCCCTAATTCAAATGCTTCCACGATATGAACAAGATAAAAAAAATGATATTTTTGAAATTACCCCTTTGACAAGAAGGCTTCAAATTGATGATTTAGACGAATTTTTAAAACAATTTGAAGTTGGCAAAATATATTCTTACCCAAAAACACAAAGTTGTTCTAAAGATAATAATGGCTCAGAAGTTTGGTATAATGACTCAAGAAGAGAATTGAATGTTGTTTTAAGAATTCATCCAAAGTCAAAATTAACAAAAGCTTACGACATTAAAGATATAGACGCAAACAAAGCAACAGACTACGATAATGACTTTGATGATATGTGTGAAAGATATTTCTCGTCTGAAGTTTTATATCTGCCAGATACGCAATTTAAAGTTTTAGGAACTACCAAATATTACAAAAATAACCACAGAGGCAGAGTTTCTAGTATTCCAGATTATTATAAAACCATAATTGACTTGCAGGAAGTTTAATTTTGAGTGCAAAAATATTTTTTACGAGTTTTAAATTAGTATAAATTTAAAGAAAGGAAAAATATGCATATTGCTTCAATTTCTTCACAAGCATTCAAAGGCGTTTGGAGAGAAGAAACTTTTAAGGCTACTTCAACAAAAAATATTGGCGTAGATAATATTTATGTTCAATCTCAAACTTATCATCCTTTTAAAGATGAAGTAGTTTCTTCTGAAATCAAACAGTCTGAAGGCGTTTCTGGTGTTAAATATTTGGAATATCGTTCTGATGATGATAATTATGGTGCAGAAGACAAATCAATTTCAATTAAAGATGTCAAAATTGGCACAAGATTAGATATTACTGAAGCACAGTATAATGAGCTTCTTGCTGTTAAAAAAGCTGGCGAAGAAGCAAGCAAAAAATTGCAAAATTTTGGCGAAGTTAAAAGTGTTCAACAAAAATTAATGACTCGCCCAGAAAATGATTCAACAACTGTTTTAGAAGATGTTGATGTCAAAACAATAAACAAAATTCTAGCTGGAATTGACTTTGTAGCGTAGGATTTTGATTTTCATATAATGCAGGCTCAATTTTGAGTCTGTTTTTGTTAAGTATTGAAACAAAATTATTCAAAAATTCAAAAATGTGCAAAAATATTTTTTAGAAGTTTTTTATGAACAATAGTTTTTAGAAGCAAAAAGATGAAGATTAACAACACGAATTTATTTTTTGAGGGAGTTTGGAGAAAAAACACCAAAATGTCAAACAGCCCAAAAGAGTTTGGTGCAAACAATGTTTACTATGAAATAATAAGCTATCACCCATTTCAGGATGAAGAAGTTTCGGATGAAATTAAGGCAAAAGAAACCCTAAAAGGTACCGAATATTTTGAATATGATAATCATAATTTTGGGCATGGAGTTGAATCTTCGCTTGCAGTTCAAGAGGTTAAATTGGGCGAAAGACTTGATATAACTAAAGCACAATATGATGAACTTATTGCAATTCAGCAAGCAGGGCTTGATGCAACTAAAAAATTAAATTCACTAGGTTCTATTGATATGTATTCTAATGGATTGCCAACAAACAAAGGGCATAATACAACATTTGACGAAAACCCAATTGATGATAAACAAATCAAGCATATTATTGAAACAATCTAAGGGCAAAAATAATTTTTCTTGCGTTTTACAATAACAGTAAATTTAATATGGAGAGAAAAATGAGAGTAAATCCAATTTCAAATTATGGTTTTTCAGGCGTTTGGAGAGAAGCACCCGTTAAACAAGCAAGACCACAAACTGTTGCAGGAATGGAATTGGATAATATTTATCTTCAAACTCAAACTTACCACCCTTTTCAAGATGAAGTTGTTTCAGATGAAATGTTTGCCAATGAACCTGTTGGCTATAATTATATAGAATTTGATTCAAAAGACGAGGATTGTGGCAGATTATATGAAGAATTTTCTGTTGCAATTCAACAACAAAAATTAGGCGAAAGACTTGATATAACTAAAGCTCAATATGATGAGCTTATTGTAATTCAGCAGGCTGGAATTGAAGCAACTGAAAAACTAAAAGCACTAGGCTCTGTAGATTTATACAAAATGACACTCCCAACTTACGGTATGAATGATTCAACTCGCAAATCTTGCGAAATAGATTCTGAAACAATAAACGAAATTTTGGCTAAAGTTGAGTTTGTGGGGTAGGGGATAGATTTCAAGAGTTTTTAAGAACCATAGTTGAAATAAAATTTGCTGAATATATCGTGAAATAAGCTAATCTCCACTTCCTAATTGATTAACATTTCTTAACAATAAGCTATAATTCTTGTAAAAGAGGTGTAGTATGGCAAAGAGAGAAGTTAAAACTGACCTTTGGGTTTATGACCTACTTAAAGAAGCTGGTATTTGTCTTGACCCACAAGGATGTTCAATTAAAGAAGTTGATGAAGCATTGAAAACTGCTTCTAAAAAAGGTACTGGTAATGTTGGTTTTCCAGAATATGTTGGTGTTGTAAAAGATTTTTTGCTTGTTATAGAAGATAAATCTGATTTATCAAAACATGTAAAGTATAACGAAAAAGAGTTAATATGTACTGAAACAAAGTCTGTAACAGATTATGCAGTCAATGGGGCTTATTTCTATGGCAAGCACCTTATAAATAATACTCACTACAAAAAGATTATTGCCTTTGGTGTATCTGGCAATGAAAAACATCACAAAATAACACCCCTCTTTATAAATGAACGTGAATATTGCAAAGTAATGCCTGATGTTGAATCTTTCTATATCTTTAATGAAGAAAATATAGATGAATACTACACTAGAGAAGTTTTAGGCGAAAATACCGATTTACAGAAAGAAACTACTGAAATTCTTAAGTTTGCTAAGAATCTACATGAAGATTTACGCAATTATGGAAATCTGCAAGATACTCAAAAACCTCTTGTTGTATCTGGCATATTACTTGCTCTAAGAGAAATAGAAAAAGGCTCTTTTAATCTTGAGCAATTAAACGGTGATGATATAGATACAGATGGCAATAAGATATATGCAGCAATTGATAAAAATCTTCAACGCTCAAAAGTATCACCTACTGTTAAAAAAGATAAGTTATTAACGCAATTCGCCGTCATAAGAGATACTAAAATTCTCAACGAAAAGAACAAAACATTAGGTAAAACACCTCTTAAATATTATGCAGAACAAATTTATGATAATATCTACAAAACTATTAAATACACAAAAACCGCAGAAGATTACTTAGGCAGATTTTATGGTGAATTTATGAGTTATTCTGGTGGTGATGGGCAAACGTTAGGTATTATCCTTACTCCAA
Source organism: Candidatus Gastranaerophilales bacterium (assembly GCA_045536045.1). GTDB lineage: Bacteria > Cyanobacteriota > Vampirovibrionia > Gastranaerophilales > Gastranaerophilaceae > RGIG1918. The sequence continues at coordinate 31,204 of JAZSMU010000021.1, forward strand.
AACATATAACCCAACTATTTTGTGATTTAGTAGATTTAAAACCAGATGATGTAGTACTTGACCCTTGTTGCGGCACGGCAGGTTTTCTTATCGCTGCTATGCATAATATGTTAAAGAAAGCAAAGGATGACAACCAAAGGGAAAATATCCGTAAAAACCAACTTCATGGTATTGAACTCCAACCTTATATGTTTACTATTGCTACATCAAACATGATTATTCGTGGTGATGGTAAAAGTAACCTTGTAGATGAAGATTTCTTAAGATGTAAAGATTCAGAATTGCAATTAAAAGGTGCAACTGTCGGTATGATGAATCCGCCATATAGTCAAGGTTCAAAAGCTAACCCATCACTATATGAAATAAGTTTTGTTGAACATTTGCTAGATTCATTGGCAGAAGATGGTAAAGCTATTGTAATTATTCCTCAATCTTCTTTGACTGGCAAGACAAAAGATGAGCAAAACTATAAAGAAAGCATATTAAAACATCATACACTAGAAGGCGTTATCACTTTAAGTGGTGATACATTCTACGGAGTTGGGACTAATCCTTGTATAGCAATATTTACAGCACACAAACCACATCCGGCAAATAAAGAGTGTAAGTTCATTGATTTTAAAGATGATGGTTTTAAAGTCGCTCCGCACATTGGATTAGTTGAAACAGAATATGCTAAAGACAAGAAACAACACTTATTAGATGTATGGTTTGACCGTATAGAAGCTCCTACAAAATTCTGCGTAAAATCAACGATTGAAGCAACTGATGAGTGGCTACATGCATTTTATTACTTTAATGACGAGATACCAACAGAAGAGGATTTTGACAAAACAATTGCCGATTATCTAACTTTTGAGTTTTCTATGATTGCACAAGGTAGAAGTTATCTATTTGATGAGGCTAACAATGAATCTTAATGATAGAAAATGGAAAGAATTTAGAATTGATAACTTATTCAAGCAAGAAAGAGGCAAGGAATCTGCACCAAATCAGATAGTAACAAAAGGCACTATACCAATTATAAATGAGATACAGAACAATAATGGCCTTTCAACATTTGGTTATGGCAAGCAATTACTAAAGGGGAACGCTATCACAGTTTCCGTAAATTTTGCACAAAATGTCTTTTATCAAAAAAAGTCCTTTTATGCTTCAGTAAATATATTGGTTTTATATTCGGAAAAATTAAATAAATACGTTGGAGAGTTTTTTGTTTCATGTATTAGAATAGCCAATTCTAAATATAATTATGCATACAAAACAAGCAAAGAAAGGCTGAATGCCACTAAAATTTTTCTTCCCATAAACTCAAAAGGTGAACCAGATTACGAGTTCATGGAAGAGTACATAAAAGAACGTGAAGAAAAACTAAAGAATCAGTATAAAAAATATATCAGTGGTTTAGTTGGTAAACTTCACAAAGAAGTATGTATAGATAAAGAATGGCAAGACTTTTATATATCTAAAATATTTGATATTAAAGCTGGCAAAAGATTAACTAAAGCTAATATGCAAAAAGGGATTATTCCTTTTATTGGGGCAGCAGATTCTAATAATGGTATAACAAATTTTGTATCTAATGAAAATTCTTCAACTGATAAAGAAGTGTTAGGTGTAAACTACAATGGTAGTGTTGTTGAAACATTCTATCATCCATACAAATGCACTTTTTCTGATGATGTAAAAAGATTTTCAACAAAAGAAGTTAAAGGCAACAAATATATTTATCTATTCTTAAAAAATGCCATATTAAAGCAAAAGTGCAAATATATGTATGGATATAAGTTTAATGAAAACCGCATGGTCAAACAAAAAATAATGCTTCCAGTAAATTCAAAAGGTGAACCAGACTATAAATACATGGAAGACTATATGAAATATCTTGAGCAGAAAAAACTACTTGAATATTTGGAATATGTAAAATGAAAAAAGATAAAGAATATTTTATTAATTGGTTAGAAAAAATAGCTCAAAAAATAGCTTTAATAAAAGAATCTCAAAAAAATTATGAGCTATATACTCAAAAAAATATTGAAGAAAAAA
>JAZSMU010000092.1:0-12672 GCA_045536045.1 Candidatus Gastranaerophilales bacterium
GCACCTCTTAAGTTTGCAGTTAGGGCACTAACGCCAGAAATTAAGCCAATTCCAAAAATAATGAAAGTCATTGAAATTGCACTTGCAATACTAATTGCACCAAGCGTTAGAGTTGAGTGTCTGCCTGCAACTAAAACATCTCCAATATTAATTAAAGTGTTTCCTAAAAATCCTAAAGAAACAGGCAAAGAAAGCTTTATTAGCTCTTTAAAATACCTAGATTGTTCTGAAATTTTTTGGATAATTTTGTGCATACAAAAAGAATAGCACAAAAGATTATTAATTATTGTAGTAACTGCAATGCCTCATCTAGCAAGTTTTTATAGCTTTTTATTAGAGTATTTGCTAAGTTTAGTTGCATTTTTGCTTCTTTATAGGCAGTAATATTCCCCTTAAAGTCAATATTAGATAATTCTAAAAGACCACTTCTAATTTCGCCTTTTCCTGCAACAGGTTTACCAGATTCTGCAGTTTCTATCCATTGTCCTTCTTTAATTTCATATAGTTGTTGAGGATTATGGAAATTCATTGTTGCAATTTTATAAAGTGGAGTTTTGCTTTCTTTTCCACCTTTAATTTTACCGTAGATAATTCCGTCTTCTTTGATTTCCCACTCGTCATATTTACCTAAAAATTTGCCGTTATCTGGGTCTATCCACATTTTAATTTCTGTTGTTGGAACACTCATAGCACCGCCATTAGCCAGTGTTTGTTCAAATTCTGCGTCAGTTAATTTTTTTACGCCAGACATAATTTCGCCCTTGTCATTCAAAATATAACCTTGAACTTTTGAGCCGTCTTTTGCTTTATAAACGCCCTCTCCGTCAAATTTAAATTCGCCAAGACGCGTGTAGGCAGTTGAGCCATCATCTTTTCTTAAAACAAAGAAACCTTTGCCTTCCAAGAATAAGTTTTCGCTAGAAGTTCCAGGAACAGCTTTACCTTGTCCCATATTTTTTAGGTAACCTTCGTTATAAACACTATCTAAAAATGTTTTGAAATTAACATTTTTTTCTTTATAACCTGGTGTGTATAGGTTTGTCATATTTTCAACAGTTACATTCATCCATTCTTGTGCTGCTGATTGAATATTTAGAGCATTAATAAATGAATCATTCATTGTTTTTCTCCTTATTTTGTCCCCTATTTCTTTGGTTGAAATAGTTAAGACTTCCGTAGCTTATATTTTTTGTATCTAATTCTTGTTTTAAATATGGAATATTGTTTCTCAAATATTCTTCTGCAACTTTGTCTGATGGGAAAAAGTTTGCATTAATTTTTCCATCTTGTCCAACTTTTAAAACTAGAGTTATATTGTTGTCAAAATCTAACCTAACAGGTTTTCCGTCATTATTTGCTTTAGATAATAAATTCAAAAGTGTTTTAGAAGTTTCAATTGTTCTTTGGCTTTGAACAACTCTGAGATTTTCGCCGTCTGTTTTAAGGTTGTTAAAATCTTTTTCATAAACAAGACTAACAAAGAATTTTGCGTCTTCTTTTGAAATTTGTGCCGAATCTAATTGTTCAATAGCTGAATAATTATCTTCACAAACCTCATTCAAAGAAAGACCTTGTAATTCGCCAAATCCAAAAGAAAATAGCCCATCTTGATTTGGGGCAAAAATTTCTCCTGCCATATCAAGCTCTTGTGCAAAACTATTGTATCCTAAGTTAGTTAAAAAACTTCCTCCCGAAGTCTTATTATCGCCATTAACCACAGCACTATCAGAAACAGCTGGTGCCATTTCTTTAGGTTGTAATTTCAATAATTCTGTATTTGGTTTATCCGTTATGTTCAAATTTCTCCACTTTCTATTTTTGCTTCTTGACTTCTTGCAAAATGTTTTTGGGAACCTATTTCATTTAGCATTTTGAGTTCTATATCTTTTTGTTCTTTGATGTAATCTTCACGTTTGTGTTCTTTGTGTTTTTCTAAAACATTTACTTCTTTTTCTCTTTCTTTAAGAAGTTCTTTTTCATACTCCAGCTTTTCTTCAGCTTCTTTTTTTTGAATATAAAGTTGCTCTTCTTTTTCGTAGAGATGTTTTAGAAATTTATCAAACCCTTCATACATCATTGGGTCTGCACTTCTCATATTTATGCGAGTTTGACGAATTTCTTCTTTGTTTTGTTCTATTAAGTTTTCAATTCTGTATACTTCTTTTTGTGCTCTTATAACTGCTTGCAATTGCTCTTCTTTTTTGCGTATTCTAATTTCTAAAATTTTTTGCAAGCGATAGTGGAATGGCATAATATTATTTTTTTCGTCATTTCTTAATAGATATTTAATAAAATATGAAAAAAAGTCAAAAAATTAGGCAATTTATATGATTTGAAACTTTAAAAATTATTTAATAATGTCATTATGAAAAGATTATTTATAATCTTGGGGATTTTTATGTTTATCTCAATAGGTAAGGCAAACGCCATAACCTCAGTTGGGATTATTTCTGATACCTTGTTAACTCAAACAACTCCTTATAATTATTACTACAAAACTCCAGATTTTATAATCCAAGACCTTTCTGATGCTCTTAAGGTAGATAATAAAATTCAAGTTATTCCATATTCAAAAATTAGAGAAACTGTTAAAAAGAAAACTTTAATAAATAACGACACTGGCTATTTAAGAAGTATTCAAAATGGTTATGACCTAAATTTTGAATTAATATCTAGAATTGCTAAAGAAATTGAAGCAGAGCATATTATTGTTGTAACTTCGTCTGTTGAAATGCAAAGAGATTTTTTAAAAAACACCCTCTGGAATGCTCTTAATATTGGTGGATACGACACTATAAACCCAACTCATAGAATTTCTGTTTATATTGCGCTTGTTAATGTTGAGCATGAGCTTGTTTTATGGGAAGGTTTGTATGCGAAAGATATTCGTAACAATAAATTGAAAAATTTAGATACTGCAATTTCTGGAAACCAAGAAGGCTTAATGAGAATTAAAAGATATTCAAAATTTATCACTCCAGATATTGCAAGAAATATTCGCACATCTTTAGGAACATACACTTTCAAACAAAAATATGAAGTTGAAACAAGAGCATTATTGAAAGTTGCTCATAAAAAATTCCAATTAGGTAGCACAAAAAATTTGAATAACCCTGACGCTACCATTGAAAATATTGAAGCTTACAAAGATGCTTATGATAAAAAAATGGAAAAAATTCGCATTGAAAACGAAAAAGAAAGAGCAAGAAAAGCTGTTTTAAAAGAAAAGAAAAGACTTGAAGAAGAAAAAATAAAAGCCCAAAATGAAAAATTAAAAATGCAAGAAAAACAACAAAAAGAGTTTGAAAAATTGCAAAAAGAAAAAGACGATTACAAAATTTTTAAAGAAGAAGAGAAAAAGGGCTTTAATTGGTTTGGCTTAAAGAAATAATTTAATTATTAACTTTTGTAACAAAACATTTTAAAATCATAAAGTTTTAATCTTTTTCTGCCGAATACACATAATGTAAGGAGACAGAAAAAAGATGACAATGGGTGTTAATAGTTTAAATACTTCAAAATGGTCAAATGTTGATTACTTGGCTGCAAAACAAGTTACTGACCAAATTTTCAATAAAGCTCAAACAGGAGCAACTATTGACGCTTCTTCAATTGCAAGAGTTGCTACTCAAAAAGTTAATGGTGTTGATTTCTATTCAGCTACAACTTCTATTGAAGCTCAAAGACAAATTGCTATGACAAACGCTGGAATGAACAGAGTTAACTTGGTAAATGCTCAACAATTAAGCTCTATTGCTGCTCTTTCTTCTTACCACACAACAAAATCAGTTGAAGGCAAACTTCATGTAAATGCTAATGAATACAAATCTGAAACTTTAACAAAAGCATTTGGACAACTTTCATTATCAGAAGTTTTCAAATCTTCAAATGATACAAAAGGTTCAAATTCAAACCCATTCAGTGCAAAAGCTGAAGCTGAAAATTCTGAAAATACAGCTACAAGCGAAGGTTTGAATATTCTAGGCTAATTAACTCACTTATCTTTTCTCTACAATCAAAAATAAAGCCCACTTATTTAGTGGGCATTTTGTTTTATGGGTAAATTATTTTGTTTTCGTTTGTGTTTTGTAATCATTCAAAGATAAATTAAAATTATTTGCTATTCTATTTTGCTCTTTTTCGTCTGCTGTTTTTTGAGTTCCATCATGTTTTAAAACTTTTTTCTCAAAAATTTCTGCAATAGGTGTTGCAATAAGAGGAACAATAACTCTTTCTGCAATAATTGTTGAGCCAATGAGTGCAACAATTAAACCAAAGCCTTTTCTTGCAGCTGTTGCATCTTGGAATGTGCAACCTTTTGTTAATTTTGCCCACATTTTATCTTGTATTTTGGGGTTTGCAAGGCTAAAACCAACTGCCAACTGAACAATTGCAGTAACAGCACCAGACATTAAATCCATTGCAGCAACAAATGGTCTTTGTTCGTCTGGAATTTTATCGTTTTTCATTGTGGTTTTAAATCTTGTTGCGTAGGCAAAAACATCTTTTGCAACATTTATTGTTACTATGGCTTTTGCTGCAAAGGCGTCATCACTAACAGCTTTATTAATGTGCTTATTAATGAAGTTATTATTTGTTATGAAATTTTTTATCGGTTTTATGCTCATTTTTCTTTTTTGCCAACGATTTTTTCTGCAATTTTTGGATAAATTTTGTTTGAAATTGCCAAAACTGGGATATAAGTTAAGATAGATAAAATTGCACCAACTCTATCTTTAAAGGTGTTATTGAATTGTTCTGTATATCTTTTAAGTGCTAAATCTTTATCAAAGTTGCATGCTTCCATTATTTTTGCAGGAATTTTTCTGGAATCTTGAGCTGCTTCTTGGATTGCTTTAAATTGAAATTTTCCACTTTTAAACATTTTGTCCATGCCAGCAAACAATAAAGTTAAAGAAGCAGTTTGAATTGCAACAGTGATAACTGCTTCAATTGGTTGTTTAATTGCAGCCCATTTTCTGTTGTCTTTATCTTCTTTTGAAAATGGGTTATGCATGATTACCAATGGTGCGATAACGGCTTTCCCTGCGGCGTTTGCGTAATTTGAAATCTTTTCGCCACCATTTTTGGAAAATCTCTCTAGCGTGTTTACTATTCGCTGGTTAATTTTTCCTGTTGTTATACCCATAATGCTTATTTAAACCTTGTGAAAAATTTTTTTTGCTAATTCGGCTTTTTCTATTATATTGCATTAATCAAAATAATTGTATAAAATTTACATTATTAATGAGGTTGTTATGAATAAAGAAGTTTTAAAACAAAAATTAGAAGAAATTAAGAGTCAATTGGCTAAAATATTTTCAAAAATTAAAGAAATAAAATTGCCAGAAATTGCAAATAACCAAGCTAGTGAAAAAATTCACTCTATTTGTGATTATTTTGAACAAAACAAAATTATCTGCATTTCTCTTTCTGTTCTTTTAGTTTGGAATTTAATCATTTCAGCCTTGCTTTTCGGTTCTCTTTCAAAGTTTGCAACAGCACCATCTGGTGGCGATTTAGTAAGAGTTGAGAGAGATGTTAAAGAGCTTTCAGAAAAAATAGATTATTTTGAAAATAACTACATATACAAAATTCAAGATATTCAATACGCAATGGAAAAAATTAACCCAAGACTTGAGAGTCTTGAAGATTATTCGCATACTCATTATTAATAATTTCAATTTCGTTTAAAGAATTTAAAGCGTAGGGAGAAGTTTTTTCAAGTTCATCAATTGGAATTTGTCCTGTTGAAGTTAGAATTGTTTTTTCAATTCCAGAATTTATTGCACTTAAATAATCCATAGGAGTATCTCCTATCATTATTGTTGTTTTTGAGTCAGCTTTAAGCTCTTTCAAGGCAAGAACAGATAATGCACCACTTTCTTTGGTGTCTTTAGAGCATTCTCTTCCAATTATGCAATCAAATAAATTTTCCCATTCAAAATGTTTAATTGTTAATTTTGCAGAATCTATTGAATCAGAAGTAACAACTCCTGTTTTTATTCCTAATTTTTTAATATTTTTAATAAATTCAATTGCTTCATTAATTGGTTTTGCATATTCAACAAGATTTTTATTAAAAATTTCATTAACATTGTCAAAAATTTCAGTTATTTTTTCTTCGGTTGTAAATACATCATATTTTTCTAATTTTTCTCTAAAAATTTTTATAATAACAGGGCGAGAAAACATTGCTGTTATGCCATCTGGTATCATTTTTTGTTTTTCTAAGTCAAAGCCTAAAATGAGGCATAATTGAGGTAAAAGTTTAGTATCAAGATTAAATTCTTTAATAATCTGAATACATCTCAGCTCTGTCATTTTGCCCCAAAAATAGTGTAGGTCAATAAAAGTTCCGTCTTTATCAAACAAAATTGTCTCAATATTATCTATTTTCCATTTTTTTGTTTTTAGAGAAATCATTTCATATTCCTTAGGGAGGTTTCAATAAGATTTTTAGCTATTTTAACAGCATTATCCCTTGCTTCTTTGTTGTTAAACACATCTTCTTTTAAATATTCTTTAATGATTTTTCTTGCATAAGAGCCAACTGCAAGACAATTTATTGAAACACCACACATAGAGGCTAACTCTGTTGATTTTGTGTTTGTTCCACCAGACATCATAATATATGCTGGAAGTTTTGCATTTTGGAATAGTTGTGCTGTTGCAACTGCTTGTAGTGTTGTTCCTAATTCGTCATTATTCCCACTCATAGCAACACCATCTGCTTGAATTATTGTTGTATATGGAGCTCTTTTTTCTAATAATTTTTGCACTCTTTCTTTGAGTTTGATATCCCCTGTTTTTGAACGGTCTATTGAAATGCAGAGAATGCCATCAAACATTTTGTTGATTTCTTCCCATTTTTCAAAAACTTCAATTTCGTCATCTGTTATTGCATGAAATTCTATGCAATCAATTCCCATCTGAATTATTGATGGCAAAATTTCTTTGTAATCTTGAATTGTAGTTACCATTGAAATTGCATTATTTGGGCAAATTTTTTCGCAAACAGCACAACCTAAACACCTTTCTTTTATGATTTTTGTTGGGTTTATATCTATTGCCTCATGGACGCAATTTGAAAAGCATAAGCCACAGTTTGAACATTTCTTGCTGTCAATGTTGGCTTTTGTAATGTGTGGGTCGCCTGCTATTCCAACACTTGTGCAAATGTATCTATCTTTCGTAATCCCAGATTTTTCAATTCCTCTTTTTGCTGCTTCAACTATTTCTTTTTTTGCACAAACATCAAAAAAAGGACACCCTGCTAAAGAATAGATATAAGTGAGTTTTTCAACTTCAATTGCGTCTTCATTTCCTGCCCCACAAACAAGTTTGAAACATTGTTTTTCTTCTAATAAATCTTTTAACATTGATGTTCCTTTTTTCTATATTGATATTTTATCCAACATAAAACTTTATGTAAATATTTGTTAAAAAAATCACTGTAAATGCCTTTAAAGAGCAATTTTGTTCTTTAGGACACTTATAAAATAGTGTAAACAAAAGGAAAATTTATGAAAATTAATAGCATTTCTCAAAAAAATTATTCTCAAAAAACTAATAACATTCAGCCTAAAGTAAATTTGAAACCTTTAAAAGCAGACACTGTTTCATTTTCTGGTATTCAAAAAGCAACCTCAGTTGGTACGGATGCGATTTTAGACTTGATGAGAAAATGTGCAGACCTTTTGGCACAAGGAAAAGATAAATTAGTTACAGATGCAGTTTCTTTAATGCAAGCTGGAAAAATAGGCGAAGCAATTGCTGAAATTAATAAAAATGCTCCTGCAAATGGCGCTATTGAAACAGTAGCCGAAGGGACTAAAATTTTAGCTAGAAATTGGGATGGAAGCCCTGTTGAACATGTATTTAGAAATGTTGATGGCTTTAAAAATTTAGGTCTTGTTAGAAGTGTTGATGACGCTAAAAGAATTGAATTATTTGAAAGTGCTTTTGGCACTCAGCCAAAAACAACAGTTGGCATGGTTGGTTGGACAAATATTAAACCAGAAAATGTTGCTGGTGGTTCAGCTTTATCAAAAGCAGAATTGACGGGAAAATATGAAGAAGCAATTGAAGAATTTTATGGTCCTGTTCATAGATATTTAGAATCTTTAGGTGTTAAGCCTCAAGACACAGCCCTTGTTTCAAGCGTTAGCTACAGTGGTGTTGATAAAGCAGTTATGGATTTAGGACAAAAGAAAGGAATTGGAACTTTAACTGTTACGCCTTTTGACTATTCAATTTATGGCAGAAGTGAACATCCTTTCCCAACAATTATTACAGACACAATTCCTCAATATGTTGATGTTTATGGAAAAATGTCTGATAACATTATTGTAACAGGTGGAAGAGACCACGCATTTAAGTTTGATGCAGGTGGCAAATGGCTAAGACAAAATAATGGGCTTGTTATCCCTGTTGATGTTTTAAGAGATTATAAAGGAATTACCGTTCCTGCAACAATAAATGGCAAAGTTGAAAACGCAGCTGCACTTGCATATGAAACATTTGCAGACCCAATGCCAAGAGGTTTGGTTGAGGGATTTTCAAAACTTCCTGCTGATTCTACTAAGGCAGATTTAACTCATCCAGCCCAAAAAGCATTAGCAACTGCAATGTGGGACGCTTTAATTAAAAATGGCTTTAAACCTTAAATTAAGCCTACAATTAAAACTCCAAGAAGTGCAATTGGAACAATGAATTTTAGTCCAATATCAAATATTTTTGCCATAAATTTGTTTTGAATAAACATTTCGCCTTTAATTTTTAAGCCCCAAGCTGCAATTAGGCAGATAATTATGGCATTTATCGGCATTAAAATGTTTGCTGTTACAAAATCTAGACTATCAAAAATTGTTTTTCCACAAATTTTGAAATTATTTAAAAGTCCGAATGACAAACTTGCAAAAATGGATAAAATTGCAACTGATATTGAAACTAAAACATTTGCTTTAATTCTTGTCATTTTTGCTCTTTCAATTAAGCTTGCGACAGGCACTTCTAAAATGCTTATTCCTGATGTTAGTGCTGCAAAAAATAATAAGATGAAAAATGCTCCTGAAATAATTTCATTATATGGAATTTGAGAGAATATATGTGGCAAAGTTACAAAAACAAGCCCTGCTCCTGAATTTGGCTCAAGACCGAATGAAAATATTGCAGGGAAAATTATAATTCCAGCCGATAGTGCAAATAATGTGTCAAAAAATATTATTGTATAAGCAGATTTAACAATGCTTTTATCTTCTTTAATATAACTTCCGTAGGTTAATAATGCCCCCATTCCAATACTTAGGGTGAAAAGTGCTTGCCCTAGTGCATTTAAAAACATTTGTGGGCTAATTTTTGAAAAATCTGGTTTAAACATATATTCAAGCCCTAAATTGGCATTTGGCAAATTTAAGCTAAAAATTATTAAACCAACAACTATAAAGCCTAAAAGTGGCATCATAATTTTGTTTCCAGCTTCAATTCCTTTTTTGACGCCAAGAATAGTAAAAATGACACAAATGGCAAGGAAAACAAGACTTAAAACACAGTTTGAAATTGGCTCTTGAATAAAACTTGCAAAAAATTGAGAATAATTTTCTGCCTTAAACCCAGTAAAACTAAGATAGATATATCTTAAAATCCAGCCACCAACAACAAAATAAAAAGAAGCTACAAAAATCCCTGTTAGTGGATTTAATGCTCCAAATAATTTGAGTTTTGGGCTTACTTCTTCATAAGCTCCGATACACTCTTTTTTGGTAATTTTACCAACTGCAAGCTCTGCCATAAGAGCTATAAAACAAATTGTTGAGATTAAAATTAAATATGTTATAAGAAAAATTGCCCCACCGTGTTGTCCCATTATATAAGGAAAACGCCAAATATTGCCTAAGCCAATAGCTGAGCCTATTGCTGCTAAAATAAAAGCGTATCTTGATGTCCAACTAGGTCTATTTTCCATAATTTGCCTCATTAATTTACAAACAAATTATAAAATATTTTTGGCTTCAGTTATAGGCTTGGGGCGAATTTTAGGCTTTTTAGATTAATTAATATGCTTTTTAAACTGAGCTGAAAACTCTTTCTTAAAGTCATTAGATGGATGTCTTATGCTTTCAAAATTTTTGAAATTCAAAATCTCTAAAGCATTTTGGGCAGTTTTTCCAACCGTTATAATTTTTGCACCACAAAATAAATCTAAAAATAAATTTAAAAGCTCTAAATTTCCTTTTAATTCTTCTTCTGTCGGATTTTCAAACCAGCGATTTTCTTTTTCATGGATATTAAATGCAAAGGCGTTCCACATTGCGAAATTTTCTTTTTTTTCAATAATTTCATCCCAAACTTTTTTAGCAGTTAGCTCATAAACATATTTTTTAATTTCAGATTTTTTAGAGCTATAAGCGTAGTCTAAATTATTAGCATTTATAACTTTTTCGGAAGTCATTGCAATCCCTGTATATCTTGCACCCAAGCTTGGAGATTCTGCAATTAAGATATATTTTGCTTCTTTTCTTTTGAGTAAATACTTTTTTAAATTTTCAACTCTAATTTTTGGTGCGTTAGATGAAATATCTGACTCATCAAATTCAGCCCAAGGGTTAAAAATGTTCCTTTTAAAAACTGATTTATCAAAATTTATTAATTTTTCAACAAAATCATTAACTTTTTTTTCAAAAACTTTTGTCATTTTGTTTCCTGAATTGGTTACAGTATAATTTTATCTTTGTTAATTTTTAGAACATCTGTTAAATAATTTGCAACGGTTCCTTTTTGTTCTACGGTCAACAAAATATAATCATAGTCAACATTTTTAATATCAGACGGTTTAATTGCCTTAAAGCCAAAACTTTCTTCCTGTGTATTTTTTTCAAATTTTATATCACTAATTCCAACTACATTTAATTTTGAATAGTCATATCTGTTTATTAAATATTTTGCATTTAATCCAGCACCATAGAGTAAAATCTTTTTGCCACTATATTTAAAACACATGGAGTCAAATTTTGAATTTTCTAAATCTTTATTTAGGCTGTTTATTCTATTTTCTAACTCTAATATTTTGAAAAACATGAAGCTTGAAGCTTCTGCTCTTTTTGCTAAATCTAGGTTAAATTCGTTATATCTTGCAATATTGCCCTTCATTATTGTAAGGATTTTAGTTGTAAAATCGTTGCTATAATGTTTTGGCAAAAATTTTTCCAATAATGGAATTTCTCGCTCTGCGAAACAGTGTGTTTTGTCTTGTATCCAAATGCAAGCATTGAAAGGCTGTTTGGCGATATGTATAAGATTATCGTATAGCGAGGTTATATCATCTGGAACAACAATATAGCCTATAATATCTCTTTCTAAGGAAACTTTTTCAGCATTTAAGCCATCATAAACATAGCATGCACCCCAATCATCAGGGTCAAAACGATGGTTGATATCGTGGAAAGCAATTAAGCCACCTTTTTTCATAAATGGAAGCAAAAATAAAACATCAATTAATGGACCAGGGTGAGTGTGTTGTCCATCAACAAAAGCTAGGTCTATTTTATTTTCTTCAAACCAATTTTCCTCACTGGTGCAGCAATCAGAAAAAGTTATTCCCTTGTGCAGTTTGAAAGAATTTTTTTCTAATTCTGTTGAATTTTCCTGCACAACACAACCAATTCTTTCATCATTATCTAAATCAAAAGATGTTAATTTAAAATCTTTGCCAAAATTTTTAACTCCAGCTTCAAGCATAAAATGTGCCGTAAAGCCAAGATTTGTGCCAATTTCAACAACATTTTTAATGTCAGCGTTGTTATTTAATTTATAATTTTTAATAAGATTGCATAAGAAATTAATTTGTGCTTCTGATGTTAAGCATCTATATTTTTGGCTTAAATTAAAGTATTTTTCAGAGCTAATAATATTGGTTGGTTTTGAAAAATCAATCAATGATGTCATTTATAAACTCTCCTCAAGTTTGTAATTATAGATTAATGCTAAATCTTGCTTGGTGTCAAATATGTAAGAATTTATTTTTTAATTTTTGTTTAAATTGTAAAATCCCTATATTCTTCATTGAATGCTTTAACTATATTCTTTGCAGGAAACATAAAAAAGCTAAATACCAACAAACAGAGTCCTGAAATTTTTTTCATAATAATAATTTTTTCTTTTTTATTCGGTTTTAATAAAATTGCTAAATACTTCTTTGGGAATGAATGGAAAAAATAATGTAAATAAACCTAAGAGAAAAAATATTGTGTGAAATTTGGAACTGCCATCATTAACATAACAAATACGTGGGTTGCTAGATTTATAGAAAACTGTTTTTTGCTTCTTTGATTTTGCTCTAGATGAGATAGAACCACTACATGTATATTCTACTCCATTTATTTCATAGTGGTAAACAGGTAAATATGATGTCCTGCGTTTGTGGTTTCTGCTTCTGATTTTTTTATGGGTAACATAAGAGGACAAAACTTGAGCATTAGTTTCGTTTTTTTTATTTGTATCAATTTGATTCATTGACCAAGCGCTTGCGATAAACGCAAGTCCCATTAATACGATTAATATTTTTTCTCCTAGAGCATTTGCACGCCTTCTCATTATATTTTCTCCTAACTAGATAAGAAGATTATAGCATATTGCAATTTTTAAAATAAAAAATCAAGTTTTTGATTTAAA
>JAZSMU010000059.1:0-16732 GCA_045536045.1 Candidatus Gastranaerophilales bacterium
TTATTTTTGCATTTTTGAAATAGGTTGTATATTTGCCCTCAAGATTGCCATTTCTGTAATTACCTTCACTTTCAATTTTTCCATTTTCATAATAACTAACAATTTCGCCATCTCTTTCATAATCTTTTATTGCAATTTTGCATTCCAATTTTCCAGATTCATAATACCAATATTCAAATTCAGCATCTTTTTCTCTAATAGATTCAACTTCGCCATTTTTGTAATAGCTTATACTTGAAATTTTTAGGTCGTTTTTCCAAATGCTTTTTGTTTTAATTTCTCCATTATCAAAATATTTGAAATATTTTCCAGTTTGCATATCATCAACAAAAAAAGCGCTTTGTTCTATTTGCCCGCTTGGATAGTAAGTTGCAGCTTTGCCATTTTGCATATTATTTGCATAAGTTTTTTCTGAATATAATTTTCCAGATTTAAAATAACTTTTAGAAATTCCTTCTTTTTTCCCTTTAACAAAAGTAGTGGTTTCATCTATGTCGCCATTTTTATAATATTTTTTGCAAACGCCATCAAGTTCATCATCTGTATAAGAATTAGACCAGTGAACAATTTCAGAATTTTCAAAATAGCATTTAGTTACGCCATTTTTCATATTGTCTTTATAATTTATTTCTAAATATAAACAACCTCTTTTTGTATAAGCTCTAAAAGCACCGTTTTCTGGATGTTTAAAATCATCTTTTGGGATCAAATCTCCATTTTCATAAAACAATTCTTTGACATCAACTTCAATAATGTCATCAAAAAAGTAAGCATTTTCTAAATCAATTTCATTCATATAATCACCTCATCTATTTTTATAATAAGCTATGGGTGCGACAGATATGGGCATAAAAAAACCCACATTTAGACTTACATAAAAGTGGGTTATACAAGGAACAATAATGTCATTTATATTTGTTAATATCCATATTTTCTATATTCTTCATTAAATCTTTTCGCATATTTCCCAACAAAATGATTCAAGTATCCACGAATGGCAGAATAATTTTCTGGATATTTTTCATGACCTTCAAATTTTAGATATTTCCCATTTGAAAGTTTTATTTTTAATTCCCACAAAGTGCCGTCGCAAATCGTGCATTTCCAAAAATATTTCTTTTTCCAACCTTTTATAATTTCAAAAATTCTGTTTGAAAATTTAATGTTGTCTTTAACATTAATTAAGGGCGATTGTTCATTTGGACAAAAAGTATAGAAAATTTGTCCCTCCCCATTTTTAAATTTGTATTGATAATTTTCTTCTGGCCAACCATAACCATATTCTGAAAACATTAAAGATTCTATAAAAACTCCATTATCAAATTTCATATCTTACCTCTTTTGCTTTTGTAATTAATATAATTCCTTGCTATGTCAAATATGGACATATTGTTAAATAGTGTGGTAATATTATCTTGATGAAAGATTGAGAGGTAATTATGGCAGAAGAAAAACCTAGATATTCAAGAGTTTCAGACATTTTAGATTTGGCAGTGTTTATGTCTTCAAGGTTTCAAGGTGTTACAATTACAGACATTGCCCAAAGATATCATGTTTCAAGAAGAACTGCAGAAAGAATGAGAGATAGCCTAACATGCATATTTCCTGCCATTGATGAAATTGAAACTTCAGATAATCAAAAACATTGGGGTTTTACAAATTATTCAATTTCAAATTTAATTACATTTTCTCCAAAAGAAATTGCAAATATTGAACAACTTCAAAGAAGAACAACCAACAAAGAAATGAAAGAAGAGCTTGGTAAAACTGTTGAAAAAATCAAATCTTTATCAAGAAAAAATTTAAACACTGTTGAAAATAACATTGAACTTTTTATGCAAACTGAAGGTTATGCTGTTCGCCAAATGCCACAATATAAAATTGATATTAAAATAATTGATGTTGTTAGAGAGGCAATGCAAAATTCAAAAATTCTCCAAGCAAAATATCACGAAAAAGAAAGAAAACTTGAGCCTCTAGGCTTAATATATGGAGAAAAAATTTATCTTGTTGCAAAAGAAAAAGCAAAAGGAAATGGAATTTATACTTATTTATTGCATAAATTTGAGAGTTTAAAATTAACTGAAAAAACTTTTAATAAGGGTAACTTTAATCTTCAAGAATATACAAAAGAATCTTTTGGAGTTTATCACGGCGAAGTTTTAGATGTTGAACTTTTATTTTCAAAAGAAAAAGCAACAGACGCTAGCCAATATAATTTTCACCCAACACAAGTTGGCAAAATAAACTCAGACGGAACATATAGCCTAAAATTTAGGGCAAGTGGAAGCAGAGAAATTATTTGGCATGTATTTAAATGGGGCGAAGGTTGCAAAATTGTTGCTCCAGAATCTTTAAAGGAAGAATACAAAAATTATCTGAAAGAAGTTTTGGCTGAGCAATAATTTTGTCAAATTTAAATGTCTTTAGTTTTTATATAAATGAAAGGACATTTAATGATTTCTTTTGGAAGCACATATAAAATAAATCAAAAACAAGTTTTCAGCCCAGATTTTGCTGATAAGCTTTATTCTTTATATAAAAATGGTGTAGATATAGTGGAAGAATTTACTTCCCCTAAAGACTCTTTAAAAACAGGAATATTTAAAACTATAACTCTAGTTTCGCCTGATGAATTTGATGAAAAAGTTGAATGTATTTTAGCTTCTCAAGGAATTGATTTTCATAAAACAGATAAAAAACAAAATTTAAATTTAGAAAATATAAAATCTAGAATGGTTATTGACCCAGATTTTAAAGAAACACACACCCTTGTTGAAGTTGATACTAAAAAACTTGATGAATTGTTGCAATTAGATAATGTTTCTTCTTTGACTCAAAGCAAAAATGATGAAAGATTTAAAAAGTTTTATGAATATTTAGAAACAGGGTTAAATATTAATTCGCCAATTATTGTTTTTTCCAATGATGTAAATGGCATTTTTGGCGTTCATATAGAAGACGGCAGACATAGATTTGCAATTTTAAGGGATATGGGAATGAAAAAAATTCCTGTTGCTGTGCCTCATGATTCTCTTAAATATTTAAAAGATTTTACACTTGTTTAATTTTTTATTTTCTTAAATTTTATCTTTTTGTATAATATTTTTGTTGAGAAATTAATACAGAGGAAAATATATGAAAATAGGTATTTTAGGATATGGAAACTTAGGAAGAGGAGTTGAGTTTGCAATTCGCCAAAACGAAGATATGGAGCTTGTTGCAATATTCACAAGAAGAAAACCAAGTGATTTAAAAGTAAATTCAAATGCCAAAGTTGTTCATATTTCTGAAATTGAAGATTGGAAAGACAAAATTGATGTTTTAATTATATGCTCTGGAAGTGCTTCAGATTTGCCTGAGCAAACTCCAAAATATGCAAAAATATTTAATGTTGTTGATAGCTTTGACACACACGCAAAAATTCCAACACATTTTGAAAATGTTGACAAAGAAGCAAAAGCTGGTGGTAAAATTGCCCTAATTTCTGCAGGTTGGGACCCAGGACTATTTTCTTTAAATAGATTGTTCGCTTCTGCAATTTTACCTCAAGGAAAAGACTACACTTTCTGGGGAAAAGGCATAAGCCAAGGACATAGTGATGCCATTAGAAGAATAGCAGGAGTTAAAGACGCTAAGCAATACACAATTCCTGTTGATAATGCACTAGAAACAATTAGAGCTGGCGAATGTCCAGAATTAACAGCTAGGCAAATGCACACAAGAGAATGTTTTGTTGTTGTTGAGGATGGTGCAGATAAGGCAAAAATTGAAGAAGAAATTAAAACTATGCCAAATTATTTTGAACCATATAACACAACAGTTAATTTTATATCCGAAGAAGAATTAAAGAAAAATCATAGTGGCATCCCACACGGTGGTTTTGTTGTGAGAGTTGGGGAAACTGCTGGGTGTAAAAAACACATTATTGAATATTCTCTAAAACTAGAATCTAACCCAGAGTTTACTTCAAGCGTTTTGGTGGCTTATGCAAGAGCAATTTATAGATTATCTAAAGAGGGTGTAGTTGGTTGCAAAACTGTTTTTGATATTGCACCAAAATATTTAACAATTAAATCTGATGAAGAAATTAGAAAAACAATGCTTTAATTTATGACCGTATTTGGCGTGCCAAATGTGTAATATTAAAGTAAATTTAGATGAGGTAATTTATGAAAAAATTTTTTTCTGTTTTGTTTTTGCTAATTTCAACAGTTAATCTTGCTTATGCTGTTAATGTTTATGATGAGTATGGTCAAAAAACAGGCTCATTTAGGGAAACTGCAACAGGCTTTAATGAATATGATAGCTACGGAAGAAAAACAGGTTCATATAGAGAAACCTCAACTGGCTACAATTCGTATGACCAATACGGAAGAAAAACAGGCTCATTTAGGGAAACTGCAACAGGCTTTAATGAATATGATAGCTATGGAAGAAAAACAGGAAGTTATAAAACAGGCTCAAGTGGAGTTACAACAAAATACGACCAATACGGAAGAAAAACAGGTTCATTCAAAAAAGATTCCTCAGGCAGAATAACTGAATATGATAAATATGGAAGAAAAGTTAAGACTTATAAGTAATTATAGTCATCAAATCAATCTAAAATTTCTTTAAAATAAAATTAAAATTATTCAGAAACAATTTTTCTTTTCTTTGGTGGCAATTCTACATTATTTTCGCAATATTCTTTCATATATTCAATGCTCAAACCTTGTCTTTCGCTTGGTAAAATATATTCCATTGAAACATAAGTTGTGTTTCCAATAACTTTTTTGCCAGTAATTTTATATTGAGCACTTCTTGGCATAAGAATTTCGCCACCATGTTCTAAATTTCTTGAAACTTTTGCTCCTTTTGGAAGTTTAATTTCATAAATCATATTATTTTCATGTCCATTTGCGAAGCATCTTGCAAGAGATTTGTCAAAAGCACAATATGAATAAGCAATATCAGGAACTACAATATCTCCAATTTTTGCGTTTTCAATTATTTCAAAATCATAATTCAAAGATTCGCAAGCAGAGTGTTTATGTCTTCCTCTGTATACAATACATTCGTTTTCTAATGGTTTCAAATTTTCAAATGCATTATCTAAGTCTTCTATTGTTTCAATATAATCAGCGTTGCTTGGGCGAATTTTTTTTCCAGAAATTATATCGTCAATTAAATATCTAATGGTTGGGTTGTAGCCATTTACAGAGTGGTGCATTTTAATTGCAGTGTTTTCTCCAGTATCTGGCTTTGCTTCTTGAACATTATTTTTTGCTTGAATTATACCTGCAAAGCCAATTTTTGCTAAACAATTAAGCGAGCCTTCTATTTTTCCTGTGTCTTGAGCATATACTTTTGCTTGAGGCTGAATTGCACCATTATTTTTATTAGAAAAATTATTAATTTTTACATTATTTGTGGCGATTTTTAAATTATTCATATATATAAAAAGAATTTTTTTATTACAAAATTGCTACTTGGCTATATTTGTTTTTTTCTTAACTTTTTCTATAAAATTCGGGATGTTTTCTTTTGACAAATGAAAAGTATAATATGGTTCAATAACTCCGTTTAATCTTTTTTCAAAACCACAAGCTTTTTCATAAAAATCTTCTGCTTCTTCTAAAACACAACCAACTTTTAATTCTTCCTTATTTTGTTCCATTGTTTTTTGGGCAAGTGCAGACAATATATTTTGCCCAACATATTTATAATTACCAAATTTTCTGCTTGAAAGAAGTGCAACTTCAATGTCTTTATCTTCTGTTGTGTGGCAAAGACCTAATATTTCGCCATCTTTTTTTTGAAGAGTGTAATAATGACCAGTTGTGTTTAAGCCGATTTTATTGTTGATAAATTTTTTATGCATTCCAGATAGGAATAAATCTCTAAAAGCAAAATCCTTGTCTGTTTTTTGAACTTCATAAGCATCAAAAAGGTCTTTGCAATCGTGTTCAAAGACGGTTGCTTCAACAAAATTATTTTGTTTTTTGTCTAATATGTGGCAATTTGAAATGGGAAATTTTGCCTTAAAAGAAAGATTATTTACAGAAAAAATTTGCATATTTTTTTAAAAACAGAAAATTAATAATTTTGCTATTATCATTTTTTGGTTTATTATAGGAGTGTAGGGAGGAAATTATGCAAGTTCAAAGAGTTGAATATTATGTTCCATATCAAGTAACAAAAAGAAATGGCGCTTACCCAACGCAAGACGATTTATTGTATTTAGGTTATATGGTTGGAAGATATGGCGTTAATTTAGACGGCAATCCATCTGTTCAATATCCTCCAAGAAAATGTCCAAATGGAGCAATTTTTAATATAAATTCTTGCACAGCAAATGCTTTTGAAAGAAACCTTTCTTCAATTGGAATGGGCTTTAATAGAATTGCCTAATTTATTCCATTGTTTCTTTCGCAAATTTTTCAAGACATTCAGGAAGTGTTCTATATAATTTGCCTTGCTTATTTACGGCAACAATTTGAACAGTTGCTTCAGTATTTACAACTCCTGTTTGTTTATTTTTAATCACTTGTTTAAAAATTATACTTAATCTTGAATACTCTTGAACTGTTGTTTCAACAATAATTTCGTCTTCAAATTTTGCACTAGATTTGTATGAGATATTAATTTTGGTAACAGGAAGAACAATATCTAGATTTTCAAGGTCAGACATTTTGTAGCCGTATTGCTCACATAGAGCCACTCTTCCCATTTCCATCCAGCGAATGTAACTTCCGTGCCAAACAACGCCGTAAGAATCCGTGTCAGAATAATAAACTTTGGTTTCAAATAAATTTTTCATAGCGACCTTATTTTATCATTTTTTTGTTAAAAAATATATCAAAAATTTGTTAAGTTGTTTGTGGTATGCCTTGCCTTGTTGTAATATTGACTTTAGCGAGGTGGAATTATGAAAAAGAAGAATGAATTAGTATATGAACCGGTGGATTACTCAAATCATGCTGCGCTTCACGAAGTGTTTGAAGAATGCATGATTAAATATGCAGACTTAAATGCTATTTGCGACAAGTATAATGATATTCACTTAACATATAACGAATTAAGATTAGAGATTGAAAATTTTGCATGTGGACTTCAACAATTAGGAGTTAAAAAAGGCGATTTTGTTTGTTTGATTACAGAAAATCAAGGTAGATGGTTTATGTGTCAACAAGCAATTATGAAATGTGGTGCTATTGCAACTCTAAGAGGCTCAAATGCTCCTATTGATGAATTAAACTACATTATGGACCACAGCGAAGCTAAAGGTGTTATTTTAAGAGATACCAAAACTTTTAATAACCTAAAAGAATATTTTAAAAACAAAAAATTAGATTTTATTATTATCACATATCCAAAAGGCGATTTAGATAGAGAGGGAATTGAAACTCCTATCTATACTCATGATGAAATTATTGAAAAAGGAAAATGCGCAACTTATACTCCTGTTGAAGTTAAACGTAATGACCCATGTTGTATGCTTTATACTTCTGGAACTACAGGTTTCCCTAAAGGTGCTTTAATTTCTCATGACAATTTGATTTTCCAAATTGAAGCTTGCCATATTGGCTTATCTTCAAATCCTGGAGAAAAAACTCTTCAAGTTTTGCCTGTTTGGCACGCTTATGAACAAATTGGTCAAATTTATTATTTCTCAAGAGGTTGCCACGTTCATTTCACGAATCTTGTAAATATTAAAAATGACCTTGCTGAATATAAAATTGATTCTATGATGTCTGTTCCAAGAATTTGGGAAGCATTCAGAATTGGTATTTATTCAAAATTAAAACAAAAATCACCTTTAATGTATAAGATTTTTGATTTTGCAATTAAAAATTCTATTGCATACAAAACGCACAAAATGTATGGTGAAAGAAGAATTACAAACAAACTTACTTATAACACATTATCAACAATAAGACATAAAATAATTCGTTCTTTCATGAAACCAATGCATGTTTTATTCTCAAAAACAATTTACAAAAAGCTAAGAGATGCTGCTGGGCTTAATTTTAGAGCTTCAATTTCTGGTGGTGGTGCAATTAGTATGCAAGATGAATTATTCTATGATGCACTTGGTGTTAATTTAAGAGTTGGCTATGGTTTAACCGAAACTTCACCTGTTTTAACACTCAGAAATGTTTGGGATAAAAACTATTTAGGTGCAGCAGGTTCTCCTGTTAAAGACACAGAAATTAAAATTGTTGACCCAAAAACAAAAGAAGAACTTCCAAGATTTGTCCAAGGTCTTGTTATGGTTCGTGGCAGACAAATTATGCTTGGCTACTATAAAGATGAAGCTGCGACTAAAGCAGTTATATCTGAAGATGGTTGGTTCAATACAGGCGATTTGGGTTGGCTAACATTTGATAATAACCTTGTTTTAGTTGGAAGACTTAAAGAAACAATTGTTTTATCTTCTGGCGAAAATGTTGAGCCAGTTCCTATTGAGGAAGCTTGCTTAATGAGTCCATACATTGACCAAATGGTTCTTGTTGGACAAGATAAAAGTGGCATTGGTGCTTTAATTGTTCCTTCTAAAGAGGCATTGGAAAAGTGTGGTATTGATATGAAAGGCTTGAAAAGCTATAAAGATGATGAAATTGAAGACCCTGCTTTATTTGATTTAATTAAAAAAGATTTAAATAAATACATTGAAAACAAACCAAACTTAAAAGTTTTTGAAAAAATTAAATCTTTTGCGATTATCAAAGAGGGTTTCAATGCCGAAAATGGACTTTTAAGCTCAACTGCAAAAGTTAAAAGAAACAAAGTATTTGAAAGATTTTCTGAAACAATTAAGAAAATGTATAAATAAAAAAAACAGCACTTAATGTGCTGTGGTTAATAGACGGCTCTGTGCAATTAATTAGTTAGTGGAATAGAATTTTTCGCCGCTATCATATTCACAGAGCTTTTTCATATGGTTGTTTTTCACAAAAGAATTTACTCTTGTGTTAAAAATATTTATTATGCCCATTTTGCTTATTTGCAAAAACGCATTTTGGCTATCTGAACTGATAGCAAAAACCATTTTTCCTCCCTTTTCTTGATTTAATTATACAAAAATAGGGTAGGTCTTAAATCATGCACATGGTTGAAAATTATTTGCCTGTGTATGTGTATAAAGTCAAATTAATGTTTGCAATAAGAATTGTCTTATCAAAGCCCCAAGGCTCAATAATTATATTTGAAATTTTTGTTAAATATGGCTTGCCAAAAACGCCTGTAATAAAATGTTTAAGTTGAGAATATGTTCCAACTGCTTCAATTTTCATTTCACAAGCATTGTAGCCTTTTAATCCACCTTTAATAATTGGGTCTTCGGTTGGTGAATAATTATATTTTATTGATTTAATTCTAATTTTTGAATCACGTGCAATATTAATCATATCTTCAAATGGTTCTGCAAAAGATGCACCTGTTCCTAATTGCATTTCAGCTGGTTCAAAAATATCTTTTTCGCTTCTTTTTTTGCTATTTTTTCTTGCTTCTTCTTGTGCTTGCAAGTTATTAAATTCTTTTTGTTTGTTTTTTAATTCTCCAACAGTGTTTTGTTTATCACCAAATGCACGGAAACAGTTGCTGATAGGCATAATAGGGTTGCAGGTCGCTAAAACTATGCCAATTGCAATTATTGGCGATATCACCCATAAAATACCTATACTCTGTGCATATTTTTTTAATTGATCAAAATCCATTATCCACCCATTTCAACAGATTCAAGCTGTATGTCGTCAACTGATGGTGCTTGTTCTTGTCCCATTCCACCATCGCTATTTTTCTTTCCTTTGCCTTTAAATAAATCAAATATGCCAGTTTTTTCAACCATATCACCAATATCTGACATTGTGTCTGAAATAACGTTACCAGCAGACATTTTAGATTTAGTGCTTTCCATATTTGATATTTCAAAGAAGTATACTCTTTTTTCATTTGATTCAGCATCAAATGAATTTGTTAGAATATCTGTAATTATTTTTAATTGTTTTAATTCAACAGTTGAACTTGGATTTGTTGTTTTTAAGTTTCTGTAGTATGAATAAACATCTTTAATTCCTAAGCTCATACCTTCTAAGAAAACTTGGTCTCCAGCTTTAGTTTCAAAGTTTGTTAGCCATACATTTTTAGGAATATCAGTTGCAATTGATGTAAAGGCACTTAAAACTTCTTTGTTGCCTTTAAGAACTTCCACTGATAAATCATCAATGTTTTTAACTGTTGCTGTTTTTTGTAAACTTGTGATTTGTCCTTGAAGAGTTGTTATTTGACTTTCAGCATTTGCTTTTTCATTTTCAAATTTTGTTGTTAAATTTGTTGCAGTAGTTGTTAATAACCACATTGAGCCATAAATTATAACAGCTATCGCTCCTAATATTTTTGCAACAATTTTAACAGGAATATCGTGCTGTTTGCCCATAATTGGTATAGGCACAAATTCTGGAAGTGCTTTTTCGCCATTTAAAAAGTCTAGCTGAATACCAAAATCGTTTTCTTTGTATAATGAAGCACCAACAGCATTTAAAGTGATGTGGGCTTTATCCTCAGCCATTACATCTGATGTTGTTGGTAATATGCAATTTTTTGAATATCTGTTGAAGTCAAGAATATCAGCTCCACCTTCAAAACCAATATTACCTCTTAAAATTTCAGCACTAATATTATCAGCTTGGCTGACTATAATTAGTCTTTGTGCTGGGAAGTTTTGTAAGTTTTGAATTGCTGCAGTTGCAACTGCTTGATACGCTTCTTCATATGATAATGATTTAATTGCAAGTGGGATTTCAACATATTTTTTAAGGTGTTTTCCAGATAGTGCAAAAATTGCGAAACTATTGTTGTTAATTAGAAGAACATTCCAATTCATATATTGGTCAATAGCTTCTTGTGCAATTCCTATATGAGCAATACCTCTTAGCATAGCGCTGTGAGAAGTTTCAATTGCAACTATATTAACACCTGTTTCTTCAATAGTGTCTCTAATTTTGCCTAATTGTTCTTCATCTAAGGCACTATGAATATAATTTTTTGTATATTCTTCTTCGTTTCCACCGTATCCACTATCGCAAAGCGTAACAGCAACTTCTTTTCCTCTAAATAGGAAAGAATCTTCAACTTCTGTTAAAAGAGCTAAACGTCTTTCTTCGTCAGTAATTTCACAGTTTAATTCTTTAATAT
Source organism: Candidatus Gastranaerophilales bacterium (assembly GCA_045536045.1). Classification (GTDB taxonomy): domain Bacteria; phylum Cyanobacteriota; class Vampirovibrionia; order Gastranaerophilales; family Gastranaerophilaceae; genus RGIG1918. Next base: position 11,182 of record JAZSMU010000059.1, read on the forward strand.
CAAAATAAACATTTGGAACTACAACGCAAGCGTCGCATTTTCCTGGGTCAATATTTAGTTGGTTGAAAGCGTTTTCTATACTATCTTTCAACTGACCATAATCAGTGATTTCTCTTTGAATAGGGTCATAATCAAGAGGCATTTTAGTGTAGTTTGTAATTAACTTTTCCTTTGGGTTAATACAAAGAACTTCAACGCCTAAACCAGGTGTAATACTAATGCCGACAAATCTCCTTTGTCCGCCTAGTAATGAACTTAAATCTGTTAAACTTCCTAAATCCATAATATTTTACAGTGCACTTTTATTCTATCTTCCTGCCTATATCATACTCTAAATAGTTTAAATATGGCAATATCTTTGAACAATATACTACGAATAAAGTATAATTTCCACTATGAAAAATACATCTGATGAAAAAAATATTGTTTATGGCAAAAATCCAATAGTAGAGATATTAGAGAACAACCCTCTAAGAATCAATAAAATATTCATTCAAGACAAAATTTCTTTTGACAACAGACTCAAAAAAATTGTGGATTTAGCCAGAGATAATAAAATTTTAGTTAAATTTACAAATATTAACAATTTCTTTGAAGAGCATGTTGCTCATCAAGGAGTTGTGGCATTGGTTAGTCCAGTTGAATACATTGAATTAGATGATTTTTTAAATTTGCCAGCTAAAAGTCAATTTAAAAAACTTATTGTTTTAGATGAAATTTCAGACCCTCATAATTTTGGTGCAATTATAAGAACAGTTGCTTGTGCTGGATTTGATGGCGTCTTGGTTTCAAATCATAGGTCTTGCCCTGTTACAAATGTTGTTGAAAAAGTTTCTATGGGTGGTGTTAATCACATAAATATTATTAAAACAAACTCTATTTCGGCTAGTATTGATTACCTTAAAAAAAACAATTGGTGGATAATTGCAACTGATGCAGAATGCAAAGATAATTATTTTGACATTGATTATACTGATATGAATTTTGCAGTAATAATGGGTTCTGAGGGCAAAGGCATATCTAAAACATTGTTAAATAAAGCAGATTTTAAGGTTAAAATTCCAACAAACTTTGAATCATTAAATGTATCAAATGCAGCAGCAGTAATTATATATGAAGCAGTTAGACAAATATTAAAAAAATCTTAATGATTTTTAAAAATACAAAAAATAGTGTAATATTTATGGATAGAGGTTTTATATTCAATGAAAATTAAAGGCAAAGAAGAAAATATAGAAGAAATTGTTGATGATGGTTCAACTGAAGCTGCAATTGATGATTTAGCACAAGAAAAAGATGACGAAACCGTTGAAGTTGACTACACTTCAGTTGCTTCAGACGATTCTGTTAAAGCCTATCTTCAACAAATAGGCAAAATTCCACTTCTTTCTTTTGAAGAAGAAATGAAATATGCCAAAAACATTAAAGAAAAAAAATGTAAACATTCAAAAGAAAAGCTAATTAGTGCAAATTTAAGACTTGTTGTTTCAATTGCAAAAAAATATATAGGTCGTGGACTTTCTTTTCTTGATTTAATTCAAGAAGGAAATTTGGGCTTAATGAAAGCAAGCGAAAAATTTGACTATTCAAAAGGGTATAGATTTTCAACTTATGCAACTTGGTGGATTCAACAATCCATTACAAGAGGAATTGCAGACAAATCTAGAATGATTAGACTTCCTGTTCATATGATAGAAACTTTAGGAAGAATTAAAAGGGCAACTCTAGATTTATCTGTTGAGCTAGGAAGAAATCCATCTAAAGAAGAAATTGCATACAGAGTTGGCATTTCCGTTTCAAAATTATCTGCATTAATGAAATCAGCTCAAAGCACAATTTCTATTGAAACTCCAACAAATCAAAAAGATGACACTTCTGTTGTCGGCGATTTTATAGTAGATGAAACTCATGCAACACCAGATTCAAAAGTTACAAACGATAGCTTATTAGATGATGTCCAAAAAATGCTTAATCAATTAAGCCCAAAAGAAAAAGATGTTCTAATTATGAGATATGGGCTTGATAACAATGGCAAAAAGAAAACACTAGACGAAATTGGAAATTCATATGGTGTTTCTAGAGAAAGAATACGCCAAATTGAAAATAGAGCCATTGCAAAGCTTAAAAAATTATGTCGTAATCATCAAAATGTTGGTGGAAATTTAAAAAACTACATTTAATTTTTTGTTTGTCCTATAATATTTTCATATTGTTGATAGGATGACGGATGTTTGATTATATTATAGGCAAATTAGTTTCAAAAAATTATCCTTATATTGTTGTTGAGTGCAATAATATTGGTTATTCTCTTATGACAAACATCAGAACCATAAATTCTCTTCCAGAGCTTGATTCTGATATTAAAATCTATACAAAATTAATTCATAGAGAAGACAATATGTTTCTTTGTGGATTTTTGGCTAAAGAAGATAGAGTAATTTTTGATACCCTAACTTCAGTTTCTGGAGTTGGAGTTAAAATGGCTCTTAAAGTTTTTGATGAATTTTCATCTTCAGAATTAATCTCAGCTGTTTTAGATGGAGATTATAAATTAATATCTAAAGCAAAAGGAATTGGACCAAAACTTGCACAAAAAATAATTTTAGAGCTTAAAGATAAATTAACTCAAAAAGAATTTTCAACCACAATGTTAATTTCAAAACATGAAGGCAAAAATATTAATTCTGAAATTATTTCAGAAGTTCAAACAATATTAATTTCTTTAGGGTATAATGATAAAGAAATTGAAAGTGCGATAGATAATATTTCCCCATCTTCAAAAGACGACGCACAAGAAATTTTAAGGCTATGCTTAACACAATTATCTAATGGATAGGAATGAATATGACAAAGAAGATTAAAGTTTTATTCGCATCAAGCGAAGTTGCACCATTTTCAAAAGTTGGAGGGCTAGCAGATGTTGTTGGCGAATTGCCACTTTATCTTGAAAATGAAAATTGTGAAATTGCAATTTTTACTCCACTTTATGGCTGTGTTAATCAAGAAAAATATGACATAAAAGAGCTTCCAAATTCAGAATTAAGAATGAATATGGGGCATACTCAACATGTTTTCAAATTAAAAATGTGCAAATTGCCAAATTCAAAAAATATCAATGTATTTTTTATTGATAATCCAAAATATTTTTCTTGCTTTGATGTGGTTTACCCAAAATGGGTAGATGAAATGTATGAAGCACAAAGATATGTTGCTTTTTCTTTGGCAACTTTAGAATATGCAAAATTATTAAACTTTAAGCCAGATGTTGTTCATGCTAACGATTGGCATACTGCAATGTTGCCTGTTTATTTAAGGTCTAACTATAAATTTGATGAATTTTATAAAGATACTAAAACAGCTTTTTCAATTCATAACCTTGCTTATCAAGGTGCAGTAGACCCAGCTATTATAGATTTTTCTAATATGAGATGGGATAATGTTTATAATGAAAACTGTGTTGAACATTATGGCAAGGTTAATTGGGTAAAAGGTGCAATTCAATGGTCTGATAAGATTTTTGCAGTTTCTCCAAGATATGCTCAAGAAATTTTAGGCTCTGAATTTGGAGAAGGAATGGACTACACCCTAAGAGGGCAAACACACAAAATTGCTGGTATTTTAAATGGTGTTCATTATGACAAAAAGAAATTTAATTTAAAAGAAAAAGCACCTCTGAAAGCAAAAATTCAAAAACTTTTTGGGCTTGAAGAAAATCCAAACAGGCCTTTAGTTGCAATGATTACTCGTCTTGTTCATCAAAAAGGTTTGGACCTTGTTGATTTTGCAAAATTTGATTTAATGAATCTTCCTGCAGATTTTGTATTTTTAGGAACAGGTTCAACTAATTATGAAAATATGCTTATTTGGTCATCAAATAATTCAGGCAATATGCGTGCTTGGATAGATTTTAAGGCAGATTTAAGCGAAGAAATATATAAAGCTTCAGACTTTTTCTTAATGCCATCTTTATTTGAGCCTTGTGGCATTTCTCAAATGATAGCTCTTAAATATGGTTCAATTCCAATTGTTAGGGCAGTTGGTGGCTTAGATGACACAATAATTTCATACAATGGCGAAAATGCCAATGGTTTCAAATTCTTAGGCTATGACGCTAGAAGTATGGTTGATGAAATTAAAAATGCAATTTGGACATATTACGACAGAAAAGATGATTATAAAAAACTTCAAGAAAACGCACTAAACACACGCTTTACTTGGGTTGATAGTGCTAAAAAATATAGAGAAGAATATGATAAAATTTTGAATTAAGAAAATTTTGTCGTATAATTTTAAGATACTTGTTAGATGAGGAATTAGAATGTTTAAAAAATTAGCTGGGTTTTTTGCTCAACCTAAAGAAATTGAGGTTAACAAAACTCAAGAAGAAATTGACAAATTATATCCTATACTTAGAAGAGATATCTTTTTTGCGTCTTTTATTGGTTATACAATTTTTTATTTGTGTAAGAAAAATATAGCAGTTGCCTTGCCTGGTTTGAGTGCAGAATTTGGCTATACAAATACAGAACTTGGCTTGTTGGGTAGCTCTTTATATTTAACATATGGAATCGGTAAATTTGTAAATGGTGTTTTCGCTGATGGTTCAGATGTTAGAAAATTTTTCCCAACAGCATTAATCATGACTGCAATTGCAAACATTTGTTTTGCACTTTCTGCTGTATTTATTACACCTGGTGAAGTTTCATTCTTTGGGCTTCCAACAAACAGTATTTTATTGTGGTTATTTGTATTCTTCTGGGGTGCAAGTGGTTGGTTCCAATCTATGGGATTCCCTGCAGTTGCAAAAAGTTTAACATTTTGGTTCTCAAATTCTGAACGTGGAACAAAATGGGCACTTTGGTCTTGCTCTCATCAAGTAGGTACTTTTTTAAGCGTTATTATTTCTGGATATTTGGTTTCGCATTTTGGTTGGAGAATGGCTTTCTTCGTGCCTGGAACTATTGCTATTTTAGCAGCGATTTGGTTGTTTACTAAATTAAGAGATAAACCACAATCTCTAGGCTTGCCTGATGTTGAAACATATAGAGGCGAAGCTGTTGCTAAAAAAGATGATAATGTTGATGAAGATACAAGAAGTTATGGAGAAATCTTTAAAGAAAATATTTTATTCAATAAAACAATTTGGATGCTTGCAATAGCTTATATATTTGTTTATGTTATCAGATTTGGCGTAGAAGATTGGGTAATCAAATACCTATCTGAGGTAAAAAATAACCCTATAGAATTGGCTTCTCTAAAACTTAGCTCTTTGCCTTTAGCAGGTATTTTAGGCACAGTTTATGCTGGAGTTATTTCTGATAAGTTATTCAAAGGCAAACGCGCACCTGTAAATATAATGTATTTAGTTGGTATTGTAGTTTGTTTGCTTTTATTTAAATTCAACACAACAAGTGCAATAGATTTTGTTCTTATAGGACTTATTGGTGCATTCACTTATGGTCCTCAAATGATGATTGGTGGGCTTTGTGCTGTAGAAAATAGCTCTAAAAAAGTAGCTTCTGCTGCAACAGGCTTTACTGGAATATTTAAC
>JAZSMU010000001.1:0-15708 GCA_045536045.1 Candidatus Gastranaerophilales bacterium
AGACCAAAAAACTTTAACTATAGCTATTCTTCTTCATAATTTGAACAAAAATTCAAATAACAAAACAAGTGTTGCAAACTCTGCATTTGACGCTTTTTACACAATTCAAAAATTAAATTTAGACGAAGACGACCAGTTAAAAATTTATGAAATAATCAAAAACCAAAATTGGCAAGACAAATTTTCTGAAAAAAGTTTAAGAGAAAATTCGCATGTAAATTGGGCGTTTGATACAAAAACTTTAAGCGAAGAAGGTAGAGGCGAGATTATTAATGCTGAAATTGAAAAAATAGCACAAGATATTGCTTTTGAAACAAGGCACGACAATACTTTTAAATTAACAAAATTATTGTCAAAAGCTATATTAGAAGAGGAAAATGGCGACTTAGATGAATTTAATTCTCGTTCAAAAGAGGTTGAAAAATGCTTAGATTACATTCAAAAGACACAAATATTTTTACCTCAAGCCAGATTCCCGAAAGCTTCCAATATTAAAAATGGGCAAATTATTAAAGAAAATGGGATTAAAAATGTTGTTCTAGACCTTGATAAATGCGATTTTAATTTAGAAAAATACGGTTTTGAAGCTGGCACTACTAAAGAAAATTTATATATGTTGGTTCATGGATTGGATAGAGTTGACCAATTGAGTAATTTTAGCACTTTTTCAATTATAGATACAGAAGCCCTTTTAAGCTCATCTTATATGAATCCTTTGAACCACAAAGTGTTCAGGCAACAAGGAATAATTTTAGATGTGCATACAAATGATATTCATGTTGGATATTATAAAGACTTTGGTTCAGGTTGTAGGAAAACTATAGAAGCTGCTAAAAGAGAATATATTTTCCCAAACCCTGAAAAAACTTGGCTTAACAGAGGAGAGATTAGAAGCTATATTCCAAATTTGATAAAGAAAAAATTAAATTTAGATGATAATCAATATGTTAAATTAATAAGCGAAATTCAAAATTTAAAATCTTGGACTTCTATTCAAAAATATAACCCAAGAGTTGCTTCTGCTCTTAAATCTGTTTTTGATGATATGGAATTAGGAAAAAGAAGGTTTGGCAGGGAATATAATGAAGTTTTGGTTTCAAGACCAAAAATTCAAGCTATTTTTTCTTATGGGCAAGAATATGAAAAAATTCCAACTTTCCTTAAAAAATATGCAATGGATAATGACCTGCCAATAATTTTACTTGGGGAATAAGTCCTATATTGGTAGGGTTTTAGCTAAATTTATAGACATTTTTTCTGCAATAATGTAAGATTATTAAAAAGAAGTGGAGTTTTTATGTTTGATAATGATGAAATAATTAATTGCCCTGCGTGTGGCGAAAAAATGGAAAAAATTTATGTAGATTCTGCTCGTGTTTACGTTGATGTTTGTTTAAACGGGTGTGGTGGAATTTATTTTGATAATCGTGAATTTAAGAAAATGGACGAAAAATCTGAAAATATAGATTCACTTCTTGAAGCCCTTAAAGACAAAGAATTTGCTCCTGTTGATGAAACAGCTCAAAGAAAATGCCCTGTTTGTGGTGCTATAATGCATAAAAACTATTCAAGCATTAAAAAAGAAATTCAAGTTGATGATTGCTATGCTTGTGGTGGCAAATTTTTAGATAATGGCGAATTATCAAAAATTAGAAATGAATATGGAACAGATTCTGAACGCTTAAGTGCTGTTTTAGATTTTGTTAATAATGCTTTTGCAAATGATAATGTTGGCGAGGAATAATTTAGCCAAATTTTATTCTAATCTTAATTTCGCTAAAACATCATTAGCAAATTTTTGTGCTTTTGTATTATTTTTATTTAATTCATATGCTTTTTTGAAATTTTCATATGCTTTAAAATAATCTTTTAATTCGCTGTAGCAAGCACCTATATTAAAATAGATATCGCTTTCATCTCCTTTGATGTTGTAACAAAGTGCACATTTAAAGCACTCTAAGGCTATTTCATATTCTTGTATGTTGGAGTAAGCGAACCCCAACTTGTAATAAACTGAGGAAAAATTACTATCCATAGTTTTTGTTATTTGGTCAAATTCGCCATTATTTTTTTTGTCTTCGTAGTGTTCAACAACTTTTTCGTGAAGCTCTATATATTTCTCACAATTGTCAATTACTTCCCAGTCATCTTCGCTGTTATTTAGTCTTTCGTAGTATTCGCTTGCCAACATATCATATTCTTCAGCTAAAGAATTGTTTGTGTTTTTTCTTTTTTCTTCTTCTTTGTATATTTCTTTAATTTCGGAAGAAACATCCATTATGTTTTCTTCAATATAAATTTTGCCACCGTGTTTTTCAGAAGTGCCAATTTTTAAATATTTATTTTCTAAAAGGAATTTTTCTTTTTCTCTACTCGTTAAGCTGAACCAATATGTGCCTTTTAAAAGAACACCTTTCTTTAAATACTTAAAGAATTGTTGCTTCTGATACCACATTTTCTTGTAGTCTTGGATTTGTTCTTTATGCTTTACTTGATACACTTTGTCATAAGCTGCTCTGTATTCTTTAACTCTCTTTTGCTTTCTATAAGCTCTGTTGTGTTCTCTATACATTTCAGCGTGCTTGCGTGTGTATTGTCTGCTTCTTTCTTTAAGACATTCTTCGCTTCCACATATTTTTTGGTTTGGAGAATTGGGAACAAATTCTCTTTCGCAAATTTCGCATTTTCTAACTTCAGACATATTCCCTCTTTTTGTTTATTATAATCCCAAGTTTTGAGCCGTTGCAACTCTTAGAGGCTTACAGGTCTGAAGTGCAATTTGGGCATTTTGTTGCTTGGATATGAATTGTTGAAAAACATTTTGGGCAAGTTTTTGATGTGATTTCTTCTTGTTTTTCTTCTTCTTTAATTGTTGCATTTTTCAATTTATTAATTGCTTTAACAAGCAAAAATACTGCAAAAGCCACAATTACAAAGCTGATTAGAGTGTTTATAAAAACACCATAATTAATAGTAACAGCTCCTGCTGTTTTGGCTGCTTCTAAAGATGGATAATGAGTTATAGTGCCGTTGTAGTCTGGCAATGTTAAATAAAGGTTAGTAAAATCAACTTTTCCCATTAACCAGCCTAGAGGAGGCATAATTATATCTTTAACCATAGAGTCAACAATTTTTCCAAATGCTGCCCCTAAAATAATACCAACTGCCATATCGCAAACATTACCTTTAATGGCAAAAGTTTTAAATTCATTTAAATTTCTTTTGAAAAAATTAAGCATATTCTCTCCTTAAACAAAAATATCTATAAATTCTGATTTATTAACATCAAACACGCCTTTATCTGTTATTTTAATTTCTGGAATAACTGATAAAGACAAAAATGCCATTGTCATAAATGGGTCGTCCAGGGTGCAACCAATTGCTTTTGCACCTGCTTTAAGTTTTTTGCAATCTTCTAAAACTTCTTCAAATGGTTCTTCACTCATTAAGCCTGCAATTTGGAGTGGAAGTTTTGCAACAACTTTGCCATTTTGGACAATAACTTTTCCACCTTGAGATTTTACAAGCTCAATTGCAGCCATTTCCATATCTTTGTCGTTTGTTCCAACAACAATCATATTATGAGAATCGTGCGCAACTGTTGAGGCTATTGCCCCAGATTTTAGTCCAAAGCCTTTAACAAAGCCTTTCCCAATATTTCCTGTTGCTTTGTGTCTTTCAAAAACCATAATTTTTAAGACATCTTTTTCAATGTTGCTTTCAGCAAAGCCATCTTTAACAATAATTTCTTCTTGGATTTCTTTTGTTAAAAGTGTTTTTGGAATAACTTCCATAACACGCACTTTGTTAGATTTTGCAGGAATTTTGAAGTCATCTGGCTCAATCCATTTAACATTTACAGAGCCTCTTAATTTTGGAGCTTCAAAATTTTCGCCATTTGCTATTAGTTCGCCGTTTTTTGCAACAATTTTTCCGTCTTTAATAACGATTTTTGGTCTGAAATTTTCAAGATTTTCAAAAACCAAAATATTTGCTCTATATCCTGGAGCAACTGCACCAAGGTCTGTAAGCCCGAAATATTGAGCTGTGTTTATTGTCCCAGCTTTAATTGCAACAGTTGGGTCAACACCAGCCCGAACACAAGTTTCAACCATTCCATTGATGTGTGGCTTAATGTCTGTTGGGTGTCTGTCATCTGTTACAAAAATGCATCTATCTGCATTTGATTTCTTCAAAACAGGGATAAGTGGCTCAAGGTCTTTTGCTGCTGAGCCTTCTCTTATCATAATATGCATTCCAAGCCCAAGTTTTTCAATTGCCTCAGCTTCATTTGTGCATTCATGGTCTGACATAACACCTGCTGCAACATAGGCACAAAGGTCTTTTCCAGAAAGTCCTGGTGCATGTCCGTCTATTTTTTTATTTTTGGCTTGTCCTAGTTTAATTTTTGCCATAACTTCTTTGTCGCAGTTTAAAACTCCAACAAAATTCATCATTTCAGCCACACCCAAAATGCCATATGAATCCATAAGCAAAGATAGGTCATAGCTTGCTAGGTCAAAGCCAGAAGTTTCAGAATTTGTTGCTGGAACGCAAGAAGGAAGCATCATATAAACGCTTAGGGGTAAGTTTTTGCAAGCTTCTCTCATAAAGCTAATGCCATGAAGCCCAAAAACATTTGAAATTTCGTGTGGGTCTGCAATAACAGTTAAAGTTCCTTCTGGAACGACTGCTTTAGCAAATTCATACGGTAAACACATTGAGCTTTCAATATGAATATGCCCGTCTATAAAAGCTGGAGTTATATAGCATTCATCAAGCTCTAAAACCTCTTCGCCCTCATAATTTTCGCCAAGCCCTGCAATGTAGCCATTATAAATTGCAATATCTGTTTTTTTAATTTCGTTATTAAAAACATTAACAACCTTAGCGCCTTTAATAACTAAATCGGCTTTCATTTGTCCACGAGCAACTTTAATCAAATTTTCTTTATGCATATTATTCCTTTGTTTTTTAAAATAATAGCACAAATTGTGGTTAATTGGTGGAGTATTAAGTTATTTAATCAACGCTTGAATTTCTTTAAAATTTGGGTGAGTTGAGCTTTTTAAAAGTTCAAAGAGTGCAATTTCAAGAGTTAGAATTTTAACTCCCATATTTTGCATATAGTTAATTCCAGCTTCGTGTTCTTCTTCTTTTCTAGATTTTGAAGCATTTTTAATTAAATAAACCTCAAAATCATCGTTAATTAAGTCTAGTGCAGTTTGCAAAACACAAATATGAGTTTCAATTCCAAATAAAATAATTTGTTTTCTTTTTTGTGCTTTAATTGCGTTATAAATTTTTTCTGTTTTTAGCAAAGAAAAAGTGGTTTTTTCCATAACAACAGAGCTAGGTGGAATTTTATTTATTAGCTCATAGGAAGTTTCTCCAAGCCCTTTTGGATATTGTTCAGAAATAACCACTGGAATATCTAAAATTTTGCCTGCTTCAACCATTTTTGAAGCATTTATAAGCTCATTATCTGCAGAAGTTGCCTTGATTAATTTTTCTTGAAAATCAACTGCTACAATTAAGCTATCATTAATGTTTAGCATTTTTTGCCCCCTTTGGAGATTTAATAATAAACACTAATGGCACAATAATTATGGTTGCAAGTCCAAATATTCTGAATGTTTCCATAAAGCCCCATAAAGTTGCTTGCTCTAGCATTTCTCCATATAGCGAATATTGTGCCATATATTCTGCAACGCTATGATGTGTTAGTTGTGAAAATGCACCTTTCATAGCTTCTATTTTTGCTTGAAAAACTGGGTTTAATGGAGTTAGATTATGAACCATATTTGCTTGGTGAATTTGAGAATATCTGGTAATCATAGTTCCAGCTAAAGATGTTCCAATTGCACCACCAACATTTTTAAGCATATTTTGAACACCAGATGCGTTTGTCATTTGGTCGTTTCTTAAAGTTGCTGCAGATAATGTTACCAATGGAATCATTGCAAAGCTCATACCAAAACCAAAAATGAAGTTTGGAATTACAATATCAATGCTTGCGATTTGCAGGTTAATATTTCCTAGCATTAAGCTTGAAATTCCAACCATTGTAAGCCCAATTGCAGCTAAAATTCTGTTATCAATTTTGCTTGCCAATGTTCCACATAAAATCATAGAAATTAATGAACCTAAACCTCTTGGCATAATGGATAAACCAGACAATAAGGCAGTGTATCCCATTATAGATTGCAAGAATTGAGGCAATATAGCCAATGATGCTAAAAGAACCATTTGGATAACAATTTGGACTATTGTTCCAACTGCAAAGTTTTTATCTTTGAAAACAGTAAGGTCAATTAAAGACCTTTTGTTTTTAATTTGAGACCAGAAAAATAACACTGCAGAAATTACCATAAAGACAGTTAATCTGCATATCCAAGCTGCATTAAACCAGTCTGCGTTATTTCCTTTTTCAAGGATAATTTGCATAGAAACTATCCACATAGTAAGGAACAAAAAGCCTTTTCCGTCTATATAAATATCTTTTTGTTTTTGTGCATATGGTGGGTCTTCTAGGAACAATTTTGAAATATAAATAGCAAAAATTCCGATAGGAATATTAATCAAAAATATCCAAGGCCAGCTGTAGTTATCTGTTATATAACCACCAACAATAGGCCCTAAAATTGGTGCAACAATAATTACAAGACCGAATGTTGCCATTGCTTGAGGGCGTTTTTCTAGTGGGAATGTTTCCAATAAAACTGCTTGTGATACAGGCAAAAGCCCACCACCACCAAGACCTTGAACAAATCTTGCCAATATCATCATACCCATTGAGCTAGATAGGGCACAAGCGAAAGATGAAATTGTGAATATCGCAATACTCATCATGAAATAATTTTTTCTGCCCATTAATTTAGAAAACCAATCAACAGCAGGAATCATAATTCCACTACCAATTAAGTAGCTTGTAATAATCCATAATGATTCATCACGGCTTGCAGAAAATGTTCCAGCCATGTTTGATAGAGAAACGTTTGCAATCGTTTCGTCTAAAACGAACATAAAAGCTGCAATAATCGTTGGCAAGGCTACAAGCCAAGGGTTTCTAGATGGTTTCCAAGTTTGTTCGGCTTCTTGTGTCATTATTTTACTCTAACTTTTGGGATAACTGACATACCTGCAACAATATTAAGCTCATTCGGGTCAATTTTTTCTTCAAAAACGATTTTTACAGGAATTCTTTGAACGATTTTAACGAATGAACCAACAGCATTTTCTGGTGGAAATAAGCTGGATTTAGCACCAGATGCCCTTTGAATGCTATCAATTCTTCCTTTAAAAGTTCTATTTGGATAAGCATCAACTTTAATTTCAACGCTTTGTCCAACTTTCATTTTCCCAACTTGGTTTTCTTTAAAGTTTGCCACTACCCAAACTTCATCAGATGCAACTGCAAAAAGTGGTTGTCCCATTTGAACAAATGCACCTTTTTCAACATTTTTCTTAGTAACAGTTCCACTTCTTAGAGTTTTAACAGTTGTATATTCAAGATTTTGTTTAGCTTGGTCCATAATAGCTTTTAAAGCTTTAATGTCTGCGTCAACAACTTTGTTGTAGTTGTTGCTCATAATGTTTTCTGTTGCCTGTAAGTTTTTAGCAACAATTCCATCATATTTTGTTTGTGCTCTATCTAATTCTTGTTTAGAAACTGCACCTGCTTTATATAAATTTTGGTATCTTTCAAGGTCTTTTTTAGCCAAAGCTGTTTCAGAATTAACTGCATTTAAGTTTGCACGAGCAACTTTTTGGCTTAATAATGCTTTCTTATAATTTGCTTCAGCTTGTGCTAAACGAATTTTATAGTCTGTGTCGTCAATTTTTATAACTGTGTCGCCTTCTTTAATTTTTTGGTTATCATCTATAAAAATTTCAACAACTTCGCCAGAAACTTTAGGAGCAATTTGAACTAGGTGAGATTCAACATAAGCGTCATCTGTTGATTCAAATTTGCTTGCGTGGTTAATATATAATCCACCTAAAACTAATATGACTGAAGCAATTATAATTGCAATTGTTCTCTTTTTTCCTTTAACTTCGGGTGTTTCTTGTTGTTGTTCTTCTGTTGTTAATTCTTCGGTCTTTTTGTTTTCTTCCATTTTTATCTCCTAGATGTGAATTTCTAATATATTTTTAATAATTTCTTGGTGTTTTTTAAGCATTTCAATTAACATATCGTGCTCTTTGCCAAATTTTTCTTCAAAAGGTTTTACAATTGGTTTAATTTTTTCAACAATATTTTTAATTGTCTCTTCCCCTTTTTTAGTTAAAACCATTTTTTTAATTAATCTATTATTTTTTTTGCATATATCAATAACAATATATCCTTTTTTTTCAAGAGAATTTGCAACTCTTCCTGTGTTTGCTCTGTCTTTTAAAATAATTTTTGCTAAATCTCTTTGACACATAGGTCCTTCAGAAGCTAGCATATCAAGTGCTATAAATTCATCAAAAGAAAGGTCAACTCCAATTTTTTTAATAAGCTGGATACCAGCTAATTTCATATATTTTGAAGTAACTTCTATTTGGTAATGGACAGTTTGGGTGTAGTTCTTTTTCATGAAATCCCTTGATTTTTATTCAATAGGATGGTAGCATAATATTGTTGCAAATGCAACATGTTATATTAACAACACAACAAACAGAGGATAATATGAAATTTAAAAGAATAATTGGAAGTTTTTTACTAGCTAGCTTTTTAGTTTTAAATATTTCGCCATCATTTGCAATCGCAGAAAAATTAGGCGGCTTATTTAAAAAAGAAAAGAAACAAGAAGTTTCTAAATTGGATTATATTAATCTTGCTTGGTGGGAAGAGTATCAAGATGAACATTTAGAAAACTATATTTTGAAAGCTATTGAAAATAACCACGATGTTAAATTGGCAACTTTAAAAGTTGAACAAGCAAGACAAAATGTTAAGGCACAATTTGCGTCAGAACTTCCAAGCTTAACTGTTGGTGCTAGCCCTGCAATAAACAAAATGCCAGGTTCAACAAGCACTGAAGGAATGTTTATGATTCCTATGATTGCAAGCTGGGAAGTTGATATTTTCTTAAAAAATAGAGATAAAACAAAAAGCATTAAAAAAATGTATGAGGCGTCTGTTTTAAGTGAAAAAGCAACATACATTGGAATAGCCTCAGCTGTTGGAGCTACATATTATAACATTGTTAGAGCAGATGAGCTTATTGCTCTTCAAGAAGAAATTGTTGCCGATAGAAAACAAATTTATGAATTAACAAAACTTAGAAATGAAGAAGGAATAAGCTCAACTTCAGACCTTGTTGAAGCTGAAAAAGACTATATTCTTGCCGACTCTGATTTGTCTGAATTGAAAAAAATTCAACATAATTTGCTAACTTCTCTAGCTCTTTTAGTTGGAGATAGCCCTGAAAACATTGAAAATTACAAAAGAATTTCTTATTCAGATTTAAAAATTAAAAAAGAAATTCCTCAACTTACATCAGAAGTTATTACAGCACGTCCTGATTATTTAATTGCTGAAAAAATGGTTGAAAAGGCTGGGCTTGATGTTCGTGTTGCTAAAAAAGAATTTCTTCCAAGCTTTAATTTAGGTGGTGTGCTTGCTCTTATGACAAGTGGACATTCTATGAATTGGGAATCTGCTTTAGCAGGTGCTGGAGTTATGGGGCTTTTGCCAGTGTTCACAGGTGGAGCTAGAATTGCTAATTTGAAAATTTTCAAAAATAAATATGAACAAGTTTTAACTGAATATCAAAAAACAAATTTAACTGCAATTAAAGAAGTTAATGATTCAATTTCAGACCTAAAATATGATGTTGAAAAATATGAAAAAGCAGTTAATGCACTAAAAATGGAAGAAACAGATTTTGCTTTTTCTCAAAATAAATATGATGAAGGTGTAATTTCATATTTAAATTTACTAGAAAAGAAAGAAGCACTTCTATCTACTAAAAAGCTTGCAGTTTCAGCAAATATTGACTCATATATTAAACAAATTGGCCTATATAAAGCAACAGCAGCTAATTTATAAAAATATTATCTAAATTTTTTGTTTGTGATATTCTTTTTTTGTTACTAATAAAGAGCTTAACAACTATGAAAAACGCACAAAATTTAAGAAATATCGCAATTATTGCGCACGTTGACCACGGCAAAACAACTTTAGTTGATTGCCTTTTAAACCAAGCAGGAGTGTTTAGAGAAAACCAACAAGTTCAAACTTGCGTTTTAGATTCTAATGAATTAGAAAGAGAACGTGGAATCACGATTTTATCTAAGAATGTTTCAATAGATTATAAAGGGCACAAGATTAATGTTGTAGATACTCCAGGACACGCAGATTTTGGTGGCGAAGTTGAACGTGTTTTGGGTATGGTTGATGGTGCTTTGTTAATTGTTGATGCTCAAGAAGGTCCAATGCCTCAAACAAGATTTGTTTTGTCTAAGGCACTTGAATTAGGAATTAGAATTATTGTTGTTCTAAATAAAATTGATAAACCTGGAGCAGAACCTGATAGAGCTCTAGATAGCGTTTTTGATTTATTTACTGAATTAACAGATAATGAAGAATTAATTGATTTCCCAATTATTTACTCAAGCTCATTATTAGGAATTGCGAAGAAAAATCTTGAAGATGAATCAAATGATGTTTGTCCATTATTAGATTCAATTTTAGAAAATATTAAACCTCCGAAAGGCGATAAAGATGCTAATCTTCAATTCCATGTTACAACTCTAGACTATAACGATTATGTTGGAAGAATTGCTATCGGTAAAATTGTTAATGGCAAAATGAAATCTCAAGAAATGGTTTCTTGGATTAAAGCAGATGGCACAATTCAAAAAGGAAAAATCGTTAAATTATTTGGCTTTAAAGATTTAGGAAGAGTTGAAATAGAAGAAGCCCATGCAGGCGATATTGTTGGTATTGCAGGTTTTGCAGATATTCAAATTGGAGAAACAATTTCTTCAGTTGAAAACCCATCTGCACTTCCATTAATCAAAATTGATGAACCAACACTTCAGATGAATTTTTCTGTTAATGATTCGCCTTTCGCAGGCACTGAGGGCAAATTTGTTACTTCTCGTCAAATTAGAAAAAGACTTTATGGCGAATTAGAAAAAAATGTTAGCTTAAGAGTTGAAGACACAGATTCAACAGATTGCTTCAAAGTTTCAGGGAGAGGCGAATTGCATCTTAGTATTCTAATTGAAACTATGAGAAGAGAAGGCTACGAATTCCAAGTTTCTAAGCCAGAAGTTATTTATAAGACAATTGACGGCAAACACTCAGAGCCTTTTGAAGATTTAATGATAGATGTACCTGCTGAATATGCTGGCTCTTGCATTGAAAAATTAGCTCAAAGAAAAGCTATTATGAAAAATATGGATACAGTTGGAACAAGGGCAAAATTAGAATTTGTTATCCCATCTCGTGGCTTAATTGGCTTTAGAAATGAATTTGTTAGAATGACAAGAGGTGAAGGAATAATTTGCCACACATTTTTAAAATATGATGAATACGCAGGCGACATTCCACGCCAAAGAATGGGCTCAATTATTGCATTTGAACAAGGGGAAGCTGTTCCATATGCACTAGCTCAATTTGAAGACAGAGGTGTTTTCTTTATAACTCCAAAAACAAAAGTTTATAAAGGAATGATAGTTGGAGAAGGCAACAGAAAACAAGATATTGCAGTTAATGTTTGCAAATGCAAAAAATTAACAAACACAAGGTCTGCAACTGCAGATGTCATGGTTACTCTTCAAGCCCACAAAACGCTTTCTTTAGAAGAAGCTATGGAATATCTTGGAGATGATGAGTTATTAGAAATCACTCCAGAAAATTTCCGTCTTAGAAAAATGGATTTAAACAGAACAAGATTTAACTAAGGCATGCTGAAAATATTTCTAAAATGCTTGTCTTTGGCTTTTCTTGCTTTTTACCTGCTTGATTAATATCACTTTTTGAATTATTATTGAGTTGGGTAAATTATTTTCTTATGAACAGAACTAGACAAGACATTCAAAGAAACGCAAAATTGAGGAGCTATTTAGAGCTTGTTAATAAAATTGCAAAGGTTGAGTATAAAACTTTGTCATCTGCTCATTTAATTGAATTTGAAGAATTAATAAATATTGGTATCCACACAGTAAATAACCTAACTCAAGGTGGCGAAAATGTTGCCTATAACGATTCTTATCTTGCAACTGCCATTAAATGGGCAATTAGAAACGAAATGAGAAAAAGATATCGTTGGCATGGTGTTAAAAATGAAGCCATCTTAGATGAAGGTGGCAAAATTGAGCTTCGTGAGGTTATTTATAAAACAATTTTATCAACAGATGAGATGATGGAAGCCGATAAACCTGTTGAAGTGCGTGATGAAAAGAAAACTCCAGAAGAAAATGTTGAATTTCAACAACTATCTTCAGCTATTAAAAACGCAATTGAAAAACTTCCAAAAAGAGAGCACGATTTCATTGAAGCAAAATTTTTCAACGCTAAAAAGCTTCAAGAATTATCTGATGAATATAATATTTCCCCATCTAGAATTTCTAGAATTATAAAATCTGGACTAGATAAAATTAAAGTTGAATTATCTAAAGAAGGAATTATCTAATTTTCCTTATTTTCCAATGCTTTTTTTAATGCAAGCTCAAGAGTTTGGATTTTATTTTCAAGTGTTTTAATTTTTAATCTGTTTTCGTCCATTCCAACAGAAGTTTTTTCAAGCTGTTTTTTATAAGCTGAATTTTTGTTTGTTTCATCAGTAACAAATCTAAGCATAATCAAAATGCCTGTAATTACCCCCATAACAAACACAAGTGCAGACACAATTTGGAAATTTGTTTTAATAGAGCAATTTATGCATTTTAAGCTTAAATCCATCAAAATATTATTATTTAGCCCAAGAAAAACCATTAGTGCAATAATTAATAAGGCTAAAATTAGATATATATTTTTCATTTTTCTTCACTCCTTAAAATTTTCAATACTTTTTTAATGTCATCATCCCATTTTTCATACGGAAGCTCAAATTCAAGCTCTTTTCCTGTTTCTGGGTGGGTAAAGCTAACATAATAGCTTTGAAGAACTTGTTCTAATGTTTTTATTTTAGCAAATTTTCTAAAACTTTTTGCCCCATATAGGCTATCTCCAAATATCGGATGTTTGATGTGGCTCATATGAACTCTGATTTGGTGAGTTCTTCCTGTTTTTAGCTCAAATTCAACAAAATCTGCTCCATTAAAGCTTTCTAAAACTTTGTAGTTGGTTATTGCATCTGCACCCTCTTCTGGGTTTTTTGGAACAAACATTTTAACAGTATCGCCTAGATTTTTTGCAATTGGAAAATCAAGCACACCTTCTTTTTTATCTAAATTTCCCAAAGAAATTGCAACATATTTTCTTTTTGCAGTTTTTTCTTTAATTTGTTCTTGCAATTTTTCGTGTGCTGAGTTTGTTTTTGCAACAATGATAAGCCCAGCCGTGTTTTTATCTAACCTATGAACAATTCCTCTTCTATATTTTCCACCAATATCAGATAAATTTTCTCCTAAATATCCTAAAAGTGCGTTAACTAAAGTGTCTTTCGTGTTGTGCACAGTTGGGTGAGTTAGCATATTTTTTGGTTTATTAATAACCAAAAGGTTACTATCCTCATAGATAATATCTAGTTGGATATTTTGTGGTTCTATTTTTTCTTCTTCAGTATTTAAAATTTCAATTTCGTCATTTTTGCAAATTTTATAAGAATTTTTTTCATTTTTCCCATTAACAAAAACACAATTTTTTTTAATTAAATTCTGTGCTTGATTTCTGTTTATTTGCGAAATTTCTGCAATATAAACATCAAGTCTTTGTCCTATTGAATTTTCTTCTACCTTAATTTTCATCTTGTTTAATTTTTTTAAAATTATTGCCAAAAAAAGTTAGTGCTATGTATAAAATAATTGATACAACAATTAGCATATCAAATAAATTAAAAACAGGAAAATCAATAAATTTTAACCTAATATAATCAACAACAAAGCCGTTTTGAAATCTTTCTATAGTATTTCCTAAAACACCAGAAGAAAACATAACAGAAGAAACTATAAGCCCCTTGTCTTCAAAACTTAGTTTTTTATAAACATAAACTATGCAAACAACAAGCATAAAAATTCCAATATAGCCTAAAATTTCTGCTCCGTTTGCCCATAGGCTAAAGGCTGCTCCTGTGTTTTTTGCAAAAACAAAATCAAAAATAGGATTTGGGTCATTTTTAAATAAATGAAGATTTTTTATTATCAAATTTTTAACGCTTTGGCAAAATTCAAACAAAACAAAAGTTGAAACAAGGTAAAATATGAATGCTTTTAAAGATTTTGGGTTCAAATTTTTTCCTCATTTTCTTTTAAATTTATTCTTTTTAATAAAAATCCAATTCCTGACATTTTGAAATTAATTGAAAGATTATCTTCCCCAATGCTTGCCTTAGTAAAACCAACAGAAGCTGTTGCATATTCATTTTTGCCGTTTTTGTTAGCAGTAACAATTCTTTCTAACAAGCCATCTTTTGGAAGTTTTCTAAAAGCTTCCTCTTTATTTTGTGGAGGAGTTACAATTTCTTCATTATTAATTGAAGCAATTATAAAGCTTTTTGTCCAAGGATAAACTTTAAGCCCAATTGTATATTCTTCTCCAGCATTAATAAATTCAGGAGTTATAAGCTCCATTTTAACAATGTTTGCTTCGCCATAAGTTAGGCTTGTTTCTTCTTCTAAAACATTATCTTTATAAATTTTTAAGCCGTTATCTGTGTGTTTTAAAAACAATTCATAATCAGATTTTCCACTTAAAAACCCATATTTGAAATTTTCATTTTCGCTTTTTAAAAGCCCTGTTGTGGAATCTTTTATAGTAACTTTATACCCATTTTCTGTTTTTTGAATATCTTTAACAGAAATTTTGTATCTTAGATTTGAGTATGTATTAAATGTGTCTTGGAACATATCAAAATACTCATCATAGCTAAAATTATCAGTATTTTTGTAGTCTTTAGAATAAAATTCTTTAATTTTATCTAGATTTTTTTGGTTTGAATATCTACCAATATCAAAAATGAATTTTCTTACTTTAACTTTTTCAATAAAATTTGGCTCGTTAGCAATATTTTCTGATGTGCTTATTGCATTAGCACCAAGCCCTGTAAAAAATAAATAAAAGATTGAAATTATGGTTAATAATTTTTTCATTAATTTTGCCTAAAAAGTAAATAATATTTGCTTAAACCATAATACACTATAATCTCCCAATAGTCCTGCCCTATTTGGTTGACGTCAATGTATGCTTTCATTGGTTCAGTTTTTTTAGATTGCTTAGAAATTTTTCCTACAATTTTGTTTCCAAAGTCGCAAACTTTATCCCACCAACTTTTTTTAGGAACTTGAATATATTTATCGTAAAAAGTCGGTTCAACAATTCCTGTTTTATATGTTGGAATTACATATTTAACTTTTCCTTGTTGTTTAAACAAAACATATTGAACTCCATTTTTTTCTCTTGGAGTTAGAAGATAGTAACCTTTTGGTATAACTGTGTTTTTAAACACAAAATCAACACCCGTTCTTAACAATGGGTATGGAGATAGATTATATTTTAAATAATCTTCTGTTTGATATGGGTCTTGTCCGAACATATATTCAAAATCTGCT
>JAZSMU010000070.1:0-40906 GCA_045536045.1 Candidatus Gastranaerophilales bacterium
AGAAATGACAAAGATTTAACTAAAGCTGGCGAAACAATTCTTAAAGATTTGAATTTAAAAAATCTTCTTTTAACAAAAGGTGCAGAAGGAATGACACTTTTTGAAGCTGGCGAAAATATTTCAGAAAAATCAATTCCTGCTTTCAATAAAAAAGAGGTTTTTGATGTAACAGGTGCTGGCGATACTGTTGTTGCAGTGTTCACACTTGCTTTATGTGCCGGCTTAAATCCTTATACTGCAATGGTTTTAGGAAATTTAGCAGCAAGTATTGTTATTAGGCAATTTGGTTGTCATAGTATAACAATAAAAGAAATGATAGACG
The DNA here is from genome assembly GCA_045536045.1 of Candidatus Gastranaerophilales bacterium. Classification (GTDB taxonomy): domain Bacteria; phylum Cyanobacteriota; class Vampirovibrionia; order Gastranaerophilales; family Gastranaerophilaceae; genus RGIG1918. The sequence continues at coordinate 323 of JAZSMU010000070.1, forward strand.
AAATTAATAATTCAGGAGTTCAATATGGATTTTAAATCGCTTACTGTAAAGATATTAGATAGATTGAAAACACTACGCCCTCTAGATTTAGTTATAATTTCAATAGTTTTAATTGCTTTAATTGTTGGCACTTTAACTTTTGTAGGCAAAAGAGCAACTGCTGAAAGCCAAACAGTTGCAAATGCAAAAGTAGAAATTGAAGTTTTGTTTAAAGGAATTACCGTTAGAAGCTCAAACATTCCTTTTATAGAAGGCGAAGACACATTTATTACTATTAGAAATGTTCCATATACAAAATTAAAAATTAAAACAGTTCAACATCAAAGAAAAAAAGTAATTATCCCAACAATGAATCCTAAACAACAATTTGTTGTTGTTGATGATGTTTCAGCACCTTTCCAACACGATTTTCTAGTTAGCGTTGTAGATGATGCTAAAATCACAAAAGATGGTGCTGTTGTTGGTGGAAACAAAATTAAAATCGGTTTGCCCGTTACTTTAGAAGGAACTGCATACAGATTTAATGGCGTTGTTTCAAATGTTTCTGTAATTCAAGAGCCAAACACAGAAGAAAATTCTGATTTAACTGATGAGGTTCACGAAAATAACGATGTACAATAATTTTAAGTCTGCAATTTTTGATTTTTGTAATGAAAAAATTGGTAAAATTCAAAATACGAAAATTTCTTGTGCAATAAGAAACTTTTTGCCACTTGAAGATTTTGATAAACTAATTTTTCTAAATTTAGTTACAATTTTTGTTTCAATTGCATTTTTTTCAACAGGCTTAATTGGTCTTTTTGCAATTGCATTTATGTTTTTAAATTTGATAAGAATATTTTTCTATAATGGCGAAAAACTCCAAATAACACCATTAGATGTTCTTGTTATTTTTTATTTGTTGTTTGCCTTTATTAGCTTAATGGGCTCATCTGAATTTGCCCTAAGTTTAAAAGGCTTTGTTAAAATGATTTTATATACAAATTTTTACTTTTTCTTTTCTTATTGGGTTAGAGAAAATAAAAAATACATTTGGAAGCTTTTTGCTTGTGTAGCAGTTTGTGTTTTGTTTGAAGCATTTTTAGCAATAATCCAAAATCATGCAGGAGTTGCTGCAATTTCTGGTTGGCAAGATATGAGCAATATCAACCCAGAAGATGTTATCGCAAGAGCTTATGGAACACTTAAGCCATATAACCCTAACTTGCTTGCTGGTTTTTTGGTGGCTGGTCTTGGTTTTATAAATTATTTCTTTATTAAATTTTTAGAAGAAAAGAATTTTAAATTATTAGCAGGCTCAATTGTAAGTTTTGGGCTAATTATTCTTGCAATATTTTATACAGGTTGTCGTGGTGCATATATTGCGCTTATGCCATTTTTTGTTGGTGTTATTTTTTATTTAAAATTATATATAGACAAAAATTATGGTGGTTTTTCTGCATTAAGCAAAAGAGCTAAAAACGCAATTTATGGAATTTTTGGCTCACTTTGTGTGTTTATTTTGTTAAATCCTGCAATTTATAAAAGAATTTTATCTATTTTTGCAATGCGTGGCGATAGCTCAATTTCTTTTAGAATGAATGTCTACAAATCTAGTTTTGAAATGTTTTTAGGGAATCCTTTAATTGGTGTTGGGCTTGGGAACGCCAACTTTAGAGAGGTTTATGGGCTTTATATGCTAACTGGATATGACGCACTATCAGCTTATAATATTTTCCTTGAAACTGCTTGCGAAATGGGGATTTTTGGCTTAATTTCTTTTATTTTAATTTTCTTATATGCAACATACATTTGCGTCGGATTTTTCAAAAATTCTGAGAACAATAACGAAAAATATATCGTTTACTCAATTTTGGTATTTTTAGCTATTTTAATTTTTCATGGGCTTACAGACACTATTTTCTATCGTCCACAAGTGCAAATTTTATTCTGGCTAATGTTGGGAACATTAAATTCAATAGTTTTTAAAGAACCTCAAAATCTTTAGTTTTATCTTTGCTAACCTTGCTAAAAACTTCTTCAAAACTAATTATAGGTTCAAACTTGTAGCCACAATCTTCCGACATTGAGCCACCAAAGGCAAACAACTCTTCTTGAGGATAATTTCTGCAAATTGCCTCACGCTTTTTATGAATAGTGCAAAGTCTTGTTTCTTTATCTAGGTGGTTGCACGAAAAAATTAAACCAACCTCATCAGCTCCAACAACAGTTAAGCCTTGATAAAATTCATGTTCTGGTTGAAGTTTTTTAAAAATTTCTTCATCTTTTAAAACATTTGCCCCGTGCTTAACATATATTTTTTCACAACATCTACCACACATTTTGCAACTACCTGTGCGATAATATTTTCTATCTAAAATCTTTGTATAAAACCATTTCTTAATTTTACTGTAGGCAAGTTTGAATTTTTCCATACCCTACATCATAACATCTTTTAAGAAATTTTCATTATTTAAAAGATTGTAAAGGTCTTCTGCGTCATCAATGGAGAATTTTCCCTTTAAAACATTTTCTTGAACAAGTCTTTCTGCCCAATCATCTTCAGGGTTTGCAGTTACAAGGTGTGTAAATCTTTTTGCGTCTAGCTCTTTTTCCCAAAGATTAATTGCCTTGCTTGAAATATTTGTTTCATCAATAAGGAAATTTTTGTCATTTTGATATGGGTTAGTTGCCAAGCCGTTTTGCAAGCGTTCAACAGCTGAGCTTCCTGTTAAAATTTCTGAACTTGTATTTTGGTTAATACCATTTAACATATATAACTTCCCCAAGTTATAAGATTACCATAATAGTATGCCTTAAAATATTTAAAAATGTATCCATCTAAAGGTTTATTTTTTCAAAGCAAAATAATATTTTTGTGATAGAGTTATTTTAAAGGAGATATTATGAAAAGAGTTTTATTATGCATTATGGATGGCTGGGGAATTGCCAAAGATTCAAAATATAACGCAATTTCAACAGCTAAAACACCAAATTTTGACAGATTTTTAAAAGATAATTCATCAACAACAATTTACGCTGATGGCTTGAGTGTTGGGCTTCCTGAAGGTCAAATGGGAAATAGCGAAGTTGGACATTTAAACATTGGTGCTGGAAGAGTTGTTTATCAAGAATTAACAAAAATAAACAAAGCAATTGATGAAGGCGATTTCTTTAAAAATGAAGAATTTATTAAAGCGATTAATCATTGCAAAAAAAATAACAGCTCATTGCACATTATGGGGCTTGCAAGCTCTGGTGGTGTTCATAGCTCTTTAAAACACTTGTATGCGCTTTTAAAAATGGCAGCTGAAAATGGACTTAAAGATGTTTATGTCCATGCTTTTTTAGATGGACGTGATACTCCTCCTATGAGTGCTCACGAATTTTTGGCCCAAATTGAAGAAGAATTGAAGAAGAATAATCTTCCTCCAATTGCTTCAATAATTGGCAGATATTGGGCAATGGATAGAGATACACGCTGGGAAAGAGTTGAAAGAGCTTATAATTGCTTATTATTTGGCGAAGGAAACAAAGAGAATAGCTCAGAAGAAGCTATTAAAGCCTCTTATGCCACTGATGTTACAGACGAATTTGTTGAGCCAACAGCAATTGGTGGTAAAAGAATTTCAGATAATGACAGTGTGATTTTCTTTAACTACAGACCAGATAGAGCAAGAGAAATTACAAAAGCAATTACATTTGCTGATTTTGATGGGTTTAATCGCAAAAAAGTTTTAAATAATTTATATTATGTTTGTATGACTCAATATGACGAGTCTTTCCCATCTCCTATTGCTTTTCCACCACACAAAATGGTTAATATTTTAGGGGAAGTTTTGCAAAATAATAACATTAAACAATTTAGAACAGCTGAAACTGAAAAATATGCTCATATTACTTTCTTCTTTAATGCTGGCGAAGAAGTGCCATTTAATAATGAAGAGAGAAAACTTGTAAATTCTCCAAAAGTTGCAACTTACGATATGAAGCCAGAAATGAGTGCTTATGAAGTTTGCTCAAATGTTTTGGCTGCAATTGAAAATAAAAATTATGGCTTTATTTTGGTAAACTTTGCAAACCCAGATATGGTTGGGCATACAGGTGTTATGGACGCTGCAGTTAAAGCTATTGAAACTGTTGATGAGTGCATTGGGAAAATTGGCGATAAGGCAGTTGAATATGGCATGGATGTTATTTTAACAGCAGACCATGGAAACGCTGAGGCTATGTATAATGAAGAAACTCATTCTCCTCAAACTGCTCACACAACAAACAAAGTGCCATTTGTTATTATTTCAAAAGAACAATATGAATTGAGAGAAGATGGTGCTTTAGCAGACATTGCTCCAACAATTTTAGAGCTTATGGGAATTGAAAAACCAGCCGAAATGGACGGAAAATCAATGATATTTCATTAATTTATAAAATAGTTTGAATGGAGCCAATAGGCTCCATTTTTTATTGTCTTGTTTAGGAATTTTTTCTAGACTAGATGAAAATTTTTATTTAAAATTTTTTATATAGGGTATATATATCCAATTTTTTTAAATATTTATCTTTATAATTAATATTGAGGTATTTATATGGAATTAGCTCAATTAATTGAAATAAGTGTTAATGAAGGCAAGAATAATGATGAGAGATTTTTCAAGTTTTTTTATAAAGATAAATTTTATTTAATAGACAGATTCAAAATAAAAACACTCGCAAAAATGCTCAATTTAAAAGAGGAAATATTATTTTCTAATATTTCCTCTAAAGATTTTTTTAAAAAACACAATATGACGATTTTGGATTTTTTAGAACTTGTTTGTGTTGTTCAGACTTCAAAAATACCTAAATTGAAAGTCCGCCATCTACGCCAATAACTTGCCCTGTGATGTAATCTCCATCACACACTAAAAACTTAACAAGCTTTGCAATATCTTCTGCTTGTCCAAGTCTTTTTAGTGGAATATGTTCTGTGATTTTTTCTTCTGGCAAACCTTTTGTCATATCTGTTTCAATAAAGCCTGGAGCAATTGCGTTAACTCTAATATTTCTAGAACCTAATTCTTTCGCTAAAGATTTAGTAAAACCAATTATACCAGCTTTTGCAGCTGCATAGTTTGCTTGTCCTGCGTTTCCGTATACACCAACAATGCTTGCCATATTGATAATTGAACCACTTCTTTGTTTAATCATTGCTTTTGCAACAGGGTTTGAAACATTATAAACTGAATTTAAGTTAGTATTGATTACATTTATCCAGTTTTCTTCACTCATTCTCATAAATAAGCCATCTCTTGTGATTCCAGCGTTGTTTACAAGAACATCAATACGACCGTGATTTTCTAAAATTTTAGCAATATTTTCTGCAACTTGAGTATTATCTGAAACATCAAATTTCATTTTTTCGGCACAACCACCAGCTTCTTCAATTAAAGCCAATGTTTCATCTGCTGCTATGTCATTTCCAGCATAGTTTACAATAACATGGTAGCCACATTTTGCAAGCTCAAGAGCTACTCCTCTTCCGATTCCTCTTGAAGCACCTGTTACTAAAGCAACTTTATCTGTCATTTTTTAACTCCTCAATTATATTTTCAAGACTAATTTTATCAGAAATATTCAAAATTGTTGTGTTTTCTGGGGCAATTTTTTTCACCAACCCAGATAAAACTTTGCCTTGACCGACTTCAATGAAAGTATCTACGCCATTTTCAAGCATTTTTTGAATTGTTTTTGTCCATTGAACACTTGATGAAATTTGTTTTGGCATTTTCTTTCTGATTTCTTCTTTATCGGTTGTGATTTCGGCATCAACATTTGTAATCACTGGAATTTTTGCGTCATTGATTTCTAAATTATTAACAAATTCTTTGAAACTATCTGCCGCACCTTGCATATATGGGCTATGAAATGCACCTGAAACTGCTAAAGGAATTGCTCTTTTGGCTCCTTGACCTTTTAAAATATCGCAAGCCATTATAACATTTTCTCCTCTCCCTGTGATAACAGTTTGGTTTGGCTCATTATAATTTGCAACAAAAACTGAGCTTAAGCTTCTAATATTTTCTTCAACCTTAGAAGCTTCAAGTCCTAGAATTGCAGCCATTCTGCCCATTCCAGATTTTGCTACATTTTGCATTAATTCTGCTCTTTTTTCAATTGCTTTAAATGTATTTTCAAGATTCAAAGCTCCTGAAGCATATAATGCACCGTATTCTCCTAATGAGTGCCCTGCAAGATAGCTAGGCTCAATTCCTGTTTCTTTCTTTAAAACTTCATAAGCGACAGTTGAAACAGCTAAAAGTGCTGGTTGAGTGTTAATTGTTTGTTTTAAATCTTCGTCAGAGCCTTTGAAACATAAATCTGAGATTTTTCTTCCTAAAATTTTATCAATTTTTTCAAATGTTTCTTTTGCAATTTCAAAATTTTCATATAAATCTAGCCCCATACCACTTGCTTGAGAGCCTTGTCCTGGGAATAATAGTGCTATTTTTCTCATATTTTCTCCTCTTAAAATAAAAAAAGACACAAATCAGCGTTTGTGTCTTTTGAATATATTATTGATAAATTTCTGCAATTTTTTTGTTTACTTCAGTGTCAACTGCTTCTTTTGCTACTCTAACAGCGTTTTTAATAGCATATGCTGTTGAACGACCGTGCGAAATAACTGTTATGCCCTTAACACCTAAAAGTAGTGCACCACCAAATTCTTCATAGTTAATTCTTTTGTAAATTCTTTTCATGAATGTTTTTGCCAAAAGACCAACTAACATTGAGAATATGCTTGCTGAAAATTCTTGTTTAATAATTTTGAATAACATTGTTGAAGTGCCTTCAATGATTTTAAGAGCAACATTTCCAACAAAGCCCTCGCAAACAATAACATCACAATCGCCAAAGAAAATTTCTTTACCTTCAACATTTCCGATAAAGTTTAGTCCATCTTTGTTTTCTTCAAGCATTTTATAAACACTTTGAACTAAGTCGTTGCCTTTGCATGCTTCTTCACCAATATTTAAAACACCGATTTTTGGGTTTTCTTTTCCATAAACATTTTTGTAGAAAATTGAGCCCATAACTGCGAATTGATAAAGCATTTCAGCAGTACAAGAAGCATTTGCACCAGCGTCTAAAAGAACAAAAGGTTTTGATTTCATGGTAGGAAGTGTCAAAGTAATTGCTGGTCTTTCAATTCCAGGAAGTCTTCCTAAGCCGAATAATGCAGAAGCCATTGCAGCACCCGTTGAGCCTGCTGCAACAACGGCGTCTGAGCTACCTTGTGCAACTGCTTGAACGGCTAAAACAATTGAAGATTTTCTTTTCTTTCTGATTGCTTGACCTGGAGCTTCGTCCATTTCAATTGTTTCTTGAGCATGAGTAATTTTAATATCAAGTTTAGACAAGTCTATTTTGATGTTTGGGCATAAGAATTTTGCAAGCCCACCACGATTATGGTTGATACCGTATTTAGCAATTCTATTAAGCTCTTCTTTGATTACATCTTCTTTACCAACTAATTCAATTGGAACTTTGTAATCATGTGCAGCCCAAACTGCCCCCTCAATAGTTGCTCTTGGTGCGTTATCTCCACCCATAGCATCAATAGCTATTCTTGTCATATTAATTCCCCAATAATACTATTATTATTTAATTATTCTTCAACTTTTTCAGCAACTTCAGCTTCTTTAGTTTCTTCAACAGTTTCAGCTACTGTTTCTTCAACTTTTTCAGCTTTTTTTGTTGATTTTTTAGTTGCTTTTTTAGCAGGTTTTTCTTCTTTTTCTTCAACTGCAGGAGCAACTTCTGCTTGTCCTTTAATGCTAACTAATTTGCCTTTGTAGAAACCACATTCTGGGCAAACAGTGTGAGTTGGGATAATTGCATTACAATTTTTGCAAGTTGTAGTTGCTGGAACTGTTCCTTTCCAGTTTGCTCTTCTGTGTCCTTGAGCTGATGCTCCTGTTCTTTTCTTTGGTACTGCCATTTTTATATTCCTTTAATTTACTTTTATTTAAAATCATTAAAACACAAACAAAAAAATGTGTCTATTTTTTGTCTAAAAATTCTACTTTTGGGGGCATTTTGCCACAACATTTGTCTTCATCACAATATCCTAGTCTTTCGCATTTAGGAACAAGGTGTTCTTTAAGCCAAGGTTCAGCTTTAACTACTTCTTCGCACATTTTTTTAGCTAGCATTCTGATTTCATATTGTGCTCTTGTGCAAAGTCTTAAGTTAGCAAAATGAATTAATTCTCTTAAATTCATACTAACAACTAATGAAGTTGATGTTGCGTTTGGAAGAATTGCCCTAGCATCTTCAGCTGGGATACCGTTAGCTGTAAATTCTTCGTATAATGAAGCTGTAGCTAACATAAATTCTTCAAATTTTGTTTTTAATTCTGGATTATTTTCAATTTTTTTAGGGATGATGTAGTCAAATCCACCTTTTTCTTGGACATATCTTTGAGATTTTTGAGAAAAACTCATATGTCTATGGCGAACAAGTTGATGAGTTAGTGCTCTTGAAACATTTGAAATTGCAAAAGACAATTGAATATGTTCAATTGTAGAATAATGACCTGATGATACAACCTTTCTTATTAATGAAAGTTTTTTCTCATCATCAGGCACACTATCAAAAATTTCTTTTGGAAATTTTGCACTATAACAGGTTTTGCAAGCAGTATAAATTACGTCTAGTAAATTTATTGGTTTTTGGATTAAATCAACCTTTAATTCAACTGCTCCCATACTTCAACCCCCTAATAATATAAATAGATAAAACTAGACTACTTTTTTTCGTAGCGTTTTTTGAATCTTTCTACTCTACCTTCAGAGTCTAGGATTTTTTGGTTTCCAGTGTAGAATGGGTGGCAAGCGTTGCAAATTTCAACTACGATGCCTTCTTCAACGCTACCTGTTTCAATTTCATTACCACAAACACATTTGATTGTAGTTTTTTTGTAATCTGGGTGGATATCACTTTTCATAATTTTTCCTTACCTTTAATCTTACCTTAATTTCCATTATATTGTCTGAAAATAAAATTACAAGCTTATTTCAACATAGGGTTACGAAGCTTAATATGTAATTCTCTTAATTGTTCCTCAGAAACATTTGCTGGAGCATTTGTCATTAAGCATTTTGCTTGTGAGTTTTTAGGGAACGCAATCACGTCTCTAATTGAGTCAGAACGTGTTAGAAGTGCAACAAGTCTGTCTAAGCCAAGTGCAATACCACCGTGAGGAGGTGTTCCGTATCTGAATGCGTTAACCAAGAAATCAAATTTAACTTGAATATCTTCTTCTGTTAAGCCTAGTGCTTTGAAGATTTGAGTTTGAAGCTCAGATGAGTGGATTCTAATTGAACCACCACCTAATTCGTTTCCGTTATATACAATGTCGTATGCAATTGAACGAACTTCGCCTTTATTATTTTCAAGTTTGTCTAAATCTTCTGGATTTGGCATTGTAAATGGGTGGTGAACACTAACATATCTGTCTTCTTCTGCTGAGTATTCAAATAGTGGGAAATCAACTACCCATAGTAAATCGTGTTTAGATTTGTCAATTAAGCCTAATTTTTCGCCGAAGTGAAGTCTTAATCTTCCTAAAACATCAAACACAACTTTCGGAGTGTCTGCAACAAAGAACACGATATCGCCCTTGTCTGCTTGTGCTCTGTTTTTAATTTCTGCAATTTGTTCTTCATTTAAGAATTTAAACACTGGAGATTTAACTTCGCCATCTTCCATATAAGTTACCCAAGCAAGACCTTTTGCGCCAAATGAAATTGCTAGGTTTCTAACATCATCCATATCTTTTCTTGAGTAGTTTGCAATTCCTGGAATTCTAATTGCACGAACTGTTCCACCAGCATTTATTACAGCTTTAAATGCTTCAAATGTTGAAGCTTGCATAATATCTGAAACATCAAATAATTCTAAGCCAAAGCGTGTGTCTGGTTTGTCTGAACCATATTTGTCCATAGCTTCTTTCCAAGTTAATCTTCTAAATGGAGTTTCAACTTCAACACCAGCAGCTTTGAATGCAGATTTAATTAAACCTTCAGCCATATTGATAATGTCATCTTGTTTAACAAAGCTCATTTCAATATCAACTTGAGTAAATTCTGGTTGTCTGTCTGCTCTTAAGTCTTCATCTCTGAAACATCTTGCAATTTGATAATATTTTTCAACTCCACCAACCATTAATAATTGTTTGAAAATTTGTGGTGATTGAGGTAGAGCAAAGAATTTGCCGTCGTGTAATCTTGATGGAACAAGGTAATCACGTGCGCCTTCTGGAGTTGTATTAATTAAAATTGGAGTTTCAACTTCAATAAAGTCTTCGCCATTTAAGTGGTTTCTAATAGCTGAGGTAATTTTATGTCTTAATTTTAAATTATTCATAGTTTTTTCGTTTCTAATATCTAAGTAGCGATATTTTAAACGAATATCTTCAGAAACACTGTCGTCGCCAATAATAAATGGCAATGTATGTGCTGATGATAAAATTTCAATTTCATCAGGATACATTTCAACTGCTCCTGTAGCAAGTTTTGGGTTAACTGTGTCATCAGGTCTTTTTGTAACTTTACCTTTTGCACAAATAACAAATTCAGGTTTAAGTTTTCCAAAAGTTTCATAAACATTTGGATTAACTTTTGGGTCTGCAACTATTTGAAATACACCAGACCTATCTCTTACTTCAACAAAAATAATTCCACCGAGGTCTCTAATTGTTGCACACCAACCTGCGATTTCTGCTGTGTTTCCAACTTGTGCTTCAACAATTTCCCCACAATTAACATTTTTGTAAGCTAAACTCATAATTTCCCTCATATCTAATTTTGTTATAATTTTACCCTAAAAATAATTTATATACAAAATTATTATGAAAAAAATGCTTAAAAATTGTTTATAAATCCATTAATGATGGGGCAATTCTAATAAAATGACGAACAAGCTCTTTGTCCCATTGAATTCCAGCACCCAATTTCAAGATTTCACAAGCTTTTTCGCAGCTCATACCTTTTCTGTATGGTCTGTCGCTAATTAGGGCATGGTATGTGTCTGCAATTGCAACAATTCTTGCAGAAAGTGGGATATCTTCGCCTTTTAAGCCATATGGATAGCCAGAACCATCAATGTGTTCGTGGTGGAATTTAACCATAGGAATAAGGTCATGAAGTGATTCATTTGGCATTAAAACTTTTTCTGCACCAATTTCAGGGTGCTGTTTCATAATTTTCCACTCTTCATCATTCAACATAGTTGGTTTTCTTAAAACAGACTCTGGGATACCAATTTTGCCTATGTCATGAAGCATAGCACCAAGCTTAATTCTTTCAACTTCGTGTTGTGGAAGGTTAATTTCCTTAGCAAGTGCTTCGGCATATTTTGAAACGCAAGTTGAATGACCTTTTGTGTATGTATCTTTTGCATCAATTGTGCTAGCCAAGCTGGTAACAACTTCTAATAAGTGTTTGTTTGAAATAATTTCTTCGCTGTGGAATTTTTGAACAAGTTCATCTTCAAAATCTATGCCAATTTGTGCGTGGCGTCTTAATAAAATTTCGGCAAAAGACTTAAGCGCTTGGTCATCCCAGAAATTATAATCGCCAACTGTAACAATTGAGCTTTGACCTGTTTCGCAAGTTTTGCTTTTAGAAAGACACATAGCTTGTTCAGCTAAAACTAACAATTTTTCTTGGTCTTTTGTAGAATTTGGCCAATCTGCAACACCTGCACTAACTTTAATTGGTCCAATGTTGTCAAAATACACACAAGAAATTGAATATGTAATGAATTCTGCTAAATACTTAGCTTCGCTTAGGCTTGTAGATGGCATTATAATTGCAACTTCATCCCCACCATATCTTGCAGCAAAGTCAGTATTTCTCATACTTTCTTTAATTTTGCTTGAAATACTTTTGATGATTTCGTCACCAACTGCGTGCCCAAATTCTCTGTTGATTTGAGTGATATTTTCAACGTCAAAAATACAAACAGAAATGCTATCTTTTGTGCTATCTGATTTTTCAATTAAATTATGTAATTCTTCTTGGAAGCTTTTGTGGTTTTTAAGCCCTGTTAATGGGTCAATATCTGCATTTTCAGCAATCATGCTACTTAGAGTAAGGCATTTGTTATGAAGACCAATATAGTTTGCCAATGATTGGTAAAGGTCTGTGTGCATACCAGGAGCATTATCTCCAACAATAAATACACCCATAATTTCTTGCCCAAATTCAACAGGAAGAATTGTAATTTGCGAATTTTCCAAATATGAAAGATTTAAAAATCTAGTATTTTCAACATATTGAACAGATTTTTCTTTAAAGCATTTAACAATAGGGTTAAAGCTATCGTTCATCATTATTTTTGCTGTATAAAATGAATTTATTTTATCAACAAATTTGACATTAATATAGTCTTGTCTATTGCTAATAAAGCCAATGCCAAGAGAAACAGTTTGCAAACTGTTTGATAAAATCTTGCTAATACTTTTCCCTAAATTATCAAAATTATCAAAATTTCTAAATATTGTGTTTAAATTTTTCAAAATTTCTTGATAATTGAACACATTTTGACGCTGTTGGCTATTTTTTGTGTAGCCACTATAAAGCCTGTTTGCCGTGGTGCGTGTTCTTGTGGCACTCATTGGGTTTGTAGAGTAGCCATCGGGGACATTGTAGCTTATTATATCAATACTTGAGGTATTTGATTTCGGAGATTTACTATTTGGATTCACACTACTTCCTGATAATTATGTCTGTACAACAACTGTTCAGACAAAAATTTGCCATCTGTTGCCCCAATTATAACATATTCTTTACAAAAATTAAATCATGAGAAATCATAATTTTATGAAAACACTCTTTATTGTTGATTTTTCGCCCTTTACAATCTTTATATTATTTTTTGGCAAATTTAAATTTGAAGATAAATACGAAACAATTTCTTTGTTTGCTTTGCCATCAACTGCAGGTTTTGAAATTCTTAGCTTTAATTTATATTCTTCAAGGTCAACAAATTCGTGAGAGTTATTTTTCGCATTTGCTGAAATTTTAACTTTGATTATGTATCCATCTTGATATTTGGTGGAATTTTTTATAATTTCATTTATCACTAGAAAAACCATGAAAAAAGTAGTAATATAATTATAATCAGAGTATATTAGGTTGGCAAATTGATTGTCCTATATGAAGAGCTAAAAGATTTATTAATATCCCAAAAAAGGTCTCAAGCAACAATAGATGACATAGACAGAGCTTTTGAGTTTGCAGAAAGGTTACACTCAGGGCAATATCGTGTGTCTGAAGAGCCATACATTGTTCATCCTATTGAAGTTGCAAAAATCTTAGTTGAACTTAAAATGGACAAAGACACAATTATTGCAGCTTTTCTTCACGATATTTTAGAAGATACAGAAACAAAACCTGAAGAAATTGAAGAATTATTTGGAGCTGATGTTCTAAATCTTGTTCAAGGTGTTACAAAATTAGGAAAATTTCAATTTGATAGCACACAAGATAGACAAGCTGAAAACTTTAGAAAAATGCTTCTTGCAATGGCAAAAGATACAAGAATAATTTTTCTTAAATTAGCAGATAGACTTCATAATATGCGAACTTTAAGTTATATGGTGCCAAACAAGCAAAAAAGAATTGCTCAAGAAACACTAGATATTTTTGCACCATTAGCAAATAGATTAGGTATTGGTAAAATTAAGGCAGAGCTTGAAGATTTGTCTTTGCGATACATCAATCCTGAAAAATATTATGAAATTGCAAAAGATGTTGCTCAAACAAAACAAGAAAGAGACAGAACAATAAACACTCTTGTTGATATTGTTAAAAAAGCACTAGACGAAGCAGGAATTGAAGGCAGTGTTAAAGGCAGAGCAAAACATTATTACAGTATTTATTCAAAATTAGAAAGACTAAAAGTTCCATTTGAGGAGCTATACGACATTTCGGCAGTTAGAGTTATAGTTGATGATGTCAAAGATTGCTACAATGTTCTAGGTTTAATTCACTCCCGTTTTAAGCCAATTCCAGGTCGTTTTAAAGATTATATCGCCATGCCAAAAGGAAATGGCTACAGCTCTTTGCACACTTCTGTTATAGGTCCTAAAAGCAAACCTGTTGAAATTCAAATCAGAACAAAAGAAATGCACGAAGTTGCAGAATATGGTATTGCAGCACATTGGAAGTATAAAGAGGCAGGCTCTGTTAAAACAACAAATCCAACAGATGTTCAATTTACTTGGATGAGAAAACTTATTGAAATGGACAAGGATTCTGCTTCTTCTAAAGAATTTTTGGAAAATGTTAAGATAGACCTATTTTCAGACCAAGTTTTTGCATTTACCCCAATGGGCGATGTTTTAGATATGCCAATAAATTCAACTCCTGTAGATTTTGCATACAGAATCCACTCAGAAGTTGGGCATAAAACAGTTGGTGCTTTGGTTAATGGTAGAATTGTTCCTTTAAATACCAAACTAGAAAACGGAGATATTGTTGAAATTTTAACTTCAAAACAACAAGCACCGAAATTGGATTGGTTAAACTTTGTTGTTACTAAAACTGCAAACTCAAGAATACGACAATGGTTTAAGAAAAATAAAAAAGAAGATAATATTGTTATTGGCAAAAACAATTTAGAGGCAACTTTAACAAAAGCCGTTTTTGATGAATATATTAAATCCGGCGAATTTGAACGTTGTGCACTTGAAATGAATTTCAAATGTGCTGAAGATATGTTTGCTTCAATTGGTTATGGCGAAACAACTTTGAATAAAGTTATAAACAAGCTCAAAAAGCCAGTTGAAGAAAAAGAGCTAACAAAAATTGACGAAAGAGACCATACAAAATATAAAAAAGGCTCTAAAAAAGACGATATTATTGGGCTTGAAGGAATGTTGTGGTCTTTAGCGAAGTGTTGCTCTCCTGTCCCTGGAGAACCTATTGCAGGTGTTATTACACGTTCTAAGGGTGTTAGTGTTCATAGACTAGATTGCAAATCTCTGTTTAATATTGAGCCAGAAAGAATTATGGATATTCGCTGGGCAGATTCTATTTCTTCAACAAATTATCAAGCTCACTTAAGAGTTGAATCTCAAGATAGAATCGGTCTTTTGAAAGATATTATTTCAAAAGTTTCAGACACAGATACAAACATTTCATACGCAAATTCTTATCTAAAAGCAGGCAAATTTGGAATTATTGATATCGGGCTAGAGCTTAATTCTATTGAAAAATTAAACAGAGTTATAATTAGTATTCAATCAATTCCAGAAGTTTATAGTGTTAAAAGACTTGAACAAAAACAAGATTTTCACACTAAAACTAATAAAAAGAAAAAAGTGCAACAAAAAGCTAAGAAGAAAAAGGTTGGGGACGAGTAATGCAAATTTTTGAAGATTTTACTGAATTAAAAGATTTATGTTTAGGGTTGGGTTTTTTTGATGGTGTTCATAAGGCACACCAAACAATTATCAACACAGTTGTTAAAAAAGCACGAGAAAATGGGCTAAAATCTGCAATAATAACCTTTCAAAGAGCTCCTTTAAGCTATCTAAATAAAAATATTAAGTGCAAATATTTAGAAAATAACTTTAAAAAAGCGAGGGAAATTGAAGAATTAGGTATTGATTATCTTTTCATTTTAGATTTTGAAAAAATCAAAAACCTAACTGCAATGGAATATCTAGTGCTTTTAAATAAATATTTTTCTCCAAAATATATCGTAACAGGTTTTAATAATGATTTTGGCGTTGAAGCTAAGGGAAATCCTGCATTTCTAAAAGAAAATGAAGAAGAATTTGGTTATAAATATATTGAAATTGCTCCACAAATGTTTGATTCTCATTTAATTTCTTCTTCAGAAATTAGAAATTTCATTAAAGTTGGCGAAATTGAAATGGCGAATAAATACTTAGGAAGAAGTTTTACAATTTTTGGCACTGTTCAAGTTGGCGAGATGGTTGGAAGAACAATTAATTTTCCAACAATAAATGTTCCTTGGGAAAAAGATATTGTTAAATTGGCAGCCGGCGTTTACAAAGGCTTTGTTCGCTTTGATGGTATTCAAAAAGATGTCATATTGAATTGGGGAAGTCGCCCAACGATTGATGACAATAAAAAAATTATAGAAGCTTTTATTTTTGATTTTGAAGGCGATTTGTATGGCAAGGAAGTTGAAATTGGCTTTACTAAATTCATTAGAAAACAAATGAAATTTTCATCTATCCAAGAATTAAAAGAACAAATTGAAAAAGATATTCTACATTAAATAACAACATTCAAGATAAGTTGTTTTTTGAACTCTTAATTCATACAAATAGCGAACAAAATTTAAAAAACTCATTTCTTTGCTAGATAATGTAATATTTATTTCAAAGCCTTCTGCACAAAATGGCTCATAATCGTAGGCAACATAGCTATTATATTTGCTTCGCCACTCTTTTTTTTCAATGCGACACTTATTTTCAGTGGCAATACCCTCAAGCCAATTTATAAGGTTTTTTGGCACATTCTTAAACTCCATATATGAATAATTTATGCCCTCTTTATTAAATTTTTGAATAAGCATAGTTTTCTCCTTGTTTAAAATTTTAAACAAGCGAAAAAATTATAAAAATGCCGGAAATGGCAATTTTTAGACTATACTTTTAGGCAAAATTATTTTTCAGTTAAAAGTTTTTTAACTTCTTTTTTAATTTTTTTGCAAATTTCTTCTTTAGTTTCTGTGGCATCTAGAGTAATGAAATTGTATTCTTCAGCCAATTTATCATACTCAGACAAACATTTTGTTTGATAAATTTCAAAACTGTTATAAATATCGCTAGATAGCCCAATATCTCTTCCAGATTCAAAATAATCTAGCCCGTCTGTTCCAATCATTCTTTTTAAGAGCTTATCAACAGGCATTTTAAGGTAAACAACCAAATCTGGTTCAGGAGAATAGTTATAGAGATTTTTTACCCATTCAATATCATGCCCTCTTATGCTATCTCTAACAAAAGCTGTGTAAATATATCTATCTAAAAGAACAACAAAACCTGCCTTTAGGGCCGGGATGATAACATTTTCAAGTCTATCTGCATAATCTGCAGCATAAAGCAAACTAAATGTTGTTGCATTTAAAAGATTGTGGTCTTTTGCTTGGTTAATAACATCAGAAATTAACCTGCTTGTTTTCCATTCAGACACAATGCAACCATAGCCTTGATTTTGAACATATTTATCAAGCATTTTAACTTGTGTGCTTTTTCCTGCACCGTCTGTTCCTTCAATAACTACCAAGAGTCCGTCGTAGCCGTGTTTTTTGCTTTTCATTTTAATCCTTAAATTTTATCAAAGCCTGTGTATTTTCTTAAAACTTCAGGGATAATAATGTCGCCATTTTCTGTTTGGAAGTTTTCTAAAATTGCTGCAAAAGTTCTTCCAACAGCAAGCCCTGAACCATTTAGAGTGTGAACAAATTCAACCTTGCCTTCTTTTGTTCTGTATTTGATATTTGCTCTTCTAGCTTGGAAATCTCCAAAGTTTGAGCAAGATGAAATTTCTTTATATGCATTATAAGATGGCATCCAAACTTCTAAGTCGTAGCATTTTTTAGCACTGAAGCCAATGTCGCCTGTGCATAATTCAACTCTTCTGAATGGAAGACCCAATAAGCTCAATGCTCTTTCTGCGTTTTGAGTAAGTTTTTCGTGTTCTTCTTTGCTATCTTCAGGTTTTGTAAGTTTTACAAGCTCAACTTTGTTGAATTGGTGTTGGCGAATTAAGCCTCTTGTGTCTTTCCCAGCAGAACCAGCCTCTCTTCTAAAACATGGTGTGTATGCTGTCATATATTTTGGTAGGTCATCTTCAGATAAAATTTCATTTTGATAAATGTTAGTAACAGGAACTTCTGCTGTTGGAATTAAGTATAAATCTTCTTCTTCGCATTTATACATATCTTCTTTAAATTTTGGAAGTTGTCCTGTGCCTTTCATAGCATCAGAATTAACCAAAACAGGAGGTAAAATTTCTTCATAGCCGTGCTCTTGAGTGTGTAAATCTAGGTAAAAGTTGATAATTGCACGTTCTAATCTAGCGCCTTTGCCTCTGTATAGTGAAAATCTTGATTGAGATAATTTAACACCTCTTTCAAAATCTACTAAGTCTTTTTCAACTGCAATATCCCAATGTGCTTTTTGTTCAAAATTTGGGTGTGGAACTTCGCCATATGTTGCTATAACTGGGTTTGCTGAATCGTCTTGACCAATTGGAGTTGTTTCGTCTGGAGTGTTTGGAATAAACATAAGCATTTCTTTTTGAGTTTCATTAAGCTCAACTTCACGTGCTTCATATTCTTTAATTTTGTCCCCTAATTCTCTTGTTTTAGCTTGAATTTCGTCTGTGTTTTCGCCATTTTTTTTCATCAAGCCAATTTTTTGAGAAATATTTTTTCTTTCAGCCCTTAATTGGTCTGCTTCATATTGAATTTTTCTTCTTTCTTCGTCAATTTCTAAAACCTTATCAATTGATAAGTCTGGGTTTCTTCTTTTTAAAAGTTCGTTAATTTTTTCTGGATTTTCTCTAATAACTTTGATATCTAACATCTCTAATTCCTCATATTTGTTATGTTAATTATACGGCTAGGGCAATTTATCGTCAAATTTAGCCCATTTTTTTAATTTTTTCTATGTAATCTTTAAGCTGTTTAATTTGCTTTGGTTTAATTACCTTAACTTCGCCTTTTTTAAGCCCTGAAATATTTATTATTGCGTGTTTTGTTCTTTTAAGTGATTTAACTTTGAATCCGAAATGCTCAAACATTTTTCTAATTTGACGATTTAAACCTTGATATAGCGTGATTTCTAGAGTTGTTAAAGTTTTTGTTTTTTCTAAAATTTCGCTATCGCAGTATGCAAGTTTGCCATCAATTTTAATGCCTTTTGCAAACGCTTCAAGATGTTCAATTTTAATATCGCCATCCGTTGTAACTCTGTATAATTTTGGAATTTTAATTGATGGGTGTGCAAGCTCATTTATAAGGTCGCCGTCATTTGTTAAAATTATAAGCCCAAAGCTGTCTTTATCTAGTCTTCCAACAGGCTTTAGATGAGAAAATTCTTTTGGAATAATATCATAAATTGTTTTTCTGCCTTTTTCGTCAGATTTTGTTGTTATGTAGCCTGTTGGTTTGTAAAATCTTGCATATTCATAGTTTTTAGGTGGTGTTAAAAGTTTTCCATTAACTTTAACTTTATCTCTTTTGCGAACTTCCCAGCCTAGTTGAGTAATAACTACATCATTCACAGACACAAAACCCCCTAAAATAAGCTCATCTGCTTTTCTTCGGGAGTAATTTGTGCAACTTGCTATGTATTTATTAATTCTCATTTTTAACTCAGTTAATATTTAACCATTGTTTCAATTTTAATATCTTTTGGAAGTTTGTCTTTGCCGTTTAAATCTTCTAATTCAATCATAAAACCAGCACCAACAACTTTTCCAACAGAATTTATAAGTTCAATTGCAGCAGCAGCTGTGCCACCTGTTGCAAGCAAATCGTCCATTAAAAGAACTCTTTTGCCTTTCTCAATTGCGTCTTTATGCATTTCTATTTTGTCTTTGCCGTATTCTAAGTCATATTCAACGCTAATTGTTTCTGCTGGAAGTTTTCCTGGTTTTCTGATTGGAATAAAACCACAGCCTAATTTATATGCAACAGGCATACCAAAGATAAAACCACGACTTTCAGGACCAGCTACATAGTCAATTTTTTCGTCTTTAAATTTTTCGTAAAAGAAATCAATAATTTCTTTCATAGCTTCTGGGTCTTTAATTGCAGTTGTAATATCCCTAAATATTATTCCTTCAACAGGAAAATCTTTTATACTTCTAATTTTGCTTTTAATATCCATCTATTCTTCTTCCTTTTTTGCTTTTTTAGAAGTTTTTTCTTTTTTTACTTCTTCTACTTCTTCTTGTTTTTCTTCAGCTAGAGTTTCTTCAACTTCCTCAGTTTCAACTTCTTCGTTTTCTTCTTCAATTTCTTCAGAATTGGATTCTTCTTCAGAAGTTTCAGCTGCTTCAGCTTCACTAACTTCAGACTCTTCTTCAGAAGTTTCATTTTCGTTTTCTTCAACTTCTTCAGATTCTTCGTTTTCCTCAGCCTCTTCTTGTGCTTTTTCACTCATAGCTTTTGCTTTTTCTTCAATTAAGTCTTCAAGCTCAAGAACCATTTTTATTGCTCTTTGTTGGGTGTCTTCTTCTTTTTTCTTAATGATTTCATCAACTTCTTCGTCTGTGTGAGCACGAACAACAGGAATTGAAAGATTTAAAATTGTTGTGTTATCACCAGCATCAAGTTGCAAATCAAAGTTTTCTTCATCTATATCCATATACTTTGCAATACATTCTAGCATTTCTTCTTTCATCATTTGTAATGACCTTTCAGAAAAACCAGCTCTGTCTTGCATAAGGATAGTTTTAAGTCTATTAACTGCAACACCCTTGTTTGGGTCAATTGTTGTTGGTTGAGCAAATAGGCTCATAACTTTGTTATAAAGTTCTGTGAAAATATTATCTCTCATTTTGCCCATCTCCTCTTAAGCTTTTTTACTGAATAATTTTTTGATTTTGCCCATTAAACCTTTTGGTTGGTCTAAATCAAGGAGTGGAACATCTTCTCCCATAAGTCTTCTAGCCACATTTGTATAAGCTTGACCTGCAAGAGATTTTTCGTCATTAACAATAGGTTCACCTTTGTTTGTTGAAGTGATAATGCCTGTGTCTTCTGGAATAACACCCATAAGCTCTGCTGATAGAACAGATAAAACATCATCAACACTCATCATTTCGTTGTTTTTAATCATTTTTGGGCGAACTCTGTTAACAAGAACTCTATATTTATCAATTCCTTCTTTGCTGTTTAAAAGACCGATAATTCTGTCTGCGTCTCTAACGGCACTCATTTCAGGAGTTGTTACAACAATTGCTTCTGAAGCACCAGCAACAGCATTTTGGAAACCTTGTTCAATACCTGCTGGGCAGTCTATCAAGATATAATCGTAATCTTTTTTAAGCTCTTTGCAAATGCTTTTTAATTGGTCTGAAGATAGTGCAGATTTATCTCTTGTTTGAGCTGCTGCTAGCAAGCAAAGGCTTGGGTTTTTCTTATCTTTAACAAGTGCTTGTTTTAGTTTGCATCTTTTTTCTACAACATCAACAATTGTGTAAACAATTCTATTTTCAAGACCTAGCAATAAATCTAGGTTTCTTAAGCCTATGTCTGTGTCAATAACGGCAACTTTGTTTCCAGCTTTTGCAAGTGCTGTTCCAATGTTTGCAGAAGTTGTTGTTTTGCCAACACCACCTTTACCAGATGTTATAACAATAACTTTCCCCTTGCCTTCTTCCTCTTCTTCAGCTTCTTCGGCTTCTTCTTTTTTAGCCTTTTTAGCTTTTTTCTTTGGTTTTTCTTGCACTTCTTCTTTTGCTTCTTCTACTTCTTTAACTTCAGTAGTTTCTTCTTTTTCTTCTTCGCATTCGCAAGTGCATTCTTCGCCATCTTGGCAACCACAAGTGCAAGTTTCATCGCAAGAGTGTTCTTCTTCTTGTTGACATTCGCCACCACAAGTGCATTCTAAACCTTCGTTGCAACCACAAGTGCAATTTTCGTCGCAATCACAAGTTTTTTCAACAGGTGTATTTTCTTCTTTAATTTCATTGTTTTCAATGTTTTCCATATTTCCCATTCCTTAATTCATTTTATATAACACGATACCATCTTCGGTGAGTCTTGCTTCTTCAGGTGTAAATTCGGCAGACCTAATTATGTATGGCAAGTTGCTTCCATCTGGGCGTCTTGAATAAACATCTGCAATTCTAAGTTGAACAGCGTTCATTTTAAGAGCTCTAATTTTAGCACTTTTATCGCCTTTTATACCTGCATGAGCAACGCAACCTAGAACACCCCAAACTGTAATGTCGCCTGTTGCTTTAATTTCTGCACCAGGGTGGCAATCGCCAATAATTACAATGTGTCCGTTGTATTCTAAAACTTGCCCACTTCTAAGTGTTTGGGTAACATAAATTGTTTGAGTTGAAGTTGCAACAATAGGTTCATTTGTTGGAGCTTCGTAGAAGTTGTATTCTTCGCCTTCGTGCTCAGATGGAGCTTTTGTGTAGGCTTTCATTTCCTCTTCGTCATCTTCCCCTTTGTCTGTTTCTTCAATTTCTTCAACAATTTCTTCTTTAACTTCTTCTTTGACTTCTTCAATTGTATTTGTTTGATAGATATAGTCTAAAGTTTTATTTTCTGTCTGGCTTTCTTTAGCGTTTTCAAGCCCTAGCATTGCAGACCTCATAATTGTTCCTTCAACATCAATGTCTTCAGGTAGGGCATTATTAACTTCTGGCATTTCTTCTTCTAGTGGTGCTGAAAATTCTGGAGCTTTGTAAAAATCTTCTTTAACTTCTTCTTTTTCTTCAATTGGACGATAATTTTCAGAAGAAAAATCATAGTGAGTTGTTTCTTCATGTTTTTCTTCAACTTTTGAAGTTTCTTCAGCTATTGGAGTTTCTACAATAGCTTCTTCTTGTTTTTCTTCAACCAGAGTTTCTTCGGCTTTTGGCGCTTGATATTCTTCAAATTCGCCATTTGGACCAAAATATAAACATTTAATTTCAATGCTTTCGCAAACTGCTTTCATTTCTCGTGATGAAGTTTCAATAACATTTAATTCTGAGCCATAGCTTGAAATTAAGCTTTTAATACTTAAAAGTTGTGATTGGTTTAAAACCATATCATTAAATTTGAGGTTAATCTTTTTTTCTTTGGCGTTTGGAAGTTCAAGTGCAAGTGAAACATTTGTGATTATTTCGCTTGAAGTAAAACACCCAGTAAGATCAACGTTAAAAACACTGTTTTCGTACATATACCTACCAAAATAACTACAACTTCAAGAATATAATAAAAAATATTCAATTACAATTAATTGTATAAAAACTTTACAAGCTAAATATTAATGGTTTTGAACGCATTTTGAACGAGTTCTAATTGAGTTGAAAAACTTGCGTCAATTATGCCGTTATTTGCAGTAACTTTGCAGCTTCCGCGTTCAATATTGTCATCTTGAATTACTATAATTTTTGCTTCTGAATTTTTTGTTGATAAAATTTCTGGCATAAATTCTCTGAAAGATGTTACATCTAGTGGATTTAGAGCAACCGTAATTTTTTGTTCTCCAGCTTCTAATTCATCAAACACACCAGAAACAACGCTTTTTAGGACATCATCTCCTAGAGAAACTTCTTTGTTTATAATTTTTTTAGCGACTTCAATTGATAAATCCAAAATATCGTTTGAAATTTCGTCGTTAATTTCTTTTTTATAGTCTAAAAATTCGCAAATGGCTTCTTTTAGTTGTTGAACATCTTCAACTGCCTCTTGCATTCCAGCCTTATAGCCTTCTTTTGAAGCAAGTAGTTTAATATTTTCTGCTTCTTCTTGAGCACGAGAAACTAAAGACCTTTCGTCAATTCTTCTGTAACCTCTTCTTCTGTCGCCTTTTCTTCTTTCTAGTCTTTCTTTAAATTGAATGTTTGAAAAATCAAGGTTGTCAAAATTTTCAACTTCTTTTGCAACTTTTTTCTGGTCAGATGTTTGTTTTATAACCGACTTATTTTCTATGCGCGTTTCTTGCTCTTGTTCTTGATTTTTCTTTTTAATTATCATGATACTTTTTCTGAAATGTAATTAAATAATACTATTTTGATATGTGGCGAAATTTCAGGTTCTTCGCCCATAATTATGTCATTTATTGTAGCTTTTATAATTGGTCTTTCAAATTGAACAAGGTTATCTATTTTTTCTCTTCCGTTTTTAAAGATTAATTTTTTAAGTTTGAACATACAATTTTCAGAAGAAGAGTGTTTAGGCTGTGGCAAAATTGATTTAACTTCGCCAAGACATCTTTGAGTTATTTTTGGGTCAACCTTAGCTTCAAGGTTTTCCATATTTAAATAATCTCTCAAAACTCTTGATTCTGGTTCGTTAAATTTGCCTAAAATTGTTTCTTGTTTTTCTTTAGATAAACTTCTTATAAGAAGAGCCAGTGAAGCAAGTTTTAGAATTTTTCTATCACTCATTTCTTGAATTGCTTTAGTTTCTTCCTCAACTGTTGCTTGAACCATATTATCAACATTTGATTGACTTTCTGCTCTTTGTATTGCTTCATCATCTAAAATGTTTTTCTTTTTCAATTCTTCTAGGGCATTTTTAAATGATTTATTTACTTGGTTTTCAACAAGCTCAATAAGCTGTTCTTGAGGAATTTTTTTGTTTATCCCTTGTTTAACAATTTCAAAAATTGTGAACGCAACTTTTTGTAAAATACCTTCTCTTAAATTTATATCAATTCCACCTTTTGTAAGGTCAATTGATTTATGAAAAGTCCATTCGCCAATAAATTGGCAAATAAGACTTGCTTCGTCTGCATTAAAATTGCATTTTTCATCTTGGAGAACGGCATCTCCTGCCATAAAACAGAATCTTTTTATAACTTCCGTAATAAAAGTTCTGTCATTTCCTTGAATTTCTGGTGGGATAACTTCGGCAGCTTGCATAGAAATATTTTCTGCAAACTCTTGTGGATTAAATCCTGGTATTTGTTTTTTTGAATTTTCTGCCATTTCTTAGTTATCTATCCAATTTTTAAGTTTATCTACTGCTTCAGATTCATCAACTTCATTGAAATCCATACTTAATTCGTTTAGAGTTTCAATTAAATTTCCTGTTTCTTGTTGGCTAGGTGGGGCATTATTTGCTCTTGCTTGTGCCATAGAAGCTTCATGTTGAAGTTGTTGAATTTGCAAGTTGTGCATATGTTCTTGTTCTAATAAGTTTTGTGCCATTTGTGCTTGGCGTTGAATAAGCTCAGTTGCTTTGATATTAACATCTTGGAGTTGTTTATCTTGCATCATTGCTTTTTCTTTTAACATCATGACATCTTCTTGTTGTTTAATTGCTTCATCACGAACTTTAGCTGAAATATGTTTCAAGCCAAAACCTAAGCCTACAAGAAGAAGAACTCCAACTACCCACCAAGGATTTCCAGATTCTTCTGGATGTGGAAGTTGGTTCAATTTTTCTGAAGCCAAAATGTCTGATTCTGAATTTATAAATGCAATTGAAACGCTATCTGGGCTAACAACTGGGCTAGCAGCGTGTGCAATAAGCTCTTTTAATTCTGAAATTGAAACTGTTGCAGGCATTGCACTTTCTTCAATAGAAACTGCAATTGAAATTTCTTCAATTACTCCTGCTTTTCTATATTCGCTTACATGAGTTTTTGAAACGCCATATTGAACTTCGTTTGCATTTCTTGTGTAGTTTCTATCTTGATAAGAAGCAGAACCTCCAGCAGAACCAGCACCATATGGTAAATATGTGCTAACAGGTGTGCCTTGAGAATTATCGGAAGCACTATCTCCTAATTTTTCGCTAAAACCTTGTTCTGAAATTGCAATTTTAGAATCAGGGTCGTAAATTATGCTAGATTTTTCAACAGGTGCTTGAGTTAAGAATGTTGAAACAGTCGCAACATAGTTTCCTTTGCCTAAAATTTTATCTAGTTGGGCAGAAACTTTGTTTTGCATATATTTATCATTTTCTTGGATTTTTCCAAGCATATCATTTTCAGCATCAATGATACTACTGTAAACATTTCCGTTTGTGTCTGTAATTGAAATATTTTCAACTTTTAAATCATTTACAGCACCTAAAAGCAGGTTTGTAATAGCTTTAATTTTTAGATTGTCTAATCTTTCGCCCATAGGGATAATCAACTGAACAGTTGCTGTAATTGGTTTTTGGCGAGATTGGAACATTGATTGTTCTGGAATTGAAACAAAAACTTGAGCATTTTCAATCGGAGGAATTTTGCGAACAAGTCTAGATAATTCTCCATTAATTGCTCTAATTAATCTAATTTTTTTGTCTTCTTTTGTTGAGGTAAAATCGCCTTTATCAAAAATTTCAAGACCAATGTGTTCATCAACAAGCCCTGATTTAACAATTGCTAAAATTGCCCTATCTCTTTTAGACATTGTGTATGTGCCTTTTTCAAGCACAATAGAAATTTTACTACCATCTTCTGCTGTTGTTGCTCTAATGCCTTCACGAGCCAAAAGCGCTTGAACCTCAATTGCTTTTCCCATATTGTCTGTTTTAAACAGCACTAATGGTTTTTCTTCAACTTTTTCTTTTACAATATTTGGTTCGCCAGCACCCTTTTTAGAAGAGCCAGCACTAACACCAACAGTTATAATAAGTGCCAAAACAACAGCAACAATAACTCCAATTGCCGTGTATAAAACCTTTTTATCTTTTAATAGTTCTTGAAAATTCATTATAAAAGCCTATTACCCCACTTATTAATTATACTGAAAAACAAGGTTAAATCTGTATGTTCATTACTTTTTCATACGTTTGAAGTATTTTTTTAGTTACAGATGCTGCAAGGTTAATCTGAATTTCGGATTTTGAAATTGCCGCCATAACATCATGAACATCTGCTTGCCCTAAAACTGCTTGCTCCATTAAAGCATCTGGTGCAGCAACAGTTTCATTTATATTTTGCACCATTCCAGACAAAACAGTTTCAAAATTTTCGCCAGTTGTTTTTGAAACACCAGTGAGCTCTCCAAAGCCTGATATGCCTTGAGTTAAGCCTGTTGTTAATGATGAAATTTTAGGGTTAAAGTTATTCATATATTTTTCCTTATATATATTCTCTTAAGACATTTTTTACATAATTTTGAGTTTCGGGATATGGCGGAACTTCCCCATATTTATCAACTGTTCCAGGTCCCGCATTATAGGCTGCAAGAGCTAGAATTGTGTTTCCGTTGTATTTATCTAACATTGATTTTAAATATTTAACTCCACCTTCAATATTTTGTGCTGGATTCATTGGGTCTTTAACACCTAGCCATTCTGCAGTTTTTGGCATAAGTTGCATTAGTCCCAAAGCTCCAACTTTTGATTTTGCATTTGGGTTAAAATTGCTCTCTTGCTTAATTACGGCTTGAGTTAATTTTTCATCAACGCCATATTTTTGGGAGATTTTGTTCGCCATAGATACAATTTGTTCTTTTGTATAAGAACCTGTTGGGATTTCGCGTCTTGTTATGTTCAAAATTGGTGGAGCATCTATTGTAAAAGGATTTTCACCAGCCTCTATCCTTGTTTCATTTAAAATTTTAGAGAAAGTGTCAGTATTTTCAAGTGGTTTTGCTTGAACTGTTTTTGTTGGTTCAGCATAGCCAATTTTAGCAGACAATTCTTTAACTCTTGCCATAGCTGAGCTTGGTCCACTTGTGTTTATATAATTTTGAATACTTTGGCTGAACATACTTTCTCCCTCAAAATTAATTTCGGAGCAAATGAGAAAAAACTTGATGATAACCTTGAAATATCATCTAATTTAATGATAAAAACCAAAAAGTCATGAAATTTAATTGAAACTTCTGAATTGAAGTGCTTGTGCAATGTGGGATGTTAAAATATTTTCAGAATTTTCAAGGTCTGCTATTGTTCTTGAGATTTTCAAAATTCTATCGTAAGCTCTGCCTGATAAATTAAATTTATTAATTGCATTTTT
The DNA here is from genome assembly GCA_045536045.1 of Candidatus Gastranaerophilales bacterium. GTDB lineage: Bacteria > Cyanobacteriota > Vampirovibrionia > Gastranaerophilales > Gastranaerophilaceae > RGIG1918. The sequence continues at coordinate 27,972 of JAZSMU010000070.1, forward strand.
TAATATTTCTTTAGAAGCGTCATCTAAAGCACAAAATTTGTTTATAAGCTTTGGAGTTAGCTCAGAATTTGTTAAAATTTTTGTGTTTTTATATCTTTCTATTTGAATTTCTCTTGCTTTGATAACTCTTGCCTTAACTTCTTTTGAAGTTTCTTTATCAGGCTCAATTTTCATTAATTCATCTTCTGTTAATCTTGGAACATTTATTTGAATATCAATTCTGTCTAAAAGTGGTCCAGATAATTTTGAACGGTATCTTTTAATTTGGAAATCAGAGCATTCGCATCTTTTTTTAGAATCTCCATAAAATCCACAAGGGCAAGGGTTCATAGCCCCTAAAAGAATAAAGTTTGCAGGAAATTTTGAGCTTTTTGTGGCTCTTGAAATTGTAACTTCACCATCTTCTAAAGGTTGCCTTAAAACCTCTAAAACTCCTCTTGGAAATTCAACCAATTCATCTAAAAATAAAACGCCTCTGTGAGCAAGGGTGATTTCTCCTGGTCTAGGATTTCCACCGCCACCAATAATTCCAACAGCACTTGCACTATGGTGTGGAGAACGAAATGGGCGTTTTGTAATTAATGGTTTTGAGTTATCAATTAGTCCTGCTATAGAGTAAATTTTAGTAAGCTCAATTGCTTCTTTTGTAGTTAAATTTGGCAAAATACTAGGAAATGCTTTTGCAAGCAAAGTTTTCCCACTTCCTGGTGTTCCACATAAAATTACATTATGCCCACCTGCTGCTGCAATTTCCAAAGCTTTTTTTGCTAGAGTTTGCCCTTTAATGTTTGAAAAATCAAAATCAAATTCTTCTTCAACATTAAGATAATCCTCAACTTTATTTTTTGCTTTTTTAAGGTCATCAATTCCATTTAAATATGAAACAACTTCTTTTAAGTTTTTAGCACCTAAAATTTCAATATTTTCAGCAAAGCTTGCCTCCGTTAAATTTTCAAATGGAAGAATAACTTTTTTAATATTTAATTCGGCTAAAGCACAAACAATAGGTAAAATTCCATTTATTGGGCGTATAGCACCATCTAAAGAAAGCTCGCCTAAAAAAGCAATATCTTTAACATTACTTTTTATTTCTTTTTCTTTTAATAAAATTCCAACTGCCATGCCAAGGTCTAGCCCTGTTCCTTCTTTTTTAAGGTCAGCAGGGGCAAGGTTTATGATAACTTTTGTGTTTGGAAAACTAAAGCCAGAGTTTTTAATTGCAAGCTTGATTCTTTCTTTAGCTTCGCTAACAGAAGCATCCGGAAGCCCTACAATTATTGTTTGAGGTATAGAATTAACAGTGTCAACTTCTATATCTATTTTATAGCCCTCAAGCCCTGATATTGTTGCAGATGTAACTTTTTCAACCATAGGGGAATTATAGCATATATTATAATTTTGTTGAAAAAAATTTTTTTTCAAGGTTTATATAGATATATGAGAATAAATAGCATTAACAATATTTCATATAAAAGCTTAAGCACTGCCAATTTAGCTCTTGAAGTTGGAGGGAAAACCAAGTCTGAAAAGAAAAATACTCTAAAAGTTGGCGTGGTTTCTGCAATTGGTTCTATTGTTGGTTTAGCTGTTCCCTTTCTTTTGATTAGGAAAAAACAAGGATTAAACATTCCAAAAGGTGCTTTAAAAGAGCTTAATTTCAAAGATAAAGTTGGGAAAATTTGGAAATCCTTAAATATTGATTATAATTTGCCAGAAATTTTATCTATTTCAACAGGTTCGCTTTTAGGTGGCTTGGCTGGTGGCATAATTACTGATAAAAATAAAAATCACAGAAAAGAAAAAGTTGAAGAAGCACTTCATACATTTAACAATATTTTAATTCCAACAACTTTAACGGATGTTCTTTTAAAAACAACAAAAAAAATGAATGTTAAATCTCCAATAGATAAAATAATTTCGCCAATTATAGGAATTGGAGTTGGAATGGCTCTTGCAAACAAGGTTACAAATAAAATAACCAAAAAATTTATTGACCCTGATATGCCAGAGAGAAAACAACAGCTTAAAGATTATTTTGTTCACATTGACGATATTTTGGGCGTTTTAGTTTTAACAAAAATTCCTTTTGCAGATAAAATTCAAGCAGGAAAGCTTTTAACTGCAGTTTATGCGTATTGTGGTTTTAAAGCTGGCATTGGTCATAAACATGATTAATTTCTTGCCTTAATTAGTCTAACTTTGTATATTGTTTAATAAGGAGTTTTTATGAAAATTACTTATTTAGGACATAGTGCAGTTAAAATTGAAACAAACGGAGAGGTTATTTTAATTGACCCATTTTTAGTTTCTGCAAGAGAATACGATTATAAAAAAGACAACATTAAAAATATTTTAATAACTCACGCACACAATGACCATGTGGGCAGTGCCCTTGAAATTTCAAAAGCAACTGGTGCAAATATTATTGGCGTTTTTGAGCTTGCAAATTATTTTAATTCAAAAGGAATTGAGGCAATTGGTGCGAATTTAGGGGGCTGGATAGATTTTTCTTGGGGGAAAGTTATGTTATGCCCTGCATCTCACTCTAGCACTTTTGCAAATGGAGTGTCTGGTGGTGTTGCAGTTGGATTTTTGCTAGAAATTGAGGGTAAGTTAATTTATCATGCTGGAGATACTGGTTTAATTCAAGATTTTAAAACTATTCAAGAGTTTGGAAAAGTTGAGTTGGCATTTTTACCTATTGGTGGATTTTATACTATGGGTGTTGATGAAGCTATTGTTGGGGCTAATTGGCTTGGTGCTAGGGCTTTTTGTCCAATTCACTATAACACTTTTCCACCAATTGAAGTTGATATTGAAGAATTTAAAAATAAATGTTCTAAAACAAGTGTTCAGCCAAAAGTTATTAATATTTTAGAAACGGTGGAAATATAGATGGAAATTGCATTTCAAATAGTTACATCTATAATATTTTTTCTTTTGATATTGTTTTCATGCACACTTTTTACAAATGCAATTGAACATTTAGGAAGAGTTTTAAATATTGGGGAATGTGCAGTAGGTTCTGTTTTTGCTGCAATTGGAACAGCCTTGCCTGAAACAATTGTTCCTTTGGTTGCAATCATTGGTGGAATTTTAACAGGAAATTCTCAAAAAGGTGCAGAAATTGGTGCTGGAGCTTGTTTAGGCTCTCCTTTTATGCTCTCTACTATAACATTTTTTATGATATTTTTAGCTTCAATTGGCTTTTATTTACTTAAAAAAAGAAAAAATTTAGGTATTCAAATTGAAACAAAATTCTTTGCTAGAGATTTAAAATATTTTATATTTTGCTATTCATTAGCTGTTCTTGCTGGAGTTTTACATATTCCATATTTTAAATATTTCTGTGTTTTTGCTTTGATTTTAACTTATATTTTCTATTTTAAAAGAACGATTGAAAGAGCAGGGTGCTCTGAGTGCGAGCAAATTTCAGACTTGAAATTTGCGAAGCTTATGGTTTTTTTGAAAAATGAAAAAATAATTATATGGACGCAAATTTTATTTTCAATTCTTTTGCTTATAATTTCTTCTCATTTTTTGGTTTTAAAAATTCAGTATTTTTCAGAAATTTTAAATCTAAATCCATTCTTATTAAGCCTTATTGTTATGCCTTTTGCAACAGAGCTTCCGGAAACTGTTAATAGTGTTTTGTGGATTAGAGAAGATAAAGATATGCTTGCAATTTCAAATATATCTGGTGCTTTGGTTTTCCAAAGCTGTATTCCATTAAGTATCGCAATTCTTTTAACTTCTTGGAAGTTTGATAATTTAGCAATTTTAAATATTTTGTTTGTATTTTTGATGTCTGTTTTATTATTTTTAGTGTCAAAAATATCAAAAAAAATTCCTCTTGGGCTTTTAGCTGTTGGAGGAATTTTCTATTTAATATTTATTTTAGCCATTATTTAAGTTTCAATGTAGCCAATGTAGGTTAGATTTCTATATAATTCTTCTAAGTCTAGCCCAAAGCCTACAATAAATTTGTTGTCTATTTCAAATGCCCTATAATCTGGATAAACAGGGAATTTTCTAGCACATTTTTTGTCTAACAAGGCACAAAGTTTAACATCTCCTGCTTGGCATTTTGTTCTTAAAAAGTTCATAAGAAAATCTAAAGTTAAACCAGTGTCTACAATATCTTCAACAACAAGGACTTTTTTCCCTACAAGCTCTGGCAAGTGCAAGTTTAGAGCACTGACTTTTCCAGAAGATTCTTTTGCATTTCCATAGCTAGATAATGACACAAATTCCATACGAACAGGCATTTTAAGATGTTTGCATAATTCTGTGTAAAACATTAATGCGCCTTTTAAAACGCCAATTACAACAAGCTCTTCTTCAACTCCGTAAGAGGTGTTAATTTCTTCTGCAACCTCTTTAATTCTTTTCATAAGGTCATTTTCAGAGATTAAAACTTTAAGTTCTTTCGCTTTTTCAATAACATTCATTTTATTCACCTTTAAAAATTTCTTTTTTGTTTACATATAAAAATAATTTTGAATTAATTGAGAATTTTTTATATTTTCTAAATTGTGGGTCTTGCTCTTCAGATGCGTGTTCTACAATAAAATCAACAATTCTTTTTATTCTTTTTAAGTCGTAAAATTTTAAATCATTTTTGAGAAAATTATACACTATTTTCAATTTCATTGGGTAAATTAATTTTAAAAATTCTTGTGTATTAATTTTATCTTCAAAAAATATTTTTTCTTTTGCAACATTAAGGGCATTATCTAAAATTTCGCATTCATTATTTGCAACTGTGATAAGGTTTTCAAGGCTGTTTCTATATGTTGGATTAATTTTTTCAAACATAGGCATAATTGTATGTCTAATGTAATTTCTGTTATAGTTTGTGTCTTCGTTTGAATTATCCTCAATCCATTTTAGATTATTTTCTTCAAGGTAAGAAATAATTTCCTCTCTAGAAACAGCCAAAAGTGGGCGATAGAAAATATCGCGAACATCAGGAATTGCCTTAAGCCCTTCTATCCCCGTTCCTTTAATAATTCTATAAACCAAAGTTTCCAAATTGTCGTTTTTATTGTGTGCAAGCATAGTGCAATTTGAGTTGAATTTATTAGCACAGTTTGCGAAAAATTCATATCTTTTATCTCTTGCAACAGTTTCTGTTTTAGGAGTTTCTGGAGGCAGGGTTTCTGTATAAAATTCAATATTTAATTTTTTGGCAAAATCTCTTGCAAAATTTTCGTCTTCTTTTGCCCTCTCTCCTCTCCAATTGTGGTTTAAATGAATTGCAATAAGTTCTAAATTCATTTCATTTCTAAGAGAATTTAGGCAATATAAAAGGGCACAGCTATCTGCACCCCCTGAAAAACCTACAAGAATTTTTTTATTCTCAAGGCTGTGAATTTTAATGAAATTTTTAACAATTTCTCTCATAAAATTCTTATAGTTCGTCTTCTGGCAAAGTTCCTTTAACTTCTGCAACTTCTTCGCCATCTAGGTTGAATTTTTTGCAAAGCTCAACAACTGCTTTTTCTGAATATTGTTTTTCAACAAGGCAAGAAATTTTAATTTCGCTTGTTGCAATCATTTTAATGTTGATTCCAGCACCTGCCAAAGCTTCAAACATTCCAGCTGCAATACCAGGTCTATCTATCATGCCAGCACCAACAATTGAAATTTTTGAAATATCTTGGTCAATGTGGATATTGCTTGGGTTAACACAAGCTTTGATTTCATCTTCAAGAGCTTTAAATTTGTCTAGGTCGCCATTTGCAACAGTAAATGCAATATCGTTTGTGTTGTTTGAGCTTCTTGCATAAGATTGAATAATCATATCAACACTTAGGTTGTTTTTTGCCATAATGTTGAAAACCTTAGAAGCGTTGCCTGGTTTATCTTCAACATCACAAATTACAATTCTTGTTTGAGAATTATCTCTTGCAACACCTGTAACTGGTTTGTTTATTTCCATTTTATCTACTCCTATAATTAATGTTCCAGCATTTTCCAATTTGAAGCTACTTCTAACTCTCATTGGAATATCATATTGACGGGCAGTTTCTACAGAACGTGGATGAAGAACATTTGCCCCAACTCTTGATAATTCAAACATTTCTTCATAAGAAACAGTTTCAAGAGGAAGTGCATTTGGCACAATTCTTGGGTCAGATGTATAAACACCCTCAACATCTGTATAAATATCACATCTGTCTGCTTTAACGGCTGCTGCAATTGCAACTGCAGATGTATCTGAACCACCTCTTCCTAAAGTTGTGATTTCATTATCTTCAGTAATTCCTTGAAAACCTGTAACGATAATAATTTTACCTTCTTTTAAGTGTTTTTCTAGTCTTTCAGTTTTAATATCTATAATTCTTGCTTGTGAATGAATATCTTCTGTCATAATTCCAATTTGCCAAGCATTAAGGCTAATTGCGTCATAGCCTTTTTCTTTAATTGTCATGGCAAGTAGTGCTGCAGAAACTTGTTCGCCTGTTGATAACAACATATCCATTTCGCGTTCATCTTTAGCAGATGAAATTTCGTTTGCAAGTTTAATAAGAGCATCTGTTGTGTGCCCCATAGCTGAAACAATTGTTATAACATCATTGCCTAGTTTTTTTTCTCTAATAACTGCATCTGCGACATTTTTCATTTTGTCGCTGTCTGAAAGAGATGTTCCTCCAAATTTTTGTACTACGATTGACATTCTTCTTCCTCTTCTTTGTTGTTTAGCTTTTCTAGTTTTTCCATTGCCCAAGTTTCTTCTGGGTATTGTGTAATTATTTTATCACAAATATTTTTTGCAAGACTCATAAAATATTCATTATTTTCATTTTCTAGCATTTTTAAGTAGCAACCTAACTTAACAGTTAAGAAATTTAAGTCATTTTCAAATTGATTTTCAAAATTTGCAATAATGGAAAGTGCCTCTTTTGGCTTGTTTAGCTCAGTTAAACATTCTGCTCTAACAAATTGTGCCATATGGTTTGTAACATCTAATTTATATGCTTGTTGAAGTTTATTAATTGCTTCAAGGAAATTTTTATTTTTTGCAAGAATAACACCATACAAGAAGCAAATTTTAGGGTCGTCTTTGTTTTCTAAATAAACTGAACGAATATGAAGAACTGCTTTTTGATGGTTGCCACTTGCACTATACAATTCTGCTAAATGTAGCTTGCTTTCTTTGTCTGATGGGTTATATTCAACAGATTTTTCAAAAGTTTTAATGGCATTTTTAAAATCTTCTGCTTTTTCATAAGCACATGCCAAATCAAAATGCATTTTTTTGTTATCTTTTGTGCTAGCAATTGCTTTTTTAAGATATTTAATTGCCATTTCCCAATTTTCTTCAATTGTGTAAATTTTTCCTAAATTAAAAAGGCAATTTGTGTCTTTTGGGTTCAATTTTAGTGCTTTTTCAATTACTTCTTTAGCTTCATCTTTTCTTTCAAGTTTTAGATATGCATAAGATAAACCTTGATAGTAAATATAGTTTTCTTCCCCTAATTCTAGGGCTTTGTTAAATTTTTCAATTGATTTTTCCCATTCATCAAAAACTTGCAAAGATTTTCCCCAAGAATGATAAAAAGTTTGTGTTGAAATTCCTAAGTCTTTTGCTTTTTTATATTGATTTAAGCATTGCTCTTTTGTTTCTGGTTTTGCAAGATTTTGAGCCAAAATTATATGACACTCAACATTCATTGGGTCTTCCCCTAATGCTTTTTGAGAAAATTCAATTGCTTCTTTTGAGTTTCCTAAATTGTTGTGGCAAATTGCAAGAAGCTTAGAAAGATTTTCCCAAAAAGGTTCAATTTGTTTTAGAATATTTAATCTTAAAAGTGCTTCTTCAAAATTTCCTAATTCCAACAAAAGCATTGCCCACATATACAAAACTCTCATATTTGCAGGGTTTAGAGAATAGGCTTTTTCAAAATATTTAAGTGCTTCTTCTTTTTCGCCAATTTTTGCTAGCACAACTGCGTAGCTTGTGTATATTTTTGGGTTTCTAGAGTCAATTTTAACTGCTTTTTTAAGCATTCTATCGGCGTGTTGTTTGTTGCCTAATTCTAAATATCCACAAGCTAGGTAAATATGAGCTTTAAGATTGGCACTGTCTACTCTTAATGCTTTTTTATAGTATTCAAGGGCTTCTTCAAGGTTTCCTTCTTTTGCTTTTAAAATTCCAATATTTATAAATGCATCTGGATTTCTGAGTGCCATTGAAGCTGATTGTTCAAATTTTTTCATAGCTTCTTCAGTTAAGCCTAATTCTGCAAGTTGAATGCCCCAGCTAAGATATGCGTATGTTGGAATTGCGTTTTCGCCTTTATTTTTATATGAATTTATAAGCTCATCCCAAGTTTTAATTTTTTGGAATATGTTAAAGATGGGCGAAAATTTTCTTTTTGCCACCTCTTTAATTCTCCTACTCCATTTTTTAATTTGGTTATTCATAGCTTAAAATTTCAGTTTCTTTTTCCTTTGGCTCTTCAGTATTATTCAAAAGTGTGTCAACAATTTCCCTAATTGCCCCATCTCCTCCTGTGGCATTTGTTATTTGAATATCATCTCTTAATTTGATTATTGGATTTGCATTTTTTGGTGCAATTTTATATTGAACAAGCTCAAATGCACTAATGTCATTTATGTCATCTCCAATGTATAAAACTTCTTCTTTTGCAAGGTTTTTTCTTGCCATAAGGTCTTCTAGAACAATTCCTTTGTTCCTAATTCCTTTGTGGATTTCTTCAATTCCGAATTTTATGTTGAAATAATTTAAAATATTAGAATCTTCTCCAGAAATTATGGCAAAATCATACCCTGCTTTTAAAAGCATAGATACACCCATAATGTCTTTGTAGCTTAATCTTTTTGTGTGTTTAAGATTTTCGTCAATATAAACAGAACCATCAGTAAATACTCCGTCAAAATCCGAAACAACAATTTTTATATTTTTAGATAATTTTAAATTACTCATCATATTTTGCACCAACTTTTCTTAATTTTTTAATTATAGGAATTTCGTTTTTATAAACAACTTTCTTGCCATCTCCAATAACTGTTGGAATTGAACGAATATCCCTAACCATTCTTCTAAGTCCTTCAGGCTCAAGGCTTGCTGCTTGGTCTGAGCCCCAAAGAGTTCTATCTATTGTTATGTGTCTTTCAACTAAAACACTTCCATACATTACAGACAAAACAGATGGCAAATACCCACGTTCGTGCCCAGAATAACCGATTGGGCAATTGTAATTTTCTTTTAAATAGTTAATAACTTTTAAATTAATTTCTTCTAAAGCACTAGGATAAGTTGAAGTGCAGTGGCAAATAATTAAATTTTCTTCTCCTAAAATATCAACTGCGTGCTTAATTTCATCAATCGTGCTCATTCCTGTTGATAAGATAATTGGTTTTCCTGTTTGTCTTGTATATTTCAAAAGAGAATCATCTGTTAAAAGTGCAGATGGAATTTTATATGTTGGGATATTAAATTTTTTCATAAAATCTACGCTGTCTTTATCCCAACAGCTTGCAAACCAATCTATTTTAAGCTCTTTAGCATATTTATCAATTTCTTTATATTCTTTTTGTCCAAATTCTAAGCCTCTTTTAAGGTCTCCGTTTGTTGAGCCAAAAGGTGAAATTCTAGGGAATGCTAATTCTTCTTGAGAATAAACCTTTTCAACAGTTCTTTTTTGAAATTTAACTGCATCACAACCACAAGCTTTTGCAATTTCCATTAATTTTTTTGCAAGATTAATATCGCCATTATGGTTGATGCCGATTTCCCCTATGATGTATGTGTTTTCCTTATCCCCTATAAATTTTTTTCCGATTTTAATTTTTTTCATTAATACTTTCTACTTCCTCTTTTGAAAATTCCCTCAAAAAGCTTATGTTATTTGGAGTTGAACCTAGTGCTAAAAATTTGTTATTAACCTCAACAACATGTAAGAATTTTCCTTGTCCAATTGGTGTTGTTGAAATAATTTTAAATTTATTTGCCTCTAATTTTTCTTTGCCATTTGTGATTTTTTCATTAAAAACAGTTAATTTTTGATATAAAAAACTAACAAGATAAATTAAGCCTAAAACTGCAATTAAAGAAAAAACTGCACCAAAAAATGTTGGTTCATTGTGTGTTTTTAGGTTTTCTAACTTAATTGCTTCATCTGATAGAGCAAAACTTGCTAATTGAGTTAAAAATATTGAAAATATAATTAATCCTTTTTTCATTCATCCCCCAAATTGCTTTTAATTATTTCAGAAATGTATGGAAAATAACTTTTTTTCCCAAATAATGCAAAAATTGCAAGATAACTAATAATTATAAAAATAATGTAGTGAATTAAAGAAAAGCCAAGATATATTGGAGTTTGGCTTGTGTATATAACAATTTTTTTAATAAATTCGCCAATAAAAGGAACATTAATTGCAAAACCAACTGCAATATCCATTAGTTGAGTTATTAAATATAGAATAATTGATAGAAAAATGGATTGCATAATGTGGTAGGTTGTAAAGTTTGGAACATATTTTTTAATTAGTGCACAAATAATCATCCAAAAAACACCAACACTTCCGAATGTGTAGTATGTTAAAACACTAATTATTCTATCTAATAAACTAACTTTGTTCATTTTTTGTCTTTCTTAAAATAAATTCATTTGCAATTTCTAAATATAAAAGCAAAGCTTGTTTATTATTTTTGTCTTCATAAACGGCTTGCCTATAATATTCCATTGCTTTAACAATATTGCCCATTTGGACATAGCAGTTTGCAATAAATAAATCTAGTTGAGATTTATTGTTGCTATATTTAACAATTTTTTTGTATAAATTAATCGCTTCTTCAAATTTACCTAAGGATGACAAAATGTTGCCATAAATTGTGTATGCAGAAGGATTCATTGGGTCTAAATCAATTGCTTTTTTAAGAATATCAATAGAAGTTTCAATTTTTCTTTCAGAATTGTAGCAAATTGCTTCGCAAACTAATGCTTGATAATAATTAGAATTAATTTTTAAAGCATTTTTATAAAAATTGTGTGCTTCAGACCAATTTTCTTTAAGTGCGTATATGTTTGCTAAAGAAAGGTTTGTTTTTTCGTTATTTTGATTAACTTCATAGGCTTTTTTGTATAATTCAAAAGCCTTATCAATATCTCCCAGAATTTGGTTTGTGTGTGCTAAATGAGTTAGGTAGTCTTCGTTTTTTGGATTAATTTCAACTGCCTTTTGATAAGAAAGAGCTGCTAATTCTGGCATTTGAAAATCTTGATATAAAACGCCTAATGCCCAATATATTTCAGGGTTTTCAGGAGAAATTATAAGAGCATCTTCGTAATATTTTTTAGAATTTTCAAAATTTCTAAGCTCTGCGTAAATATTTCCTAAGTTTGTTAATAAAATTTCATCTTTTGAGTTAATTTTATAGGCTAAAAGAAAGTTTTTTAAAGAATTTTCATAGTTTTTGTTGTAAAAATATAAACTGCCTGAATTTATCAATGCTTCATAGTTTTCAGGCTCGATGGAAAGTGCTTTGTTATATAGCTCAAGCGATTTAACAAAGTTGTTGTTTTCTGCCCACACTCTAGCAAGGGCAAGAATTGACTCTAAGTCATTTTCATTTTTTTGAATTACATTTTCTAATTTTTGAATTTGTAATCCTAAATTTTCTTCCATATTATTTCCTATAAACTTCTGTATTTTCAAACATATATCTAGATTGAGCAAGTGCCATATTTTTAAGAGAACACATACCCTCGCCACTATCCACAACACCTAGTGCTTTTAATCTTCCATACACCATTTCGTTCATATCCTGATAGGCAATATATAAGGCACATTCTTTGGTGCATTCTGTATTTTTAAACGGACAATTTTTCATAAAATTATTATACACTAAATTTGCTATTTAAGTTAAAATTAACATATGAACAAAAAATTACTTTTTATAATCAGCGAAATTGAGCTAAAATATTTTGAATTTAACCCTTTGGTTACTGATTTTTGGCTTATTAAGGAGTTTTTAGAAAGAGGTTATGAAGTCTTTGTTTCGGCTCCAAATTCTCTTTACATTAAAAAAACAATTCCATATACAAAAGCTTCTTTAACGCGTGTTGAAGATAATAATATTTTTTATGATAAAAATTCCCTTGAAATTTCTCTAAATGATTTTGATGTTATCTTTTTAAGACCAGACCCACCCGTTGATATTGATTATATTAACCTTTGCTACATTTTAAATTATGTTGATAAAAATAAAACGCAAATTCTAAATTCTCCAAATGCAATTTTAGAAAAAAATGAAAAATTGTATGTAAATGAGTTTGAAAATATTGCTCCTCAAAATATTGTAACTTCTGATATTGATGAGATTAAAAAATTTTTAAAAGAAAAAAATGAAATCATTATAAAACCATTAAATAGGTGTTTTTCAAGTGGTGTTTTCTATTTGAAACAAGGAGATAAAAACACAAACACAATAATTAAAACTGCAACAAATGATGGGAAAACTCTTGTTATGGTTCAAGAATTTTTACCAAAAGTTTCTGAGGGCGATAAGAGAGTTATTTTTATTGCAGGCGAAATTTTAGATTGGACAGTTCAAAAAGTTGGAGTTGACGATTTTAAATTTAATACTCATACAGATGAAAACTTTAAAATTGCAAAGCTAACCGAAAAAGAAAAAGAAGTTTGCTCTTCAATGAGCAAAAAACTTTTAGATGACGGAATTTCTATGGCTGGGCTTGATGTAATTGATGGCAAGGTTATTGAAATAAACATAACTAGCCCTTGCTTTTTTATTAAAGAAATAAATGCTTTTCATAATATTAATCTTGAAAAAATTATTGTGGATAGGTTGGAAAATTTTATAAATAATAATAAAAATCAAAAACTTAATGTATATTAACCTTAATAATATTGCCAAAATATTAAATGGAGTTTAAAAT
>JAZSMU010000004.1:0-5688 GCA_045536045.1 Candidatus Gastranaerophilales bacterium
CGTTCAGAAGGAACAATTTTAGAATTTAAAGTTAAAGATTCAGATTTAACAATTCCAGTTTTCACAACAAGACCAGACACTGTTTATGGAATTACATATCTTGTTGTTGCTCCCGAATATCCAGACATTGAAAAATTGACAACTCCTGAATATAAAGAAGAAGTTGAAAAATATAGAGAAAACGCAAGAAAGATGAACGAAATTGAACGTTTATCTACAGACCGTCCAAAAACAGGCGTTCCATTAGGAACATATTTCACAAATCCATTCACAGGAAGAGTTTGCCCAATTTGGGTGGCAGATTATGCTCTTGTAGATTATGGAACAGGTGCTGTTATGGCAGTTCCTGCTCATGATGATAGAGACTGGGCGTTCGCTAAAAAATATAATTTAGATATTTTAACAGTAATTGATGGTGGCGAAGAAAATAAATGCTGGACTGAACCTGGAAAATTAATCAATTCTGGCGAATTTACAGGAATTGAAAACGAAGTTGCAAAAGCAGAAATTACAAAATATGCAACAGAAAAAGGTTTTGGACACAAAAAAGTTAATTTCAGATTAAGAGATTGGCTAATTTCTCGCCAAAGATATTGGGGAGCTCCAATTCCAATTGTTTATTGCGACCACTGTGGCGAAGTTCCTGTTGATGAGAAAGATTTGCCTGTAAAATTGCCGACAGATGTTGATTTTCAAGCAAAAGGCAAATCTCCAATTGCAACAAGCGAAACATTCAGAGAAACAATTTGCCCAAAATGTGGTGCAAAAGCCAGAAGAGAGCTAGACACAATGGATACTTTTGTTTGCTCTAGCTGGTATTATATGCGATATACAGACGCTAAAAATTCTGAAAAAGTTTTTGATAAAGAAAAAGTTAATAAATGGCTTCCAGTTGACCAATACGTTGGTGGGATTGAGCATGCAATTTTACACTTATTATATTCAAGATTCTTCACAAAAGCCTTAAGAGATATGGGCTTATTGAGCTTTGATGAACCATTTAAAAACCTTTTAACACAAGGTATGGTTTTAAAAGATGGCTCAAAAATGTCTAAATCTAAAGGGAACACAGTTGACCCAGATGAAATATTTGAAAACTACGGAGCAGATACAGCTCGCTTGTTCATTATTTCAGACTCACCTCCAGCACGTGATTTTGACTGGTCTGATGCTGGCGTTGAAGGTTGCTACAAATTCTTAAACAGAGTTTATAGACTATTTTCAACTTATGAAGATAGAATTTCTCTAAACTATAACCTTGCAAATGGCTTAAACAAAGCTGATGACAGATTAGTTCGCAAAGTTCATATTGCAATTAAAGGCATTAAAAACGACATTGAAAATGAATTTCAATTTAATACAGTTGTTTCTAAATACAGAGAATTAACAAATGAAATTTACGACTATATTAAAGACGAAAACGCAATCAACAATGATGTTTTAAGCTTTGCATTAATTTCTCTTCTAAAATTAATGTCGCCTGTTACTTGCTTTATGGCACAAGAAATTTGGTCAAACATTGGAGGCGAAGGTGCAATATTTAATGCCCAATGGCCAAAATATGAAGAAAATCTTGCACAACTAAATGATGTTACAATTGTTGTTCAAGTTAATGGCAAAATGCGTGACAAAATTGAAACAACACTAGACGCCAAAGAAGATGAACTCAAAGCACAAGCTGTTAAAATGGAACGCGTTATTCCTTTTATTGAGGGCAAAGAAATCGTAAAAGTAATATATGTTCCAAAAAAACTTGTAAATATTGTTGTAAAATAACAAAATCCTAGTTGACACTAAATTTTGTTTATTATAAATTAAATTGAGTGAGATGGGAGAACGCACCGAAAGAGTTGATTCAACCGCGAACTCCAAATAGAAAGGACAAAAGATGTACGCAATAGTTGAAGCTGGCGGAAAACAATATAAATTTGAAGAAGGCCGCTACACAGACATTGAACTTATTGAAGGCGAAGCAGACAGCAAAGTTGTTTTTGACACAGTTGTTATGCTAGTTAATGGTAAAAAATCTTCAGTAGGTCAACCTTATGTTAAAAATGCAACCGTTGAAGGCAAAATTGTTAAACATGACAAAGCTAAAAAAGTTATCGTTTACAAACAAAGAGCTAAAAAAGGTTACAGAAGAAAACAAGGTCACAGACAACAATTTACAAGAGTAATGATTACTAAAATTAATACAAAAGCAGCTAAAGCAGAAGCGGCTGAAGGACAAGGAGAATAACACATGGCACATAAGAAAGGCGTCGGCTCGTCCAAGAACGGTCGTGATAGTGAAAGTAAGCGTTTAGGCGTCAAAAAATATGGTAACGAAAGAGTTTTAGCTGGTAACATTCTAGTTAGACAAAAAGGAACAAAAATTCACCCAGGAAAAAATGTTGGAATGGGTTCAGATAACACACTTTTTGCAACAATTGATGGTATCGTTAAATTTGAACCATACAGAAGAGACAGAAAACAAGTTAGCGTATACGCTGAATAATTGACAAAGTGCACTGGCACTTGGTAAAATTGAAAAATAAATATTAGTGGAATGGGGGCGTAGCTCAGCTGGTTAGAGTGCTTGCCTGTCACGCAAGAGGTCGCGAGTTCGATCCTCGTCGTCCCCGCCATTAATATAAATCATAAAGAGCCTCAGGGCTCTTTTTTAGTGAGTACAATTGAGGATTGTTCTATTTTTTATTAGCAACTATAATAAATATTATGATTAAAGTTTTATTTGTATGTTTAGGCAATATTTGCCGTTCGCCTATGGCACATATAGTTTTTCAAAATATGGTAGATGAATTAGGCTTAAGTAGCGAATTTGAAATAGATTCTGCAGGCACAGAAGGCTACAACGAAATGTGCCATGCAAGAGTTCATAGAGGGACAAGAGAAATTTTAAAAAGAAAAGGTGTCAAATTTTTTGAACACTATTCAAGAAAAATCAGAAAAAAAGACTATGAATATTACGATTATATAATCGCAATGGATTCAGAAAATATTGAAGACATTGAATATATTGTAGGACCAGACAAAGACAATAAAATCTCAAGACTTTTAGACTACACACCTCGCCCAAGAAACATCAAAGACCCTTGGTATACGGGCAATTTTGACGAAACCTATGAAGATGTAATTGAAGGCTGCAAAGCGTTGTTAAACCACATTAGAAATTAGGTTGCTTTTGTTTATTTCAAGCTTGCAAAACAAAAAACCCTCAAGATTTCTCAAGAGGGCTTTTGATATTTACTTGAAATTATTATTTGTTTTCAAGAACTGCTTGAGCTGCAGCAACTTTTTGAGCTTGCGAAAAAACGCAAACTTGTTTTGCACAATTTGCACAACTTGCAAAATAAAAAGCCCCAGAATTTCTTCTGAGGCTTTATTTTATAACTTAAAAACTATTTGTTTTCAAGAACTGCTTGAGCTGCAGCAACTTTTTGAGCTTGCGAAAAAATGTGAACTTGTTTCACAAATTTAAGCACAACTTGCAAAATAAAATGCCCCGAAATTTCTTTCGAGGCATTAAGTTTATAAGTTTTGAACTTATTTGTTTTCAAGAACTGCTTGAGCTGCAGCAAGTTGTGCTTGAGGAACTCTGTATGGAGAGCAAGATACATAATTCAAACCAATTTTATGGCAGAATTTAACTGAATCTGGGTCGCCACCGTGTTCACCACAAACGCCACCAACTAAAGCAGGATTAACTGCTTTTCCTAAATCCATTGACATTTGAACTAATTTACCAACGCCTTTAGTATCTAATGTATCAAATGGGTTAGAAGCCAAGATTTTTTGTTCAACATAGTTTTTCAAGAATTTGCCTTCAGCATCATCTCTTGAATAACCGAATGTCATTTGTGTTAAGTCGTTTGTACCGAATGAGAAGAATTCAGCATATTCAGCAACTTCGTCTGCAGTTAGAGCTGCACGAGGAATTTCAATCATTGTGCCGAATTTGTATTCAACTTTAACGCCTTTTTCTTCCATAACTTTGTTTGCAACTTCAACTAAAATGTCTTTTGCAACTTTAAGTTCATTAACATGACCGATTAGAGGAATCATAATCCAAGGTTGAACTTTGTGTCCTTCTTTAGTCAAATCACAGCAAGCTTCAAAGATTGCTCTAACTTGCATTTCGTTGATTTCAGGATAAGTTAAACCTAAACGGCAACCTCTTAGACCCATCATTGGGTTAGATTCTGAAAGACCTTCAACGATATGAAGCATTTCTTCTTTTTCAGCTGCGTCTTTGCCAAGAGCTTTTAGAGTTGCAACTTCAGCAATTAATTCTTCTTTTTTAGGTAAGAATTCATGAAGTGGTGGGTCTAAAAGACGAACTGTTAGAGGTTTGTCGCCTAATTCTTTGAACATTGCATAGAAATCTTCATATTGCATTGGAAGAAGTTTGTCTAAAGCTTCTTTTCTAGCTTCAGGAGTTCCTGCAATAATCATTTTTTGCACCCAAGGAAGTCTTGCTGGGTCCATAAACATATGTTCTGTTCTGCAAAGACCAACGCCTTCTGCACCAAATTTAAGAGCATTGATAATGTCTTTTGGAGTGTCTGCGTTAGCTTCAACTTTCATAGTTTTAACTTCTTTAACCCAAGTAAAGAATTTTTCAAAGTCTGAATCAATGCCAGCTTCAACAAGCTCAATAGCACCTTCCATAACTTCACCTGTTCCACCATCTAGAGAAATGATGTCGTCTTTGTGGAATACAGTGCCATCTTGGCAAGTAATTGTTTCGTTTTCTAGATTAATTTTTAGGTCTTCACAACCTGAAACGCAAGGTTTGCCCATACCTTTAGCAACAACTGCTGCGTGAGATGTAGCACCACCTCTTAGAGTTAGAACACCTTGTGCAACTGCCATACCATGAATATCATCTGGGCAAGTTTCAACTCTAACTAGAATAACTTTTTCGCCAGCTTCACCTCTTTTTGCTGCTTCTTCTGTATCAAATACAACTTTACCAACAGCAGCACCTGGAGATGCGTTTACACCTTTTGAAACTTTGTGTGCGTGTTTAACAGCAGCTGGGTTGAAGCAAGGAAGAAGAACTTGGTAGATTGAATATGGGTCAACCATTTTGATAGCTTCTTCTTTTGTGATGATACCTTCTTCAAACATATCAACAGCAATTTTGATAGCAGCTTTAGCTGTTCTTTTACCGTTTCTTGTTTGAAGAATCCAAAGTTTACCACGTTCAATTGTAAATTCCATATCTTGAACATCGTGATAGCCTTCTTCTAATTGTTTAGCAATAGCTACATATTGTTTATATAGCTCAGGCATATCAACTTCCAATTCAGCAATTTGTTTTGGAGTTCTGATACCTGCAACAACGTCTTCACCTTGAGCATTAACTAGGTATTCACCATAGAATTTGTTTTCACCTGTAGCTGGGTTTCTAGTAAATGAAACACCTGTTGCACAGTCGTTACCCATGTTTCCGAATACCATTGTTTGAACGCTAACAGCTGTACCAAAATTGTGGTCAATTTTCTTCATGTTTCTGTATGCAACTGCTCTAGGAATGTTCCAAGAACGGAATACAGCTTCAATAGCTTCTTGAAGTTGGATATATGGGTCTTGTGGGAATTCTTTACCTGTAACTTCTTTAATAACATTTTTGTAGATAGGGATTAAAGATTTCCAGCCTTCTGCAGAAATTTGAGTATCTTC
>JAZSMU010000050.1:0-5829 GCA_045536045.1 Candidatus Gastranaerophilales bacterium
AAACCCTCTTCAATTCTATAAACATCTGGGTTTGGCGAATAATTTTTAATTTTTGAAAAAACCGTAGAATTTTTGACCATTTTTTTACGCAAATTCAAAATTTCTTCTTTGCTCATTGGGGTCAAATCCGTCATTTGATTAATAGGAACATTCACAATGTCATAATTTTTTCTATTCTCAACTCTTTTTCTTGCAAGATAATCAAATCTATTTTGTGGGTGAAAACTATCTTGAATTTTTCCTATTAAATCGGTATTTTCTGCACAAAATGCAAGTATAAAACCAACTACAAAACAAAAATAGAAAAAACCTTTAGGACTAATTACTTTTTCATACCCACAAACAGGACACCTAATATCTAGTTTAGAGTGTGCAGTTTGGCATATTGGGCAAATCTTCATCATTTCCATATCGTAATTATAACTTTTTTCAATAAAGATAACAACTTTTGAATATTTAAACTCTTGTTCAATTTTAGATTGTTCAAAAAATATGCTTAAAATATAATTCCAATTTGGAGGAAATATGAACATTTTTAAAAAAACTTATTGTAGAATTTTTCAGTTTTGTTTCAAAATGGCAATGATTTAGAAGCAAGAAGAAATATGATGAGGGCTTCATATCTTGCAGGCTGTGCGTTTACAGTTTCTTATGTTGGATATTGCCATGCTATTTCACATTCATTAAGTGGATTTTACAATACGCCACATGGGCTAGCAAATGCTATAATAATTCCATATGTTTTAGAGGCATATGGAGAAAAAATCCACAAAAAATTGAAAGATTTGGCAGTTGCAGCAGGCATTTGCTTTGAGGGAATAACAGATGAGGACGCTGCAAAATTGTTTATTCAATCTATCAAAGAATTGAATAGAAAAATGGGAATTGGAGAAAAAATTTCTGAAATTCAAAAAGAAGATATTGATATTTTAGCTACAAATGCAGATGCAGAAGCAAATCCTGTTTATCCAACGCCCGTTTTAATGGACAAAGAAGAGTTAGAAAAGTTTTATTATAATCTAATTTAGGAGAACAAATGCAAGAAATTTTAGATAATCAAAGGGAATTTTTTAAAAGTGGACAAACTTTATCTGTTGAATTTCGCTTAGATTATTTAAAAAAATTGAAACTTGAAATTAAAAACAAAGAAAAAGAAATTGCCCTTGCGCTAAAAGAAGATTTAGGAAAAAGCGAATACGAAGCTTATATGACAGAAATTGGGCTAACTTTATCTGAAATTTCATACTTTTTGAAAAATCTTAAAAAACTTGCAAAAGACAAAATTGTTCAAACACCAATTACAAATTTCCACGCAAAAAGCATAATAAAATCAACTCCTTATGGTAATGTTTTAATTATCAGCCCTTGGAATTATCCATTTTTGCTTTCAATGGAAACTTTAATAGACGCAATTTCTGCTGGGAATACAGTTATTTTAAAGCCTAGTGCCTATTCTCCAGCTACAAGCAAAATTATTAAAGAAATTGTTGAAAATGTTTTTGAATCTTCTTATGTGGCAGTTGTTGAGGGTGGAAGAGAAGAAAACAAAGCTCTTTTAGATATGAAATTTGACTACATTTTCTTTACAGGAAGTCAAAATGTTGGCAAGGAAGTTTTAAGAAAAGCTTCTGAACACCTTACTCCAACAACTTTGGAATTAGGTGGCAAAAGCCCTTGCATAGTTGATGAAACTGCAAACATTAAACTTAGTGCAAGAAGAATAGTTTTTGGAAAATTTTTAAATTGTGGGCAAACTTGTGTGGCTCCAGACTACATTTTGTGTCATAAAGATATTAAAGAAAAACTTGTTGAAGAAATTAAAAAACAAATAAAAATTCAATATGGTAAAAATCCATTTGAGAATAAAAATTATGGGAAAATTGTTAATCCAAAACACTACAACAGGCTTTTTGATTTAATTGATGAAGAAAAAGTTGTTGCTGGTGGCAATTTTTCGCCACAAACTTTGCAAATTGAGCCAACAGTTTTAGATAATATCAATTGGAATGATGAAATTATGCAAGATGAGATTTTTGGTCCAATTTTGCCTATTATGACTTACGATAATTTAGATTATGTAATTGAAAATATTGAATCTCGTCCTCGTCCTTTGGCACTTTATATATTTTCTTCTAACAGGGAAAATATCAAAAAAGTTACCGAAAAATGCCGTTATGGTGGAGGTTGTGTTAATGATGTTGTTTTGCATTTAGCAACTTCAAATATGCCATTTGGTGGTGTTGGCGAAAGTGGTATGGGAAATTATCATGGTAAGTTTGGCTTTGATACTTTTTCCCATAAAAAATCTATTTTAGATAAGAAAAATTGGTTTGATTTGCCTATGAAATATCAGCCATACAACAGACTTTTTGAAAAGCTTTTAAGAATGTTTTTAAAATAGTTCATATAACAAAAGTATTGTTATTTTTCCAATGAACGAATAAAATATTGCTTAAGAAAAGGAGTATGACATGGAAGAAAATGTTGTTAATGAATATGGGAATACATCTGGGCTAGGTAAAAATTGTGTTGTTCCAGATGAGGTGCGTAGGAAATTTAATTGGGGCGCATTCTGTTTTGACCTTTTATGGGCAGCAGATAACAGAGTATGGCAAGGTCTTTTACCTCTTGTTCTTGTCTTTTTTCCAGATGCTATCGGATATTTGTTATATATAATTTTTAAAATATGGTTTGGCATTAAGGGTAATAGTTTAGCGTGGAAGAATAAAAAGTGGGCGAGTGTTGAAGAATTTCACGCGAAGCAAAAAAGATGGGCATATTTTGCTATAGTGGTTTTGACTCTTGTTCTAATATCTTTAGTTAATCTTATTCAATTGGCAGCAACTACCACTAAAGAACGACCTAAAAGATTACAGTCTGACGCAGTAAGCGCACAAGATAAATTGATTCATTCTTTTGAATTTGCAAGTCTTATGGGAGATGAATTGCCAGCTGCTTTTGAGAACAATGAAGAATTAGCCAAATATGCTTCTAAGCATTTATATGGTGAAGTTTTTGGTAATAAAGTAACGAGTGTTTATAATGTGTATGAATTCTTTGCCAATGGGGATTGTTCCAATAATTCTTGTTATGTAATTGTTGACACAAATGGAGATAGAAGCCCTAATAAAATGTGGGAAGAAGCGAACACGCCTTCCGATAAGTTTATTTTGTATATAAACAGGGAAACTGAACAAAACAAAGAAGTATTGAAAGTTGTGCCATCAAAAATTATTTCTGAGTATAAAACACCTTAATTTTGCAATACTTCCTTGATGTAGTATTATAGACATATTAAGGAAGGAATTATGAAATCCAGCATATTTTTAGCTTTTTTTGTATATTTTCTTTGTGTTATAGGAGTTGGCATATATTTTTATAACAAATTGAAAAATATGAAAGAATATTTTTTGGGTGGAAGAAACTTAAATAGCTGGGTTACTGCAATGAGTGCTCAAGCTGCAGATATGAGTGGTTGGCTTTTGATGGGGCTCCCTGCAGCAGCTTATATTTCAGGAGTTAGTGCATCATGGATAGCAATTGGGCTTGCTGTTGGAACATATTTAAATTGGAAAATAATTGCAAAAAGACTTCGCCAATTTTCTTCTCATATGGGAGATGCCATAACAATTCCTCAATATTTTCAAAATAGATTTTTAACTTCATCAAAATTAATAAGAGTTATTCCAGCAATTGTAATTTTTATATTTTTCTTAATTTATACGGCTTCTGCTTTTAATGCTCAGGCAAAGGTTTTCCAATATTTGTTTTCAATGGATTATACTTTGGCAGTTTCAATTGGAGTTGTTGTAATTTTAATTTATACATTTTTAGGTGGCTTTATGGCTGCTTGCTGGACAGACCTTTTTCAAGGTTTTTTAATGCTTTTTGCAATGATGTTAGTTCCCATTTGTGCTTTTAATGTTGTGCCAGAGCTTTCAATTTCAACTATGGCAGCACATAATTCTAATACATATCTAAATCTTTTCCATTTTGCAGACAATGAAACTTCCTTAATAACAATAATTTCTTATTTTGCTTGGGGTTTAGGCTATCTTGGAATGCCTCATATTTTAGTTCGTTTTATGGCAATTCGTTCTAGTGATATGATTAAAAAAGCAAGAAGGATTGCAATGGTTTGGGTTATTTTAACTCTATTTTCAGCTGTTGCAATTGGAGTTGTTGGGTATTTTTATTTGGCTTCTCAAGGAATAATATATCCTGATAAATCGTCAGCAGAAATTGTGTTTATAGACACAGTTACTCGCCTTGTGCCGTTTGGATTTATTGCTGGTGTTTTACTGTCTGCAGTTTTAGCTGCAATTATGTCAACTGCAGCATCGCAACTTTTAGTTACTGCTTCAACTATCACAAATGATTTTTATAAATTGCTTTTAAGACAAAATGCAAACGATAAAGAATTGATGTTTGTGAGCCGTTTGGCAGTGTTTTTAACTGCACTTTTAGCTTATATTTTGGCACTTAATCCAAATAATTCTGTTATGGGCTTGGTTTCTTATGCTTGGGCTGGTTTTGGTGCTTCTTTTGGTCCTGTTATTTTACTTTCTTTATTCTGGAAAAACTTAACCTTAAAAGGTGCATACACAGGCATTGTTTCCGGTGCTTTAATGGTTTTAGTGTGGGAAAATATTTCTGTTTTAAAAAATTCTGGAATATATTCAATTCTTCCTGCATTTTTAGTTTCAATAATTTTAACAATTATCGTTTCAAAATTTGAAAAGCCAAGAGAAGAAATTTCAAAATTATTTGACGAAGCCTTAGAAACTGTTGTTTAGTTTTTAAAGTTTGAAAGCGAGCACGCAGTTGCGTGCGAGCAATTGGGTTTGTCAGTTAAGCTAAAATAGCTTTATGGAAAACTTTTTTTCCTTTTTTAATTTTTAAACCATTAGCGATTTCTTCGCTTGTATATTTTTTAGAAATATCTGAAACAATTTCGCCATCAACGGAAATTCCGTTTTGTGCAATAAGTCTTTTAGCTTCGCCTTTGCTTGCAGTTAAATTACATTTTACAAGCAAATCACAGATAAAAATGCCATCTCCAACTTCAGAGGTTGGAATTTCAGTTGTTGGCATATTGGCGTCATCACCACAGCCTGCAAATAGTGCGTGTGCTGCTTCTTGAGCTTTTTTCGCTTCATTTTCTCCATGAACTAATGATGTTAATTCATAAGCTAAAATTTCTTTTTTCTCATTAATTCTATTGTCTTCCCATGTTTCCATTTCTTCAATTTGCTCAATAGTTAAGAAAGTTAGCATTTTAATGCATTTCATAACATCAGCGTCGTCAATATTTCTCCAATATTGGTAAAATTCAAATGGTGTTGTTTTATTTGGGTCTAACCAAACAGCACCTTTTGCGGTTTTGCCCATTTTTTTACCTTCTGAATTTAGAAGAAGAGTAATTGTCATAGCGTGAGCATCAGCCCCTGTTTTCTTTCTGATTAAATCAGCTCCAAAGAGCATATTGCTCCATTGGTCATCTCCTCCAAATTGAAGGTTGCAACCATAGTTATTATGCAAATAATAAAAGTCGTAAGATTGCATAATCATATAGTTAAATTCTAAAAAGCTTAAGCCTTTTTCCATTCTTTGCTTGTAGCATTCTGCTCTTAGCATATTATTAACTGTAAAGCACGCACCAACATCTCTTAAAAGCTCAATGTAGTTGAGTTTTAAAAGCCAGTCTGCGTTATTTACCATAATTGCTTTGTCTTCGCCAAATTCAATAAATTTTTCCATTTGAGCTTTAAAGCATTGGCAATTGTGCTCGATTATTTCAGGTGTTAGCATATTGCGCATATCAGATCT
>JAZSMU010000063.1:0-4879 GCA_045536045.1 Candidatus Gastranaerophilales bacterium
ATTGTGCACCATATAGTGTTGCGCATTATGGAAAACTTTGCAGAAGAGAAGCAGCAATTACAAGAATTAATTTTGATGATTATTTAAATTCTTTAAAAAAAAGAAAAGAAGCAGAATTGGATAATCTTGTGAAAGAATATGAAAAACAAGCAAAAACAGAAGCGCCAAGAGTTAAATCAGCACTTGAATTAAACAAAAATATAACAAACGAAAGTGAAGATCTAGAAATAAAACACAACTATGCATATGTATATGCATAAGCATAAGTCAAACCAACTGCAACTAACCTTATATACTCTCGATTTTAAAATAGTCATTTAAATTTATTACAAAGATTGTAAAACCTTTCAAAATTGTTTATAATATAGATAGCTAAGGCTGGATTAGTATTGAAAGGTCTTAATGAACGACATTCAATTTGAAAACGATTTAAACGCATTAATAGAGATTTTACCACCGAAAATTAAGCGTCAAATTAAACCGGAAGACTTAACAGACGCTATTGAAATTGTTTTAGACATTGGAAGAACACCTGAAGTCCGTTTAGGAAACGGCAAAGTTGTTTATTTACCCCTTGAATCAACTACAAGCGAAGACCTTGAATATATAACAAAAAATGTTAATGAATTTACATCAGATAACCGTTCGGGCATTCCTGGAACACTGCACAGAATTAGTGCCATAAGAAACCGTCAAGGTAAAATTATAGGTCTTACTTGCCGTATAGGTAGAGTTATTACAGGCACAATTGCTTGTATTCAAGATTTTGTTCTTCAAAACAAGAGTATTCTGTTTTTAGGGCGTCCTGGTGTTGGCAAAACAACAAAACTTAGAGAAATTTCTCGCCTTGTTGCAGATGAAATGGGAAAAAGAGTTGTTGTAGTTGATACTTCAAACGAAATTGCAGGAGATGGAGATGTTGCCCACCCTGCAATAGGAAAAGCGAGAAGAATGCAAGTTCCACAGCCAGAATTTCAAAAAGATATTATGATTGAGGCTGTTGAAAACCACACGCCAGAAGTTATTGTTGTTGATGAAATTGGAAACGAGCTTGAAGCACAGGCAGCAAGAACAATTGCTGAACGTGGTGTTATGCTAATTGCAACAGCACACGGGAACACACTAGAAAACCTAATCAAAAACCCAGTTATGAACGACCTTGTAGGTGGTGTTCAGTCTGTTACATTAGGGGATGACGAAGCTAAGCAAAGAGGCTCTCAAAAAACAGTTTTAGAAAGAGAAAAACAGCCAACTTTTGATATTGTTATTGAAATTATTGATAGAAACACCCTTGCAGTTTATAAAGATACTTCAGAAGCTGTTGATTATATTTTAAGAGGCTGGCCAATAACTCCAGAAATTAGAAAAGTTAGCGAAGAAGTTATTGGAAAAGCTCCAGCACCAACGGTTGAGCCACCTAAAGAAGAGGCTAAAAACAGCTCTTTGAGTTTTGGTTTTAATAGAAATGAATATATTAAACAAAATAAAAAGCATAAAAAAATCTATATTTACGCAGTTTCTCGTTCAATTGTAGATAAAATTATTGAAAGATTAGATATTTACGCAGAAGTTGTTAGAAATATTGAAGACGCTGATTTTGTAATTGCACACAAAAACTTTGCAAAAGGTGGAAACAAAATTTTATCAACTGCGAACGAATACAGGCTTCCTATTTTCTTTGTTCGCACAAATTCTATGTCCCAAATTCAAAAAGTCTTAAAAGACGCACTAGGCTTAACCCAAGGAGATATGGAAGAAAGACCTATTGTTAATTATATGGATGACACCGAGCTTGCTTTAAATGAAGCAAAAGCAGCTGTTGCTAAAATTTTTGAAGGTGCAGATTCAATTGAATTAGAAGTTCAAAACCAACAAATTAGAAAACTTCAGCACGAATTTATAGAATCTTACGGGCTAAAATCTACAAGTGTTGGCGAAGAAGGCAACAGGCGAGTTAAAATAATTAGAGAAAAATAGTTATTAAGCTAATTTTGAAATAATTTCATCTCTAAATTCAGTCGTTGTAGCACATCCACCAACATCTTCTGTTGTAACTTTGCCCTCTTTTAAAACAAGACGAAGTGCAGTTTCAATTTTATCTGCTTTATCAATTTCGCCTAAATATTTAAGCATATCAATTGCACAAAGCAAAAGTGCAGTGAAGTTTGCTTTATTTTGCCCAGCAATGTTTGGAGCAGAACCATGAACAGGTTCAAAAACTGCATAATTATCGCCAAGATTAGCTCCTTGTGCAACTCCAAGCCCACCAATTAAGCCAGCAGTTAAATCTGAAACAATATCGCCATATAAATTTGGCAAAACTAAAACATCAAATTTATCAGGATGAATAACAAGTTGCATACAAAGTGAATCTACCAAACATTCTTCATATTCAACTTTGCCTTCATAATCTTTTGCAACAGCCCTTGCACACTCTAAAAACAAGCCATCTGCCATTTTACAAATGTTTGCTTTTGTAACTGCACAAACTTTTTTGCGATTATTTTTTAGAGCATATTCAAAAGCATAGCGAACAATTCTCTCTGAAGCTTTGCGTGTTATTTTTTTAATTCCATGAATTGTATCATTATCAATTTTTTCTTCAAGCCCAGCATAAAGGTCTTCTGTGTTTTCTCTAACAACAACAAGGTCAACATTATCAAATCTTGTTTTAATGCCCTCTATATTTTTACAAGGTCTAATATTTGCATATAAATCTAATTTTTTGCGTAGCTCAACATTAACAGACCTAAAACCTTTGCCAATTGGAGTTGTTACTGGAGCTTTAAGTGCAATTTTATTTTCTTTAATTGAATTTAGAAGAACTTCAGGCAATGTTTCGCCATATTTTTCAATAGCTCTCTCGCCTGCAATATGAATATCCCAATTAATTTCAACTCCAGAAGCCTCTAAAATTTTAACAACGGCATCTGAAATTTCTGGTCCAATTCCGTCCCCTTCAATTAAAGTTATATTATACAATTTTGAAATCTCCATGTTTTTTAATATGTTCAACAAGCCCACCATCTGCTAAAAGCTTAATCATGACGTCTGGAAGTGGCATAATTTCAAGCTCAATATTTTTTGTTACATCTTTCAAAACGCCATTTTTGATATCTAGCTCAAGCTCATCTCCAGCATCAATTTTGTCTGTATCACATTCAATAACCAAAAGTCCAATATTAATTGCATTTCTATAAAAAATTCTTGCAAAACTTTTTGCAATAACTGCTCCAACTCCTGCAATTTTGATAATTTGAGGTGCGTGTTCACGAGAAGAACCAAGACCAAAGTTATTTCCAGCAACAACAAAATCGCCCTCTTTCATTGAGCTTGCAAAATTAGGGTCTGCGTCTTCTAAAACATGCTTTGAAAATTCTTTTAAATCGCTTCTTAAATGAAATAATCTGCCTGGAGCAATATGGTCTGTTGAAATATCATCTCCAAATTTAAACGCTTTGCCTTTTTTAATTTCCATAATTTCCTCAAAATTCTATATTTGTATTATAATATAAAAATGAAAGTTGGAGTTATTGGTTTAGGTTTAATAGGAGGTTCAATTTTAAAAGCATTGTCTGGCTTTGATTTTGAACTTTTCGCTGTTTCAAAAAGCAGTTATAAAAAAGCTCTTGAATACACAAAAAACGCAAGCGACGATATTAATTTAGTTAAAAATTGTGATGTTGTTTTTGTGTGTTCAGAAATGAAAAATACTCTTGAAACACTTAAAAAACTAAATAACATTGTTGGCGAAAAAACAATTGTTGCAGATGTTTCAAGCGTTAAGAGTTTTCTTAAAGACAAAACTTTTAACTACAATTTTATATCTTCTCACCCTATGGCAGGCAAAGAAAAAACAGGGTTTGAAGCAAGCTCTAGTGATTTATTTGAAAATGCTTATTGGATAATTGAAAAAGAAAATGAAATTTTAAAAGACTTAATTTTGAAGATGAAAGCAAAACCAATTGTTGTTAATTTAGATGAGCACGACAAGGCAACTGCATTAATTTCTCATCTTCCTTTAATAACTTCAATTGCGCTTTTTAATTTGGCCCAAAAGAACGATTTAGCAATGAAATTAGCTTCAAGTGGATTTAGAGATATGACAAGATTGTCTGCCGGAAGTCCAGATATGACTTTTGATATTTTTAAATATAATTTTGAAAATATTGAAGCAGGAATTGAAGCACTAAACACTGAATTTGCTCGCTTGAAAAATATGGATGATAGTGAGAAAATGGAATTGTTTAAAAATATTCAAGCTAAAAGGCTTGAAATGTATGACGAAAATGGAAAAAATACTCTCTAAAATAAAATTATACTATCATTTACTTCAAAGAAAGTGGCGTCAAACGCTTGTTTTTGATAAATACATTCTATCTCAAATGTTAGAATTCTTTATTTTAGGGATAGTTGTTTTCACATCTTTAATTTTTGCTTCAACAGCTTTCACCCAAACAATTAAAGAAGCAGCTGGGGCTGGTATTCCAACTTATATGGCTTTAATGATGATAGTTTTAAATTTGCCATATGTTTTTGTTAGCTCAATACCAATTTCAACACTTTTGGCTGCAATTATGACAGTTAATAAGCTTAGTACAAACTCAGAAATTGCAATTTTTAAATCTTGTGGAATTGGAGTTGAAAGATTATCTAAACCAATTATGTTTTTTGCAATAGTGGCTGCGTTTGCTGGCGTTTTTATTAACGAATTTATAGTCCCAACTACAAGTATGCAATCTAAACAGCTTGCAATTTATGCACTTCAACAAAAACATGTTCCCGAAGGCAAAACAAATTACACCCTTAAAGAAACAAAAGGTGGAACAAGCTTAAAAAGACTTTTGTATGTTCAAAAATGCAAAGATAAAAAACTGAA
>JAZSMU010000065.1:0-3903 GCA_045536045.1 Candidatus Gastranaerophilales bacterium
ATATTAAAATAGTTATACAAAAACTCAAATAATAAAACATTTTTTTGCAAGAAATAACCTATTGTATTATATCAAAAATTTACTATAATTTATAGATAATTTATTAATATTCTTGGTGAAATATGGTACTAAAAAATTTTATTGTTTTTGTAGGAATTGATGGAAGTGGTACATCAACTCAAATAAAAAAATTGGTAGAATCAAATCCTAATGTATTTATTGCAACTGCAGAACCCACAACAAACGAAACTGGAAAATTTTTAAGACGCATGCTTTGTGGAGAATTTAGCGTTGATGAAAAAACTGCTTCATATTTATTTGCCGCAGACAGATGTGAACACATTTTTGGAAAAGACGGTGTAGAAGATTTAATTAAAAATGGGAAAACGGTTGTAAGCGATAGATACTTTTTTTCTAGTTTAGCATATCAGTCTGTTTCTTGTGGAAAAGATTTGCCAAGGTTATTAAATTCACCATTTCCTTTACCAGAGTATTTATTTTATTTTAAAATAGATCCAGAAATTTCATTAAAACGTGTTGATTCAAGAAATGGACAAAAAGAAATTTATGAAAAATTAGACATTCAGAAAAAAATTGCAAAACTTTACGATGAAGTAATTGAAGAATATCAAGAAAAAACAAATGAATCTGGAATGAAAATAATTATTATTGACGCAACAAAATCTATTGATGAAGTTTTTGACAATATTTTACGGGAATTAAAATAAAAATAAAACTTTTGTAAAGCAAAGCTTTTTATAATCCGATAAATGAAATGTGAAAAAGAAGATTCTTATTATATTTAACTTTTTAGTTTTATTTTTTATTCCTCTTCAAAATGCAGATGCCTACATGGTCAAATACAAAGAAGATTGGTACAAACTTTTTCACGTTCATTATCAACAATATCCAGATGACTGCATGGAAAACATTTATTGGCTTGAAAAAGCAGTTGAAGCCGATTTTTGTAACCCACTTTATGCAGACGCAAAAATTACAACAGAAAAAGAATGGGAAAAATACAGATATTTATTTCAAATGCACATAAATCTTAAATTAATTGAACAACATTTAAGATTAGGTCGCGTTTATGACAAAAAATGCATATATTTTTACGACGCCCCTTGGAAAGAAGAATATCTTTCTAACATGGAAAAAGCATTAAGTTGTTACAAAGCAGGATTATACTACTGGAAAGAAGCAAAAATTTGGTATGAAAAAGCAAATGCCCCAACTTTTAGATTTTTATACATAGAAGATTTACAATTTTGGGAAGATGAACGAGAACGCATTTTTTCTGGTGAATTAAATTACGAAAAAATAATTATTCGGGAAGTTGAAAGATTAGAAAAAAATATTTCTGAACTAAAAGCAATGGACGAAAATTATTGATTCTGTTAGAATATTTCCCATTATGAATAATAACACAATTAATGTTAACTACCCTGCAATTTATTCAGGCACAGACAAAAGCGAAATCGTTTTCATTGATGGAACTCCAGATTTAAATTCTATTTTTGCACCAGGTGAATCTACACAAAGAAGATTCTTTGTTACAGATGCAACTATTGCAAGCTTAGAATGCATGCAATCATTCATTTCTAAATTTGATTTTGATGTTTGCGGAAATGATATTTTGTTAATTCTTGGTTCAGGAGAACCTTATAAAACAATTGAAAGTGTTTTAACAATTATTCAAAAAGCAATTGACGCTGGTTTTTCAAGAAATGATTTATTTATTGGCATTGGTGGTGGTGTTATTTGTGATATAACAGCCTTTGCAGCTTCAATTTTTAAACGTGGAGCCGCTGTTCAATTTGTGCCAACTACACTTTTAGCAATGGTTGATGCTTCTGTAGGTGGAAAAACTGGTTGTGACTTTGAAAATTACAAAAACATGATTGGTTCTTTCTTCCCTGCTCAAAAAATCTATTACTTTACAGAATTCATTCAATATCTTCCAGATAATCAATATTTTTCAGGATTAGCAGAAGCATTAAAAACTGGAATTTTATTTAATGAAACTTTATTCGAATATTTTGAAAAAGAAAGTGAAAAAATTAAAGCAAGAGATTCACAAATTTTAAAAGAAATTATCACACTTTCTGTAAAAGAAAAAGCAAATGTTGTAGAAAAAGATTTTACAGAACGAAATATTCGTGCATATTTAAATTTAGGACACACATTTGCACATGCTTACGAAACAATAATGGGCTTAGGTGCTGTTACTCACGGAGAAGCTGTAGCTTGGGGAATTGGAAGAGCAATTACATATAGCTATAAAAAAGATTATTGTAGAGAAGCATTTTATAACAGAATTATTGATGTATTAAAACTATACAATTGGGACACAGACCCAATTCCTTCATTAGTAAGAGGTGGAGGAATTGGAGCAAGATTTCTTTCTGTAATGCACAAGGACAAAAAAAATATCAACAGCAAAATTAGATTAATTGTTCCAAAAGGAATTGGAGAAATTATTTTTGAAGAAGCTGATGATAAAGATATACTTTCTGTATTAAAATAAAATTATGCCAGAACAAATTATTAACAAAAATCACTATTTTGACTGGGCAGCCACAAGCCCAGTTGATGAAGATATTTTACGAGATTCTCTAGAATGTTCAATTCAAAATTGGGCAAATCCTTCTAGTGTTCACTTGGCAGGAAAACAAGCAAAAGAAACTTTAGATAAAGCAAGGGAATCTGTTGCAAAAACATTAAATGTAAAAGCTCAAAATATATTTTTTACTTCTGGTGGAACAGAAAGCAATCACATTCCAATTCTTTCTCAATTAAACAAACCTTCCACAGGAACAATTTTAATTAGTTCAATTGAACATCCAGCAATTAGAGAACAAGCCCAAGCTTTAACAAAATGTGGATGGAAAATTATTTCAATTCCTTCAAACCAAGACGGAATTATTACTCCAGAAGCAGTTGAACAATTATTAACAAATGACACAATGCTAGTTTGTGTTATGGCAGTAAACAACGAAACAGGTTCAATTCAACCAATTTACCAAATTGCAGATACAATTACAAAATGGGCAGAAGAAAAAAGAAAGCCAAAATTCCATGTTGATTGTGTACAAGCCGCAGGAAAAATTCAATTAAACATAAATTACAAAGGAATTGATAGTGCTTCTTTTAGTGCTCATAAAATTTGTGGCCCAAGAGGAATTGGAGTTTTATATTTGGAAAATCCAATTGAAGCATTTTTAAGGGGTGGTGGCCAAGAAAAAGGAATTAGAAGCGGAACAGAAAACCTTTTTGGTGCAGTTGCCATTTCAAAAGTTTTAGAAAAATATTACAACAAAGATAATTCAATACAAAAAGAAATTACAAATGAATTTATAAATAATTTGCAAACATTAAAAGGATGTACAATCATTCCGCCAACAAGAGTTGAAAAATCTGATTTATTTTCACCTTATGTGTTGCAAGTTGCTTTTAATAACATTCCAGGAAACGTAATGCTTAGAGCCTTAGATTCAAAAGGATTTTACATTTCCACAGGAAGCGCCTGCTCTTCTACAAAAAACAGTCGTCCAGTTTTGGAAGCAATGCATGTAGATTCAAAACTTAGAGAAACATCTGTAAGGTTTAGTTTTGGTCCAACAACAACAAAAGAAGCAGTTTGTGAACTATTTGAAGCAGTAAAAGAAATAAACAATATGTTTAATAAAAAGTAGGGTCATTTTAAACACTTTGACTTAAAATATGATTGGGACTTTGTTGATAAGCTCACAGTCGAGTCGGGTCTGTCAAAGTGCGGTTGTGCTGCTAAAGAAAAGATTGTATCAAAATTGTTTTCGCTTTGCTCAACAATTTTGAAGTACGCAGACACAAATGCACTTTGCATCCCCGCTCTCCTTTACGCTTATCAACACACTTCATCTG
>JAZSMU010000115.1:0-3199 GCA_045536045.1 Candidatus Gastranaerophilales bacterium
TTTCCTCTAATAATGTCATTTCATTCAACGAAGTCCTCCAAAGAAGAACAAGTACAAGACTTAATAGAAACAGAAACGTTACCTTAAAAGACCTTATCCGTCACGTTAAGTTCTACGAAGAGTTAGAGCAAAAGCGCTCAATTCAAAATTCAATTGAAAGACAAAAAAGAAGAGTTAGAAATTATTCTAAATTAACAGCTCATGACATTAAAAACCTTGCGCACGAAGAATATATCGAACAAGTTGTTCAAAAAATGGATGAAAACTTGGCAATGATTTTAAAAGGCGACAAACAAATTGAAATTAACGAATTAACCCTTCTTGGCTTCGACAGGTCTAGCGCTTATATTGCCTTGCTATTCTTGGCTTTGATAGGTCAAGTGCTTATATTGCCTTATTGTTCTTAGCTTTAAGAAAAAATTATGAATTACTCCAAGATGAATTTTATTCAGATTTATTTGTTCAACTAGGAGAAGAAACACAAGATAACCTTGAACAAAATGATGGAGGTTTAGATGAGTGAACTAAAGTCTAAAATTGAAGCCGTTTTGTTTGTTACTGCTTGTGCAATGTCTCCAGATGAAATTGCAGAATTATTAGGCGAAACAGTTGAAGATGTTGAAGCTTCTTTACTTGATTTAATGTTTGACTATTCTTCAAGAGATGGTGCGCTTGAAATTGATGATGAAGATGGGTATATTATTCAAGTTAGAGCAGAACATCTTGATATTGTTGAAAAGCTTTGCCCTGTTGAATTGAAACCATCAGTTTTAAAAACTCTTACAATTATTGCCCTAAAACAGCCAATTAGACAATCATATTTAAAAGAGTTGCGTTCAAATGCCTATGAGCATGTTCAAGAGCTTGTTGAAAAAGGCTTAGTTTCTAAAACAAAAGACAGAAATGGCAGGTCTTTTAACCTTAGGACAACTGATAAATTTGCAGAATATTTCAAACTTAAAGGCGATGCCAAAACTCTTGCAAAATACCTAGATGCTCATAAAGACATCATGGAATTGTGATTTTTTGGAAAATAACATTAAAATATTAGTATGAAAAAAATTATTTTATTTTTAGTTGCATTATTTTTAAATTTTTCTGTCGCATATTCTTTTGACACAGATTTTTATGATATTGAGCAAGATTTAGATTCTTTAGAAAAGCTAGAGTCAATTAAAACGCAAGGTGGCTCTTTTAAGCCTCAGTTTGTTTCTGATGAGGATTTTAACAAGGCAATTGACCAAATGAAAGGCAAGCCTAGAGAGCCTTGGAAGTTTACTAAATGGCTTTTTGGGATTAAAGATAATCCACAAGCCGAAACACAATCTGATACTCCTGCAACTCCAAGCGAGTTTGATTTGTTGAAAGATGCAATGAAATCAAACAACTTAATCTCAATTTTTTCAGTTGTTTCAGATGATTTTGGACATATAATTCCCGTTGGGCATTATAGCGTTCATCATAAAAAAGCAAATGGAGCTAATTATATTCTTTTAAAGCAAGCAGATAAGACTTTTGCCTGCTTTAGGGCATATAAGGCTGAAGACAAAAATTATGATAACGCTGTTGTATATTCAAGAACAACCATTGACCCTAGTGAAGAATATATAAATATCATATTTTCAGATTTTGATAACACTTTTAAAGCTAGGGCAAAAATTCTTAAATAGCTATTTTAAGCTTTTTAAAAATTCAATTGCGTCATTTTTGCTAATTATTTTTCCTTCAAATCTTTTTTCTTCAACCATTTCTAAAATTTCGCCAACAAGTTTTGAAGGTTTTAGCTTTAAAATTTGCATAACATCTTTTCCAGATATTAATTTTGGAAGTGCTTCAATTTTTTTATCAGCTTTAGCGCAAAATTCTAGCAAGCACTCTAATTTTTTAAGGTCTGTTTCAATATCTTTTTCTGAAACTTCTTCCCCTCTTGTTGCTAGTCTGTCTGCTTTTGCTAAATCAATAAGCTCTCTATAATGCTCTTTTGTTTTTTTATAAAAGCGAAATTTTGCTTTTTCTGATACATTATTGTCTTTCATTAAAAGTGCTGGATACATATGATGGCGAACGAAAAATGATATTATTTCAATTTGTTTGTTTGAAAATTTTAGTTTTTTGAGTTCTCCTTTTGCTATTTTTTCTCCAATAACATCATGACCTAAAAACCTGTGTCTTCCATTTTCATCAATATGCCAAGTTGCTGGTTTTCCTATGTCATGCATAAAAGCACCTAAATTTAACAAAGGCAATGTTTTAATTTCAAGAGAATTAATAACTTCCATTGTGTGCTCAAAAAGTGGTAAGTGATGATGAGAATTTTTTGGTATTTTATTTATTTCGGATGTTTTTGGAAAAATTTCTTTCAAAAATTCAATATCATTCATCATTCTTAAATTTTCAATTAAATTTTTTCCAGAAAACATTTTAATTATTTCATAATTAATTCTTTCAGCACTAACATTTTGAATTAATCCTTTGTTTTCTTTAATAAAATTCAAAATATCATCACTAATTTTAAAGCCATATAAAGACGCAAACCTAAATGCACGCAACATTCTTAAAGGGTCATCTTTTAAGTTATTTATATCAACTGTTCTGATTATTTTATTTTCAATATCATTGATGCCATTTGCTTTATCAATAATTTTTTCATTTTTAATGTCATAATAAATTGAATTAATTGTAAAATCTCTTCTATTCAAGTCTTTTTCAAAATTCTCTGCTTCAACAATATCAATAAAATTTTCCTTGTCTTTAAGAGCAATTCTATATATCTGATTTTCTTTGTCTAAAAGAATTTTTACACCGTCTAATTTTTCTGCAAGCGTTTTTGCAATATCTTCGCTTTTAGAATTTATAACAACAATATCTTTATCTGGCGAAATTTTATCCAAAATCAAATCTCTCAAAAAGCCACCAACAAGATAAATTTCTTCTTTCGGGAATAAATTTTGAATTTCTTTTATAATTTCATCATTTTTAATTTTATCTGCTAAGTTCATAAACTACGTTTGAAACCCCTGCAACAATTGCGTTTTCTGCTTTTAAAATAGTTTTTCCTAAAGTTATTATTGGAAAATTATTCTTTTTGAAAAATTCAAATTCTTCATCAGAAAAGCCACCTTCTGGACCTATTACAATTGTTATTTCTTTATTTCTGTCAATTTTACTTACTGCTTCTTTCAATGTTGTATTAACTTCT
>JAZSMU010000067.1:0-5804 GCA_045536045.1 Candidatus Gastranaerophilales bacterium
CCACTGTTTAAAAACAGAGAAATTCTAACTAAAAATAAAAGAATTATCTATTCTGCCCTAATTTTTTCATCAGCTTTTGGTGTCTTAGGTGTTTATTTTGTTTCAAAATTATTTAAAATAAATTTTGTTATTTTGACTTCTTTAATTCCAAAATCTACAACAAGCCCAATTGCAGTTGAAATATCAAGAATTATCCAAGGAAGCCCATCTTTAACTGCTTGTATTGTAGTTATAACTGGAGTTTTTGGAGCTGTTTTTGGGCATAAATTATTAAAGCTATTTAAAGTTAATAATGATATCGCAATTGGTTTATCTATTGGCTCAACAACTCATGTTATGGGAACATCTGCTTGTAGCGAAAAAGGTAACGAAAAGCAAGTTGCAGTAAGCACTTTAGCTTTAATTTTAACAGGAATAATTACTGCGATTATTGCTCCATTATTTGTAAGTTTTATTAAATAATTACTTGCATTTTGAGTTTAAAAAAGCTTAAAATAAAAGCATTGAGAGAAGTTATGAGAGAGCAAGAACATTTAAATTTCAAAGACACAATTAATTATGGCAGTTACTACACGCCACCTCAAATTGTTGATTTAGTTTATGAAATTGTTTCAAAAAATGTTCCAAATTGGGAAAAATACAAAATTCTAGATACTTCTTGTGGTTATGGAAATTTTTTAAAAGAAAATTCAATTGGTGCAGATATAGATAAAAAAGCCATTGAAGTTGCTAAAAATAACACTAAAAACTGCGTTTTTTTTAATCACGATAGCTTAAAAGATGTATCAAGAAATCAATATAATTTAAAGAAAGATGAAAAGCTAATTATTGTTGGAAATCCACCATACAATGACACAACTTCAATTGTTCGGAAAAAAATCAAAACCGAAGTTTGTATGCCTGATGAAGATTTAAAGCACAGGGATATTGGGGTTTCTTTTCTTCTTTCATATAATAAGCTTAGCCCGGACTATGTTTGCGTTTTACACCCATTATCATATTTAATTAAAGAAACAAATTTTAAAAGTTTAAAAGATTTTAAAAATAATTACAAATTAATAGATGATGTAATTATACCTAGCACAGAATTTATCTCTACCTCTAAAAAATCCTCATTTCCAATTATTATCGCACTTTATAAAAAAGATGATAAAGGGATGGATTATGACTTTATTCTAAATTACACTTTTAAAACAAAAGAAGGCAAAAAGCTTCAATTTGGAAAATATGACAGACTTGGAAAATATATAAAAAAATATCCAAACCAAAAAACTATGCCAAAAGAAGAAACTGTTGCGCTTTTTTGGACAATGAGAGATATAAACGCACTAAAAAGGTCGCAAACATTTTCTAAAAAAGAAAGTTATAATTCTATAAGAGTAGATAAAGAAAATCTTTCTTTATATTGCTACGCAGACATTTTTAAAGAATATACAGAGCATATTCCCTACTATTTTGGAAATTACGACATCATAATTAATCTTGAAGAATTTAGAAAAATAGAGAATTTATTTGTTCAAAAAAGTCTTAGCAAATACCCTCATTTAGAACATTTAAAGGGCAACTATTCATTAAGCGAAAAAGACAAAAAAGAAATAGAAAAATATTTTAAAAATTTGTTTGGAGAACATTATGAAGATTAAAAAAATTGACGCAAACAACAAGGTGATATATGTTGATGTTCCATTAACAGAAACATCTGGTAAAACAAGAGTTAAATGCCGAGAAAATTATAACGAATATGGCGTCCCAATTGCACCAAGACAAATTAAATTAAATAAAAATTGCTATATAGAATGGCAAATTGGCTTTGATGCAGAAATTAAGGACGAAAAGAAAATGGCACTGACAACAATAAAAGATGTGCATTTTACTGGAGCAAATGGCAAGAAAAAAACTTTATACGAGCTTTCTGAATATTTGTATTATTTTCATAAATGTGGAGTTATTTCAAAAGAAATACTTATCACTCTTAAAGAATATTTAGAAAATTTAAATAGTAGTGATTATATAGATGCAAATAAAAATTCTGCCATTCTAAGAGAAAACTTGGTTGAAAATGCAGTTAATGGCATAAGTTTCAAAACAACACAAGTTAAATATCCAATGTATATTTATAATTTTGAAACAGAAAATGAAATGCTACTTGAAATTAAAATCACAGAAAAACAACGTGCAATAGGTGTGCAACCAATGTTATATTTCTGTTTTCCAATTTCTAAACTAAAATGCGAAGAAGAAATTTTTGGAAGATGTGCCAAAATAAAAGAATTTGGAAATTTAATTATAAATTCAAAAAATATAGATGTATTTCTTGAAATGCTAAAAATCTTTGGAACACTAAGTAAAAGCCACAACCACGACACACTTGAAATTATAGATAAAATTCTAAACAACTAAAAAGGGCTCAGATGAGCCCTTTTTTAAAATTATTTTTAGTAATTATCCAATAACAACAGCGTCATCTGAATAGTATGTTTGTCTTGGGCCATATGGCAAGTTTTTAGCATATTCATCAGATGTGATGTTTAATGTTTTGCCAACTGTAGCTTTAATAATTGTTGTTTCTCCAGAACAATCATTATCATCTAGATAGTATGTTCTAGATTTTCCATTATATTCGTCAACTATTTCTTGTGCTTTTGCTTTTGTTTCGTTTGAAAATGGACGGTATTCATAGTTAGAAACTTTACCATCTGAACCTTTGTTAATCCATAAACCAGTAAAAGAAATAGGTGCTAATTTCATGTTTTTCTCCTTAATTATTACACCCATATAAAAAGTAAACAAAATAAAAGTTGCTACCTAAATTATAAGCCTGTTTTTTCATCTAATTTAAGTTGGTCTATAATTTTTAGAATAGAAACAATTTCTTCAAACAATTGAGTAAATGTTTTTAATTTGGCTTCTTTAAAGTTAGAGCCCATTTCTAGCATATCTCTATTTGTATGAATAATTAAAATTAATTTATTATCTTTAAACGAACCTCTAATATATTTTGCTCTAAATGTAAATTCTAGGTTCAAAAGCCTTTCAATCATTGAAGAAGTAAGTATATATCTTGCTTCAATTTGGTCTGTTGAATAAACTGTGTATTTTTTATGAAAATCAACAGATTCTAACCTAACACTTTCAAATATTTTGTCTATTGGAACTTTATTTCCCTGCCTTGAATTGTCAATAAAAATTGTATGACCTTTAAATTTTTTATTCATACTAAGCTCAATAGCAAGCCCTGTAAAAGGGCCAGAGCCTGTAATTTTTTGCATAAGTGTTGGCTTGGTCATATTAATTTTTGGCCTTTCGGGTCCAATGTCATCTAGCTCTTTTTTTAATTCATGCATTTGCCAAAAAATAATTACACTTGCAGGAATAAACACAATTATCAAAAGGTTTGAGGATGCAAGAAGTATAAGAATCAAATACACTAAAGCTAATGGTGCTATAAGCATAACAAGAATTGCTATCACAACTTTAACAATAAGAGGCAATTGATTATTTAATTCATAAATATCCACTTCAGTATCTTTAAAAACAAAATGAATAGCGTCATCTAAGAGCATATGCTGAAAAACATTAAAAATATTTGTTTCTCTATATAGCTGATTTTTTTCATCAGGCAAAAGGCTAGCACTAGCATTGGACCAACTTGAAGAGTCGGTAAAAATATTCAAAAAATCCTGCATTAAAACTTTTTTAATTTCGGATTCAAAATCAGCATTACTATCGCCTTGAATTTGATAAGAACCATCTGGAAGTTTTTTAACTCCATTTGCAAAAGACATATAAACAATTGCTGAAACAAAAATTAAAAAAGAAAAAAATGCTATTATTATATTTTCCAATATACAAGCAAGAACAAAAACAAAAAAGAAAATAAGTACTGCCATACCTATAACTAAATTTACGGCATTTTTCTTTCTTCTTTTTTCATTATCAGCTAATAGAGGCTTAATTTCTTTAAAATAAAGCTCTCTAAAATCTCTTTCCATCTGTCTATAGGTTTTCTCAGCCATAGAATAATTATAACCTATTTTTAGAAAACAAAGAAATAGTAATTAAAAATCCACTCATAGAGTGGATTAAATGGTCGGGATGATGCTGAGCTTGTTTGCGAATTTATGAGCATTACAAGGTCAGTATGCAACAAGCTAGTTTTTAGTGCAAACGTAAAAAACTGCTGTTGCTCAGGATGTAATCCTGTTATAAACTAAAAAATCCACTCATAGAGTGGATTAAATGGTCGGGATGACAGGATTTGAACCTGCGACCCCCTCGTCCCAAGCGAGGTGCGCTACCAAACTGCGCTACATCCCGAGCTATCAAATTTTCAACACGCTTAAAACTAAACGCATTATTAATATACCTAATAAATATTTTTTTGCAAGAAAAGTTTTTAAAAATATTAAATTTAAGCAATTTTATATTTTTAGACGACTTATAAAAAGCGAGAATGGTTATAAATAACATTAACAAACTTAATTTCAAAAATAACTATAAGCTTGCAAAAAATCATGCAAGTCAAACTTTAGTGCCAAAAAACACAAAAGAAAATTTTTCAACAACACCAATAAACTATGCTCTTTGTGAAACTCTTAAAAGCAATATTGTTTTTAAAGGGAAAAAAGAAGTAACTCCAGATAGCATTATTAAAACAATTGAGGAAAAAACAGGCAAAAAGCTTGAAGATTATATTGCAAAAGAAATTAAAGAATATGATATTGAAAGATTAGAAAAACTTGAAATTATCTATTCAAAAGAAATAATAGAAAAATTTTTAGAA
The DNA here is from genome assembly GCA_045536045.1 of Candidatus Gastranaerophilales bacterium. GTDB lineage: Bacteria > Cyanobacteriota > Vampirovibrionia > Gastranaerophilales > Gastranaerophilaceae > RGIG1918. Next base: position 4,784 of record JAZSMU010000067.1, read on the forward strand.
GAAAATTTAATTGAAGAAAGTCAAGTAAGGGCACTTAGTGCTTATGACAACATTGAAAACATAATCTATGCTTTAGATAGCGAAAATTTAACAAAAACCATTCTAGATAAAGTAAATCATATTAACAGCCTCTATTATTGGGTAGACAAAGATATTGAAGAAGTCAAGAAAGAGGAAAAACTCTACACAAATGAAGTTGTTTATTCAAAATTAAAAGCAAAAGAATTTGAGTCTTATGAGCTTATTATGCTCACTGAAAACTACTCAGATGATGAGCTTAATAACTTCATATTTGGAGTTCAAAACAACGCCAACATTAGAGAAATGGCGAAAGTCATTTGCAGAAAAAAATTTAAAGATTTTGAAAATTTAATTAATAGTGGAAAAGACGGAAAAATTTCTGCAACAATAGCAAATATTCAGCTATTAGAAAATTATAATATCTCAAATTTGGAAACCATAATTGAAGCAACTAAAGGCTTTGGCAACAAAGGAAACAAAGTTATTGTTGATTCAGATATTTATGATTATTTCTTTAGACATTTATATGAAAACGAAATTGAAAAATGTGCAAAATATGCTCAAAAAATTGATTTTAATGAATTAACGCAATTATTAGGAAGAGAATATTCAAAAGACGAAATTCTTCGCTTTATAAATCATCACGCAAAATTTGAAACTCCACTACCATTTACAAAAGAAAATCTAACATTTAAAAAAGATTTGACGGAATTTTTAAGCTCAAATTATGTTGATGCTAAAGCCTTAAACGACATTCTAACTTTCTATCCCCAAACTTCAAGAAATGTTGGAAAAATTCCTGAAGATTGGCTAGATAAAATAAAGTGCACTCCACAAGAAGCTAAAGAAAAAATTTATAAAGCAATTTTAGAGTTTTCTAATAGCTACACCCATAACACAAACAAATTTAGCACAGAGCTATCTGTAATATTGGGCAAAAATGTCAAAGTTAAAGAAATTGATGAGGGCGAATTTGGAATTGGGTATTTAGTTGATATTG
>JAZSMU010000098.1:0-23402 GCA_045536045.1 Candidatus Gastranaerophilales bacterium
ATAAAAAACCATGCTCATGATAGCATTTATGGCTGTTCCATAGATTCTGTTAATAACAAAGTTAAAAAACGTTTTGAAGATGTTTCTGAAATTCTAAATTATGTTGAAAGACGCATTTTGTTTGACCAAAAAAAGCCAAAAAAAGGCGAAATTGGAGTTTATAATTTAGGGCAAAATTTGAATATAATTAAATTTAAAAGCACAAAAAAAGTTAAAAATGCTCAAATTATAGGGAAATCAAAAGGTTTTCCAGAAGATATTATGTTTGATATAAACAAAGTTCCAATAACAGAAGACTTTTGCACAATTTTTGAACAAATTGCAGAAATTGAACAAACAAAAGAAAACACTTACTCTATCTTAGAAGCTAAAATTCCAGTTAAACAGACAAAAATAGAAGAAAATTTATTAGAAAATGATTTTATAAAAATTGAAATTAAAAATTCTGTAATTATTTTTGAAAATAAAAAAACAGGCGAAATTTATCAAAACTTTTTTGAAATTATAGATACAAAAGATATGGGAGATAGTTACAATTATGCTCCAAAAAATCCTCAAAAATTACCTCTTTTAAAATCTAAAATTGTTGAAAATGGCGAAATTAGAAGCAAATTAAGGCTTTTTTATAAAAATATTTTCTTAGATTTAATTTTGTATAACAACTCTAAAAACTTAGAATTTGAAGCAAAAATCAAAAATAAAGAAAAAAATCATAAATTACAAATTCAATTTAATTTAAAAAATAATGTAACCGAATCTGTCGCAGGCGACTTATATTCTAATATTATAAGAGTTCACAATCCAGAATATAGACTTATGGATAATATGCCACCAAGAGACAGAGAAGAAGTTAAATTGAATACATATCCTATGCAAAAATATGTGTGGGCACAAGATTTTGGCATATTTACTAAAGGAATTTCAGAATATGAAACATATAAAAATACAATTTCTATTCCTTTAGTGCGTTCAATTGGGCTAATTTCAACACCAAAAAACCCTGCAAGATTTTGCCCGGCTGGTCCACCTTTAGAAATTCCTGAGGCACAAGAGATTAAAGAAATAAATTTGAAATTTATGATTTCTGTGTGTGATAAAGAAAAAACAGAAGAAATATTTAAAAATTATTTAGAAAATTATGTAGTTAAGGCTTAAAAAAGATAAAAAATGAAGAAATTTGATATAAATTATGAAAATGAAATAGAAAATATTTATCAAAAAATTATAAATGAAACTAAAAATTATTTTAATAAATATGGTTTTAAAAAGGCTGTTTTAGGGCTTTCTGGAGGTTTAGATAGCACCATTTCTGCAGTTATTTTAGCTGACATTTTAGGCGCAAAAAATGTTTATTCAATTTTTATGCCATCAACCTTAACAACAACAGAAAGCAAGGTTGATGCTGAGGCTTTAGTTGAAAATTTAGGAATTAATTATCAAGTAATCCCGATTAAAAATCTTGTTGAAAATTATAAAAAAGAAATTTCACCATTGTTTGAAACCTTTGAAAATACAGGGCTTCAAAGATTTGAAATTCCATATACAATGGATAATATTCAAGCAAGAATTAGAGCAAATTTAATTTGGGCAGTTTCTAATGAATTTAAAAACACAATTCCAATTGCAACATCTGATAAATCAGAATGTTATATGGGCTACGCCACAATAAATGGAGATATGTCTGGTGGTTTTTGCCCACTTGCAGATGTTTTAAAAACTCAACTTTTTGCTTTGGGGAATTGGATAAATAAAAAAAGAGGAAATGTAATTCCTGAAAACATTTTAAAAAAGCCACCTATGGCAGAGCTTGCAATAAACCCTAAAACAGGCGAAATTTTAAAAGCAGAAGAAGCTCTTATGCCATATCCTTTTATGGACGAGGTTATTTTTAGATTAGAAGAATTAGGTCAAACTTTAGGTGAAATGATGAATGAGGAATTTTATTTTGAAAAAGAAAATAAAATTCCGACAGATATCAAAAAACAATATTTAGAAAAATTTGCATATCGTGCGAAAAGTGCTGTTTTCAAATGGGGCTTGCTTCCTGAGGTTGCAAAAATTAATGAAAAATCTCTTAATAAACCTGAAAAATTTAATGAGCTAAAATCTTTATTGGTGTTTTAATGAATACTTTATCTGAAATATATTTAATTCAAATAGTTAAAAAAATTGCCCTAGAAATCCTAGAGCCAGATTCTGATTTGTTTTTATTAACTAAATCAGAAAAATTTCAAAAACAAATTGTAGTGTTGTTCAAAAAGCTTTCAACACTTAGCGTTGCACCAAACATTTTTCAAGAGATTGTTGAAAAATCTGAAATTAGCACATCTGATAAAAATAGACTATTTTTAATTTCTGAAATTTATAAAAAATTTATGAATTTTATTGCAGAGGGCGATTATTCTCTTCCAAAGCATATTTTCTACAATTATGAAATTCCAAACTTAAAAGAATTTATCATAAATTTAAAAACAAAAACTGATTCAATAAAGTATTTTGAATTTGATGATAAGCAAAATGAAACAATTAAAATTGCAGAAAAAATCAAAAAGCAAATAGATGGAAACACTTCAAACATAGGAGTTTTCACTTTTTCATCAAACACACAAAAAGAATTTTTAGATATTTTTAATGTTTTAAATGTTCAAACAAATTTAGTTTTAGAAGATGAAAATAAATTGCATTTTAGAATAAAGGCAGAGCAAATTTTTAATTTGTTTGAATCTTTAGAAAAATCAACAGAGTATGTTGAAGAAGAGAAAAAACTTTTAATTGAAAATTTAGCTTATGAAAAAGAATTTATTGATGAATTAATAAATTTATTCAAAGAAAACCAAGAAGATAAAATCATTGAAAAATTAGCCCAAAAAGAAAAAATTGACGACACAAAAATTTTTGAAAAACTTTTCTCTTACATTAATTTTTCAAAAAATATATTAAATTTAAAACCCGAAAAAGCAATTATAATGGGATTTTTAGACAAAATTTGTTATAAAGAAAAAGAAAATTCAAACACTCAAGTAGAATTATTATCACAAGTTTCTGAAAAACAATTTGATTATTTGTATATTCCAAATTTAATTGAGGGTGCTTTTGTTAAAAATTCTTCAATTAGTTTTATAGACGACCTTTCAAATGAAATAATTTCTCAAAAAATTAAAGAAAAATATCCTGATTTTGATTTTGTTTTAGATAACGAAGATGAAAAAATTGACTTTTTAAGGCTGGAAAATCTTTTTAACCAAGCAAAAAACATTGTTTTATCTACAAATAATTGGCAAAATGCTACAAAAACAAATCCAAGCGTTATTTTTGAATTATTTAAAAATTTTGACAATGAAAATTATGAAAATATTAAAAATTCAAATAAACATGAAGAATTTGCTAAAGAAAAAAGCTTGATTGTTAAAAATAATCAAAAAGTTTTTGAAGAAAATGAAAAATTATATTTAAGTGCTAGTGCTATTGGTAATTTTCAAAAATGTCCTAAAAAATTCTTCTATAAAAATATTTTAAATCTTAAAGAAAAAAGCAATTTTCAAGCATCTTATGGAACTTGCGTTCATGCCTTGCTTGAAGTTTTGGCAACAAAATTCAAAGAAAATTACACAAAAGAAAAATTAGAAGAGCTTGTTGAAATTTTGTTTAATACAAAAAACGACAAAGAAAAAACAAAAGAAGTTGGCTTTTCTGATTTAATTGTTGATTTGATTTTAAATACAGAAGAATTATCAATAATTCAAATGAAAGAAAAAGCACTAGGTGCAATTGATGAGCTTAATGAAGTTGGCTTTTTTAAAGAAATTCCTGACGAATTTTATACAGAAAAAAGTTTTGAATTTGAGCTTCCTGAAATTCCAAATGTTGTTTTTAAAGGAAGAATTGACCTAATCGCAAAATATGGCGACAGATATTGTGTTGTTGATTTTAAAACAGGGAAAAACCCAGAAAAACCACAAATTTATTGGACAAACCCTCTTGCTTTAGAATTTAAAAGAGAAAAAAGAGGAGAAGGTATAGTTTCTGACGATAAATTAAAAAAAGCATTTAATTATCAGCTTCCAATTTATCATTTTGCCATTCAAAATGCAGAAAACCTTGCTCAATTTAAAGATAATGTGGTTGAATATTATCTTCAATTTGTGAGGGCAAAAGAAGACGGCTCTTGTCATAAAGATGGAGTTAGTGCAAGTTTATATTTTGCTTCTCAAGATAAAATCATTGAAAACATAAACAACACAATTGTTTCTGAAATTAGAAAAACAGAAAATTTTGAACTAGACACAAGTTTCTTTTGCGAAGATTGTGAGTATAATTTCTTGTGCGACAAAGATGAGGAGGCAGAATGATTAAAGAGAAGTTTTTTGCTGAATTAAACAAACCTCAACTTGAAGCAACATTAAATGACATAAACTCTTGCACTAAAATTGTTGCAGGTGCTGGCTGTGGCAAAACAAAAGTTATTGCAAATAGGTATCTTAAGCTTGTTTTGGATATGCAAGAAAATAAAATTGAAAATCCATTAAATAAAATCCTTGTGATAACTTTTACAGACAAAGCTGCTGGAGAGATGAAAGAAAGAATAGAAAAAATTTTGGAAAAAGCCGAAATTGATGTTTTTGGGAAAAAAATTTGGGTTTCAACTTTCCATAAATGGACTCTTGAAATTCTTAAAAAACATTCAATTGAAGTTGGCCTAAATCCTAATTTTGAGCTTGTTGATGAAGTTAAAGAAAAAGAAATATATGGAGAAATTGAAGAAAAATTTAAAAATTTAAAAACATCAGAAATTGAAAATTTTGAAAAAATTTGTTCTGATTTGAAAATTTCTCCAGACATTTTAAAAAGCGAAAAATTTAAAAATCTTTTGAAAATAATGAACATTCAAGAGATTTTTGATGAAATTTATAGAATAATTAAACAAATAAAATCAAAAGGGCTAACACCTGTTGAATTTTTACAGACAACGGTTTCGGCAACTCAAAATTTTTCAAATCATTTAGAGCAATTAAATCGTTATCAATATACAAAAGAAGATTATGTTGAGCATTGGGCAAGAGTTTTAGAAAATTATTCTGATGAAAATTGCGATATAGAAGCTGCTTTTAAAGAAGTTGCAGGCGGAAAGGTTGTAATAGACAAAAATAACCAAAGAAAGCCTGAAAATTGGCTAATTAAAGAAGATTATATGCAAACAGTGTTTGAAATTGAAAAAATTGAAATTGTTTTCACAAAAATCGTAGCTTTAATTTACGCAATTTTTCAAGCAGAGCTTTCTTCGCGTTCTTTGGCAGATTTTGATGATTTAATCAACAAAACTTTAGAAATTTTTAAAACAAAACCAAATATTTTAAAAAAATATAAAAACCAATTTAAACACATTATTATTGATGAATTTCAAGACACAAATGGTGCTCAGCTTGAATTAATTAAATTAATTTTAGATGATAATGATGCAAATATTACATTTGTTGGAGATAGAAAACAATCAATTTATGGCTTCCGTTATGCCCAAATGGAAAATTTGGAAGTTTTGCATGATGTTGTTCAAAAAAAATATAATAAAAAGTATCCAGAAATTTCTTTGAATATAAACTATCGTTCAACTCCAAAAATTTTAGAAAAAGTTAATATTTTAGTTGATAAATATTTGAAATTAAATGAAAAATTAAATTCAGGTGGAAAGTTTGAAGATGAATTTTCAGCTTGTAAAAAAGTAATTGAAAAACCTACTTGCTCAGATGATATTAGGCTTCGCGAGGCTGAATATATAGTGTCTGAAATTTTAGATTTGAAAGAAAAATATAATTACAAATTTTCAGATTTTGCAATTCTTGGTGCAACTCATCATGAAGCAGATTTTATTGAAGAAATTTTGGCTAAAAATAACATTGCTGCAAATAAAAAAGTTAATAAAGGATTTTTCAAAAGCAAAAATGTTAAAAACCTTAAAGCTTTGATGATGCTTGCAAATGATAAAAATAATGAAATTGCTTTGATTAAAGTTTTATACTTATATTTATCAGAAGCCGAAATTTATTCTCTTAAAAAGCATTTAGATGGTGCAATTGAGGAAAAATACGATATTTATAAATTGAATTTTGCTCAAAAGTTTTTCTTAGCTGAAACAAAAGAAGTAATAGAAAAATTTAATCCTGAAATTTTTAAACTAAGAGAATTATTTGAAAAAATAAACAGATTTAAGCCAGCAATTGATATTTTTATTGAATTAAATTCTGCAATTAGTTTAATAAATTATCAATCTGATTGGGAAAATTTTAAAGCACAGCTTGAAGTTAAGACATTTGAGAAAATTATTTTAAATTGGCAAAAAGAAAAAAATTATGCCCCTGTTTATGAATTTTTGAAATATTTTGAAGAAATTTCTTTAATGAAAGATTTTGAGCTTCCAAAAGTTATAATCAGCGAAGAAAATGCAGTTAATCTTATGACGGTGCATGCTTCTAAGGGGCTGGAGTTTAAAAATGTTTTTGTAACAAATAGGGTAGGAAAACCTAGAAAAGTTGGAAATGACAAGTTTGTTTTTGACCTTGCTTGGGGAGAAAAATCGCCTTTTGGAATTGTTTTAAAGAAATATTTAGATAAAGACACCCCAAAATCCTTGATATATTCTGAATATTGGGCAAAGCCTAGAGAACAAGCAGAATACTTACGCTTGTTTTATGTTGCAATTACAAGGGCAAGCGAAAATTTGAGAGTTGTTTCTTTTGAAACCTATGCAAAAACACAAAAACCAATTCCTTATCATGATATTTTTGATTAAAGAAGATGGTTTATAAGTGGGTCAAAAGATTTAACATTTTCATAATCAACCCCAGCTTCTGTAAGCTCTTCAGCTTCAAGCCCAAAAAGAGTTATAAGGTCTCTTGCCTTTTGTCTTGTTTCAAATTTGTTTATATTCAATAAATCAAAAACTTCACTTAATGCACTTTCCCTTGTCATAAAAAGTGATGAATTTGTTTTGTGTAAATTTCTTCTTTTAGATTTTCCCATTCCACATGAAAGTATCTTAAAAAAAATAAATAAAGTCTATAAAATAAAAACTTTTTTAATATTTTTTTACAAACGGGCAATTTTTTATTTTCAGCAGGTTATAATAATTATCCACAGATATTGGGTGTTGTTATGAAGGTAAATACTAGAAATTATTTAAATCCGTTTTTTAAAGGTGCAAGAATTAACATTGTCGCAAATTCAGATAATCACGGCAATATCACATCTTTAGCACAGTTTTACAATACTATTAAAGAAAATGAAGAAGATATTTTCAAAGAATCTAACAAAGAAAGCACTTTGAATCTTTACATAAATGCTGGCGACTTTTTCATAAACGGTGCAAAGGGTGGTTTTAGAACTAACCCAAACCTTACAAATATGGATGTTCAAAAAGACTTTTTCCAGCTTTTAATTGAAAAAGTTAGAAAAGTTGCAAACAAAAAACAATGGTTAAAAGAATGCGAAGATGGAAATTTAAAACCTTCTGAACATAAAACAGTAGATAAACCTGTTAATTTCCATGCCCTCTACACACCTGGAAACCACTGCTATGATGGTGGAGATACAATGCTTTATGATGCCTTAAAAGGCGTTAATGGTGTTAGTGTTGTTATGTCTAACATTGATGAAGAAAACTCTCCAGCAATTGAAGCTTATGATTTTGATAAAAAAGGTTCAAATTTTGTAACTTCAAAAGAATTTGAAATTGCTGATGACACATATGAACACAAAAAACACCATTTAATGGTTTTAGGTGCAACAATTCCTGCAATGGATTTTTATAACCCAGGATTATTAAAACAAACAAGATTTGTTGATGCAAACAGTGGAAAAGACTCTTCTATGGAGAAAAAACACATTGCAAAAACAATTGAAGCTTTGAAAGAAAAAACACTTGATTTCAAAAAGCGTTACCCAGATGGAATTATTATCTTAGCTTCTCACATGGGAACAAGACTTTCAAAAATGGTTAGAGATGAAATTCCTCAAATTAATGAAATTTTAGACGGACACAAACATGATGTTGCAACTTTCCAAAAAGGAGATAGCTTCGTTTCTTCTCTAGGTCAAGACAACAAAATTATTAAATCAATTTCTCTATACATAGACGATTTTGGTGATATTGAAAGAGAATCTTTCGTATTTACAACAGACCAACACAAACTTGGCGAAACTGAATACAATGCTTTCAAAAGAATGTTGACAGGCAATGAAACAGGCACAATTAGCCAAAAACAAAGAGAATGTTATCAAGCAGAATCTCAACCAATTGTTCAAATATCTGATACGGATAACATAAGAAATATGAATAATGTTTTATACACACCTGATATCAGATATGCAAATTCATTGCTTGCAAACTTCTTAACAACAGCTTTAAAAGAATCAATATCTAAAGTTCCAGGCTGTGAAGATATTGATGTTGTTGGTGTTCAATCTTCAATTATAAGAGGTGGGCTTCAAGATGGTGCCAGCAACTTAGATTTAATGAAAGTTTTTGATGGTGTTAGCGAAAAACTATCAAATGTTAAAGTTGGAAATGTTACAGGTAATGAATTATTCTTTATAGTTTTAGAAAACATTAAAGACAATATTGCAGAAAAAACAAGAAACACAATTATTCAATGGTCTGATATTCAAGTAAACAGAACAGAAATAGAAAAAGAATTAAATAGAATTAAAGATGAATATTATCAAGAAGCTAAAGCAGAATACACTAAAAAAGCTCTTTATAGTAAAGCTGCAGAAGCTGAAATACAAAAAAATGCTAAAAAGGCATTCAATAGAGATTTTGCTATTGCAATAAGTGGTAATTATCAAGGTTTAAACCCAGAAAAACAACAAGAATTAAAAGAAATGAGAGATGATTTCATTCAAACATTTGCTCCATATATCAAAATTAAAGATGGTGATACATTTGTTGAATTAGATTTATCAGGAAGCTCAACTTATAAAATGGCAATTGCAAATAAATATCTCACAAAAGAAGATATTGTAATGCCAAAATTAATTAGAAATAAATTTCAAGATAAAATGGTTGAGCAAAACACTCCAGTAACCTATCACAGGTTATTTATGGAGTATTTGAATGATGAATCTAGAGCAATAGACCCTGAAGTAGATGAAGAAGATGTAGAAGATAAGGGTATAATCATGACTTATGTTAATCCGAATGGAAAAACAAATAGATTCTACATTGATGAAATTGCAGGCAAAGAAAAAAGAATAATTTAATTATTGCTTATCTGAATTTAAAGTTTTCCAGCTGATGTGTTTTGCTTTTAAAATAAAATCGCAAAATTCTCTAACAGCACCTCTTCCACCTGCTTTAGATGAAATAAAATTGCAAACATCTTGAACTTCATAAGAAGCGTCATTCGGGCATGCACTTAAGCCAACTTGCTCTAAAACGCATAAATCTGGCAAGTCATCTCCCATATAAGCAATTTCATCTTTAGATAAGTTATATTTTTTGCATAATTCATCAAGAGCAACAACTTTATTCTTTTGTCCTTCAAAAAGTTCTTTAATATCAAGAATTTTTGCTCTAATTCTAACCGTTTCATTAACCCTTGCTGTGATAATTGCAGTAATAATTCCAGCTTTATTGAGCATATTAACGCCCAAGCCATCTTTTGCGTTATAAGTTTTAATTTCCATGCCATTTTCTGCAAAAGTTAAAGAGCCATCTGTCATAACTCCATCAACATCAAATGCAACAAGTTTAATTTTTTCAGCTTTTGCTTTTAAATTCAAATTCATATAACCTCAAAACCCATTAAAACTGCAATTTTTTTCTAATTATACATCAAAAGGTTTAGATTTAGTTTAATACTTAAAAAAACTTAAAAAACTGCCGTAGTTAAAAATATAAACACACACATATTTGATTAAACGGTATAAAAAATTTTATGAAGAAATTTACTATTGATTTCAAGTTCCAAAAAGTAGCTGAAATTGTTGAAAAAATCATTTCTTTTATTAACAAAAATAAATGTCAGGAATTTGAAGCAGATGTCAGCCCATTAAATTTAATTGACGCTACACGCACAGTTTTAATGTGTTCTACTTATCATTTTAAAAAATATCCTCAAGGGAAAATTTATTGGCAACTTAGAGATAAACAAACTATTGGTTTAATTGCACCTTTGAGGCTTTCTAATATGGAATTAAAAGTTAAAGAAGAAGAGAAAAAGGTATTGAGGCTTGTAAAATGATTAATGTAATCAAAAATATGGCAAAGTCTAAAATATATGGGGTGGTTAGGGCAGATGAAACAAAAAGAGCTGTTGAAATTGCAACTGCCTATTTAGACGCAGGGATTAAGTTTGTTGAAATAAATTCAAATATTGAAGCTATAAAAGAAATTGCAAAAAGAGAAGACGCAATTGTTTCTGCAGGAGGAATAATCACAACTTGGCAAGCAGATGAGGCAATTGAAGCTGGTGCAAAATCTTTATCTTCTCCAATTTTGCAAATGGGACTTGTAAAGTTTTGCTCTTGGCATAAACTTCCTTTAATTTTATCTGCAACAACTCCAAATGAAGCCTACACAGCTTGGAGAGCTAGAGTTCCATTAATTAAAATTTATCCTGTTAAAGACCTTGGTGGTGCAACTTATATTGAAGACATTTTAAGACCAATGAATTTCTTAAATGTTATTGCAGCAGGAAATGTTAAAATTGAAGATATTAAAAGCTATTTAAAAGCAGGTGCGTCTGCTGTTGCTCTTGGTCGTGAGCTTTATTTGAATAAAGATTACAAAGAAATTTATGAAGCAGCAAAAATTGCACTTGGCGAAGTTGAAGAAGCTAGCCGTTAATATTTTTGACAATAAAATTCAGCCATCTATAATGTAATTATTATGAAAAAAGGTTATTTTATTACATTTGAAGGCACAGACGGCTGTGGGAAAACAACTCAAATTGAGCTCGTTTCAAAATATTTAGAAGAAAAAAACATCCCTTATGTTTTAACAAGAGAACCAGGAGCAACTGAGCTTGGCAAAAAATTCAGACAAATTCTTTTGCACCATGATAATTTTGTTGCCGACACTTGCGAAGTTTTTGTATTTTTAGCAGATAGAGCTCAACATATTGCTGAAGTTGTTGTGCCTGCAATTGAGGCTGGAAAAATTGTTCTTTGTGATAGACATACAGACTCTCACATGGCTTATCAAGGCTATGGCAGAGGTGGAGATTTAGCTAAATTAAAATATTTAAACGACATTGCAGTTGATGGCACATATCCAGATTTAACTTTTGTATTTAATGTTAATTTAGAAACTGCAAGCAAAAGAGTTGGAGATAAAAAAGATAGACTTGAGGCTTTAGGAATAGAATTTCATAAAAAAGTTCAAAATGGTTATCTTGAAATTGCAAAAAATGAACCTAACAGAGTTAAAGTCATTGACGCAAACAAAAATATTGAAGAAGTTTTTTCTCAAGTTAAAGAACATTTAGATAATTTGATTTAAATTTTATAAAATAAAAACCACCCAATTTGGGTGGTTTTTGGTATTTAAGATTATATCTTATTCTTTTGAAAATTCAGCGTCAATAACGTCGTCATCAGCTTTGTTTTCAGCCTGTTCAGAAGAACCTTGTGCACTTTGTGCTTCAGATTCTTGTTGAACTTGTTTGTATGCAGCTTCAGAAATTGCATACATTGTTTGTTGAAGCTCTTCAGATAATTTTTTAATTTCTTCATGAGTTTTGTTATTTTCAAGTGCATCTTTTAGAGCATCTTTTTGTTCATTTAGTTTTTTAACATTATCTTCAGAAATTTTACCTTCAAAGTCTTTAACAATTTTATCTGCTGCACTAATTAAGCTTTGTGCGTTATTTCTTGTTTCAACTTCTTCTTTTTTCTTTTTATCTTCTTCAGCATTTGCTTCTGCTTCTTTAACCATTTTATCAATGTCAGATTCAGAAAGATTTGAAGAATTTGTGATAGTAATTTTTTGTTCTTTGTTTGTTGCTTTATCTTTAGCAGTAACATTAACAATACCGTTTGCGTCAATATCAAATGTTACTTCAATTTGAGGCATACCTTTCATTGCTGGAGGAATACCGTCTAATCTGAACATACCTAAAGATTTATTATCTCTTGCCATAGGTCTTTCGCCTTGAAGAACATGAATATCAACAGCTGTTTGGTTATCATCAGCAGTTGAGAATGTTTGAGATTTTGAAACAGGAATTGTTGTGTTTCTTGGAACTAATGGAGTTGAAACACCACCTAAAGTTTCAATACCTAAAGTTAGTGGAGTTACGTCTAATAAAACGATATCTTTAACTTCACCAGCTAAAATACCAGCTTGAATTGCAGCACCAACTGCAACAACTTCGTCTGGGTTTACTGATTGGTTTGGTTCTTTACCTGTATATTCTTTAACTAAAGCTTGAACAGCTGGGATTCTTGTTGAACCACCAACTAATACAACTTCGTTAATATCAGATTTGCCAACATTAGCATCTTTAAGAGCTTGCTCAACAGGTCCTTTGCATCTTTCTAGTAAATCTGCAGATAATTCTTCAAATTTTGCTCTTGATAATGTTACATCTAAGTGTTTTGGACCATTTGCGTCAGCTGTGATGAATGGCAAATTGATTGTTGTTTCAAATACATTTGAAAGCTCGCATTTTGCTTTTTCAGCTGCTTCTTTAAGTCTTTGCATAGCTTGTTTGTCAGCTTTTAGGTCAATGCCTTCAGCTTTTTTAAATTCATCACATAGCCAATTCATAATTTTTTCATCAAAGTCATCACCACCTAAGTGAGTGTCCCCTGATGTTGATAATACTTCGTGAACACCGTCGCCAATTTCTAGAATTGAAACGTCAAATGTACCACCACCTAAGTCAAATACTAAAACTTTTTCGTTGTTTTCTTTTTCAAGACCATATGCTAAAGCTGCAGCTGTTGGTTCGTTTACAATACGAAGAACATCAAGACCTGCAATTTTGCCTGCATCTTTTGTTGCTTGTCTTTGTGCATCATTAAAATAAGCTGGAACTGTAATAACAGCACTTGTTACTTTTTCTCCAAGATAAGCACTTGCATCATCTGCGAATTTTCTTAAAATCATTGCAGAAATTTCTTGTGGAGTGTAATCTTTTCCATCAATATTTGTTTTTTCATCACTACCCATTTTTCTTTTAATAGAAATGATTGTTTTATCTGGGTTTAAAATTGCTTGACGTTTTGCAAGTTGCCCTACAAGTCTTTCTCCATTTTTAGAAAAAGCAACGATTGAAGGAGTTGTTCTGCTTCCTTCGTTATTTGTTATAACAGTAGGTTTTCCACCTTCCATAACGGCCATAACTGAGTTTGTTGTACCCAAGTCAATACCAATTGTTTTAGCCATTTTATTCTCCTTTATACCTAATTAATATAAATCTACCACTTGTTTTTAATTATTAATAAAAAATAAACAATTTATTAATATTTTGTTTATGGTTTTAATCAGATAATCAATTTTTTGTTATAATAATAACAAATGTCCACGTAGTTCAGCTGGATAGAACGTCACCCTCCTAAGGTGAATGTCGGAGGTTCAAATCCTCTCGTGGATATTTTAAAATATAAACACTAAAAAAGAGCCTTAATTGGCTCTTTTATCTTATTCGTTTTGTTTTTTTCTTTGTAAAATGATAGCCTTCGCATATAGGACACTTATAAATATGTAGCACATCTTGTGATTCTTCCCAAATTCTGTCTGCTTCGGCCTCAGCTTCAGAGAGTGTGCTAAATCTAGTTTTTGAAAAACAAATTTTATCTATATTGCTTTTGCCCATTTAAGTAATTCTTTTCTTTTTTTCTTCATAAAAAAAAGAGCCTTTTGGCTCTTTATTTAAAATGGTGCGCTTGGCGCGATTCGAACGCGCGACCTATCCCTTAAAAGGGGAGTGCTCTACCGGCTGAGCTACAAGCGCGAACACCTTCGGTGTGTGGACTTTATTTGGCAAGGCGATGAGCCTTGACTAATAAAGGTAACCGTACCCGACTTCTATTCTTTTTTCAATATCCCTTAGGACATGTAATAAAATAGCAAGAACATGATTTCTCGTCAAACACTTTTTTAAAAATTTTTAAAATGGTTTTGTTTGAGAAAGTTTATTTCTTAATTCTCTAAATCTTTGAATGTCTTCTTGGGCTTTTGAAGTTTCTTTAAATAAAACTTGGTTAGACGGATGCACTAATAAAATCGCATCAACATGAACTTCAAGAAAATCATATCTGCGAGGTGCTGCAGAAGAATTTTTTGGCATAATTTCAGCATTTGTAACGGCGATAAATCTTTTATCACGGTCATTTAAAAGGTCTGTTAGCTCACGATTTGTGTTTGTATATTTTGAAACGTGCACTGTTCCTTTAATGTCGTGGTCTTTAGTTAGAATATATACCTCTATTGGGACTGTATCACCGTTTTTTGCCATTTAGCACTCCTTTATGTTCTTAAGTTTATTATATATTACAATTCGCTTTTCTACAACACCATTATATTTTTATGGTTTAATAGGATTATAAAAGATTTAAATGGAGTAAATTATGATAGTTGTAATGGAGCCAAGAGCCTCAGAAGCACAAATTGAAAAAGTTTCTGATTACCTTAAAGAACATGGCTTTAAAATCAATTTAAACAGAGGCGAAATTTTAACAGTTATTGCTGCAATTGGCGATAAAAGACTTATAAATGCTCATTCAATTGCCTCAATGGATGGTGTTTCTGATGTAAAACTTATCCAAGAACCATATAAATTAGCTTCAAAACAAGCAAAAGAAGACACAGTTATTGAATTTAAAAATGGAGTTAAAATAGGTGGAATTGAACGCCCTGTTTTAATGGTTGGTCCATGTTCTGTTGAGAAAGAATATGAAAGCCTTTTAGAAGTTGCAGTTGCTGCAAAAGAAATGGGTTGCCAATTTTTAAGAGGTGGTGCGTTTAAGCCAAGAACTTCTCCATATGATTTTCAAGGTCTTGAAGAAAAAGGGCTTCAATATTTAGCTAAAGCTTCTGAAGCAACAGGGCTTTTGGTTATAACTGAAGTTATGGATACAGCTGATATTCATTTAATTGAAAAATATGCAGATGTTCTTCAAGTTGGTGCAAGGAATATGCAAAACTTTAAGCTTTTAAAAGCTTTAGGACAATCTAAAAAACCAGTTATGCTAAAACGTGGTGGTTCTGCTTCAATTAGGGAATTTTTGTTAGCTGCAGAGCACATTATGTATAATGGAAATCCAAATGTAATTTTATGCGAACGTGGTGTTAAATCTTTTGACCACGATTTTACAAGAAACATGCTAGATATTTCTGCTGTTCCTGTAATTCGCAAGTATTCTCACTTGCCAATTATAGTTGACCCATCTCACGGAACAGGAAAACGCTATTTAATTGAACCTATGGGCAAAGCTGCCCTAATCGCAGGTGCTCATGGGCTTATGTTTGAAGTCCACAACGACCCAGACCACGCATCTTCAGACGGTGCACAAAGTTTAAACATTCCTCAATTTAAGGAAGTTGCTAAAAAATTAAATAAATTAATCGGTCGTATAGATTATGATAACCATAATTTTTAAATTATGGTATTATGGCTAAAAAAAGAGGAGAAATCTTATGATAATGAAGGGTAAAAAAGGTATTATATTTGGCGTTTCCAATAAATTTGGAATAGCGAACGCAATAGCAGAAGCAATTTATGCTCAAGGTGGAGAAATTGCTTTTACATACGCAAATGAAGTTATGGAAAAAAGAGTTCGCCCAATTGCAGAATCAATGAATGCTAAAATGTGCATGGAATGTGATGTTACAGATGACGAAGCTGTTAAAAAAGTTTTTGAAGAATATGCAAAAAACTATGATTCTCTTGATTTTGTTATTCATGCAGTTGCTTTTGCAAACAAAGAAGATTTAGAAGGCGAATTTTATACAACTTCAAAAGAAGGTTGGGATTTAGCTATGCATGTTAGTGCATACTCACTCTTAACAGTTTCAAAATATGCAAAACCTCAAATGGAAGCATCTGGTGGTGGCTCAATTTTTGCCCTAACATATCTTGGTGCAACAAAAGCAGTTGCAAACTATAACATTATGGGTGTAGCTAAAGCTGCTTTGGAATCTTCTATGAGATATATTGCAAGTGATTTAGGAAAATATAATATTCGTGTAAATTGCTTATCAGCTGGTCCTGTTAAAACAATGGCTGCAAAAGGTATTGGTGGTTTTGATAGAATGCTTAAAGCAAATGCTCTAAAAGCACCTTTAGGACATACACCAACTCTAGAAGAAGTTGGAAAAGCTGGCTTGTATTTAGCTTCAGATTTGTCTTCTGGAGTTACTGGACAAGTTCAATTTGTAGATTGTGGTGCAAGCTCTGTTTTTGCTTCAATTGAAGAAATGGCAGCAATGAGTGCTAATAATTAATTCAAATTTTATAAATTAAAAGAGCCATATAGGCTCTTTTTTTATTGCTTTTATGGCACAGGGTCATAGCCACCAGGGTTTTTTGGGTGGCATCTTAAAATTCTTTTAAGCCCTAGCCAAAGTCCTTTTCTTGCTCCATATTTTTCAATTGCTTCCATTGTATATTGAGAGCAAGTTGGCTGAAATCTGCACACGCTTGGTGTGTATTTAGAAAAAAATCTATAAATTTGAATTAATTTTATAAGAATTTTTTTAATCATTTTTAGATAAATCTGCCTCAATTAGTTTTAAATCTTCTTCTGTATCTAGGTCAATAAATCTTCCACCTAAATATGCAATTGGGTTGTTGCCTAAAAAATCTTCATATTTTCTAAAATTTTCATAAGATAAAACATAAAACGCACCATCTTCTGAAATTATGTCGTAATGTTCTTCGGTTTCTTGTCTACGTGGGCGTTTGTGGTAGTCATAAATAGCATTCATTTTGCCATTTTTACTTTTTATCCATTTTGAGTGAGAAATGTTGAACAAATATCCAGAAAAACAGCTATCATATTCTTTATTCTCAAAGAAAAATTCTAGCGCTTTATCTAAAAATTCACTATTTCTTTGTGGGCTTGTTGGTTGCAAGAGAACAACATAATCTGGCTTATAGCCATCTTTTTCAAGCTCATTTAAAACATGCTTCATAACAGGAGCAGTTTTTGTTTCGTCTTTTGCTAATTCAATTGGTCTATCAATAACTTCAGCACCATATTTTAGAGAAATTTCTTTAATTTCACTGTCTTCTGTTGAAACAACAACTTTTGTGATTAGTTTAGAATTTAAGCCAGCTTCAATTGAATATGCAACCAATGGTTTCCCTAAAATTTCTTTAAGATTTTTTCTTTTAATTCCTTTAGAACCACCTCTTGCTGGGATTATGCCTAAAATTTCCACAATAGCTCCTTTTTTAATTCTTCGCATTCGCTAAATTCAATAGCTTCAGATAATGTTCTTCCCTCATAAGTTTCAATTTTGCCATTATCATTAACAAATGAAACATAATTTTTGTTATTTAATTCAATTTTTTTATATTTTTCTATAAATGTTCCAAGCAAAACATTTTCAAACATATCAACTAGGTCAAATTCAATTGCCCTTGTAAATAATTCTATATCAAGATTTTCAAAAAATGGATTACACTCAAGAGCATAAATTTCGCCATTTCTATCTTTAATAAAATCAATTCCAATAATTCCAACATATTCAGAATCATTTTGAGCTAAAGATAAAATAATTGGCTTAAAATAATTTTCAACAATATTTTCTTTTTCTTCTTTGGTTATGTGGTTTGAGCCTAAATATGCGTACCTATTGTTTTTTGTTGAAATTAAATCAATTAATTTAATATTAAAGCCATCTGTTATGGCATAAGCCGAAAACTCAACTCCCTCTACAAATTCTTCAATAACCATAACTCCAACATCATTTGCCCAAAATTTATCAACAATTTTTTTTGCTTGAATATAATTTTCAGCAAATTCCGTTTCTAAATTTTCGCTATGGCAATCTGGCTTTAAAACAATTGGGTAATCAACATTTTTAATGTATTCTAGGGCACTTTGAATTTTTTCAACAACAATAAATTTTGGAGTTGGGATATTGTTTTTGTAAAAGAATTTTTTAGCAAAAGATTTTGAGCCTGTAATGTTTAAAGCTCTATCAAACGGAGCAAAAATGCTTATATTTTCTTTTATGCATAAAGTGCTAAATTCGCTTTCAATAATTTTAAAATCAACAGGAATAACAAGTTCTATATTGTTTTCTTTAATAAAATGGATGATATTTTCAAAACATAACAAAGGAATATCAACAAAACTAACATTTTTACCATTTGTTGTTGAAAAAATTTTATTCTCAGTATTTTCAGCAAGTTTTTCGCTTAAAATTCTTGTGCAATAATTGTTCCCAAGAGTTAAAATATTCATAAATTTGATTATATCATTTATTGGTTAAAATTAATATTTGTAATATACTGTTTTTGAGTTTTGAATAAGGTTTTATGGAAGAATTTACACACAAAATTAAACATATTGCAATTATAATGGACGGCAATAGACGTTGGGCAAAAGAAAAAAAACTTCCAACAATGGTGGGGCATAAAAAAGGTGTTGAAGCTCTTAAAAAAACAGTTATCGCTTGTGAGAAATTTGGAGTTAAATATTTAACTGTTTATGCTTTTTCAACAGAAAATTGGAATAGAACTCAAGAAGAAGTTGATTTTTTGATGAATTTATTGGCTCAAACAATTGCAGGAGAGCTACTTGAGCTTCATAAAAATAATGTTGTTTTAAATTTTATAGGCGACCTTGAAGCACTTAATCAAGATTTGCAAAAGACACTAAAAAATGCTCATGAAAAAACAAAAAACAACACAGGAGTTAATCTTCAAGTTGCAATAAATTATGGTGGCAGAGATGAAATTAAAAATGCAATTAAAAAAATTGTTGCAAGTGGAATTTCTGAAGAAGAAATAACGGAAGAATTAATTTCAAAAAATTTATATAAAGGCGAAATTCCAGACCCAGACTTGGTTGTGAGAACTGGAAATGAAAAAAGAATAAGTAACTTTCTTTTGTGGCAAATTGCATATTCAGAGCTTTATGTTACAGATATTTTCTGGCCCGATTTTGATGAAAATGAACTAAAAAAAGCAATTGAAGAATTTAATCTTCGCACTAGAAGATTTGGAGAATAATATGTTAGAAATTGTTTTTGCCTCTCAAAATGAACACAAAATCAAAGAGGTTAATGAAATAACAAATCCTTTCAATGTTGTTGCTGTGGCACCATCAGCTGGTTTTAATCCAGAAGAAAATGCCCAAACTTTTGAAGAAAACTCTTTAATTAAAGCTAAAGAAGCACATAGAGTTGAAGTAGAAAATAGAAAATTCTTTTTAGCAGATGATTCTGGACTTGAAATTGAAGCTTTAAACAATGAACCTGGAATTTATTCTGCAAGATATGCAGACACTCCAGAAGCTAGAATACAAAAGGTTTTAGACAATTTAAAAGATAAAGAAAATAGAAATGCCAGATTTGTTTGTGCAATGACACTTTTAGATGAAAATGGCGAAATTTTGTATAAAACAAAAGGAATTTGCAAAGGAAAAATTGGATATGAGCCAAAAGGCGAAAATGGCTTTGGTTATGACCCAATTTTTATTCCAGAAAATTATGATGTTACTATGGCAGAATTATCTGAAGAAACTAAAAATATTATTTCTCATAGAGGCAGAGCACTTGTTGAAGTTTTGTTGTGGTTAAAGCTATCTAAAAAGATATAAAAATTAATTTTTTGTTAAAATTTGGCATAAAATATAAATATTTACTAGAATAATGTTAAAAGGGTAGAAAAGGAGAATAAAATTATGGCAATCAAACCTTTAATGGACAAAATTGTTATCAAAGTTATTGATGATACTGAAAAAACACAAGGTGGAATTTTTATTCCAGATAGTGCAAAAGAAAAACCTCAAAAAGGCGAAGTTGTAGCTGTTGCTGAAGGCAAAGTTATGGAAAATGGCGAAAGAGAACCAATGGATGTTAAAGTTGGTGATGTTGTTCTTTATGCAAAATATTCAGGAACAGATGTTAAATATGAAAATGTTGAATACAAAATTTTATCAATCAAAGATGTATTAGCAATAATAGAGTAAGATAAGTAAAGGAAAATATTATGGCAAAAAAAGTTGTTTATAATGAGCAAGCAAGAGAAGCACTTTTAAGAGGTGTTAATGCTGTTGCAGATGCTGTTAAGGTTACTTTAGGACCAAAAGGCAGAAATGTTGTTATTGAAAAAAAATATGGTGCACCACAAATTGTAAATGATGGTGTTACTATTGCAAAAGAAATTGAATTAAAAGATGGACTAGAAAATGCTGGTGCTCAACTTTTAAAAGATGTTTCTTCTAAAACAAATGATGTTGCAGGCGATGGAACTACAACTGCTTCAGTTTTAGCTCAAGCTATTTATAAAGAAGGCTTAAGAAACCTAACTGCTGGTGCTAACCCAATGGTTATTAAAAAAGGTATTGCAAAAGCAGTTGAAGCTGCAACTGTTGAAATCAAAAATATGTCTAAACCTGTTGATTCTAAAGAAATGAGAGCACAAGTTGCTTCAATTTCAGCAGGAAATGACAAATCTGTCGGCGAATTAATTGCAGATTGTATGGAAGCCGTTGGAACAGAAGGCGTTATCACAGTTGAAGAATCTAAAACATTTACAACAGATAAAAAAGTTGTTGAAGGTATGCAATTTGATAAAGGATACATTTCTCCATACTTCATCACAGACCCAGAAAGAATGGAAGCAAGCTTAGAAGATGCTTATGTTCTTTGTGTGAATAAAAAAATCAACCTAATTGCAGACCTTGTTCCAATTTTAGAACAAGTTGCTCGTGATGGAAAAGGACTTTTAATTGTGGCTGAAGATGTTGAAGGAGAAGCTTTAGCAACATTAGTTGTAAACACAATGAGAAAAGTTTTAAGAGCAGTTGCAGTTAAAGCTCCAGGCTTTGGCGATAGAAGAAAAGCAATGTTAGAAGATATTGCAATTTTAACTGGTGGTGAAATGTTTACCGAAGAGCTTGGCATTAAACTAGAAAATGTTACTGTTCATCAATTAGGTAAAGCAAGAAGAGTTACTGTTTCTAAAGATGAAACAACAATTGTTGTTGGAAATGAAACAAAAGAAGCAGTTAATGAAAGAGTTAAACTTTTAAAACGCCAAGTTGAACAATCTGATTCAGATTATGACAAAGAAAAACTTCAAGAAAGAATTGCAAAATTGTCTGGTGGCGTTGCAGTAATTGAAGTTGGTGCAGCTTCAGAAGTTGAATTAAAAGAAAGAAAACTTAGAATTGAAGACGCCCTAAATGCTACTCGTGCTGCTCAAGAAGAAGGTATTGTTCCAGGTGGTGGTGTTGCATTAGTTCGTGTTCAACAATATCTTGAAAAAGAAATAGGTTCAAAATCATTTGAATCTGATGATGAAAAAGTTGGATACAAAATTTTAACTGCAGCACTTGATATTCCATTAAAATTAATTGCTGAAAACGCAGGTGCAAAAGGCGATGTTGTAGTTGACGCTGTTAAAAAAGAAACAGGAGCTTATGGCTATGACGCATTGAATAATGAATATGGCGATATGTTTAAAGCTGGAATTGTTGACCCAGCTAAGGTTACAAGAAGTGCTTTAGAAAACGCTGCTTCAGTTGCTTCTATGCTATTAACAACAGAAGCTGCTGTTGTAGATATTCCAGAAGAAAAACCAGCAATGCCTGATATGTCTGCAATGCAAGGCATGGGTGGCATGGGAATGATGTAGAAAGCGTAAGCCGTGTGTGAGTTTGCCTCTTGTTGTAAGAGGCAAACGAAACCGTACGATGGCGACGTAGGACAATTGAGGCTGCGAGGCGAATTAGCCGAACAATGGCCGAAATGCCCACAGGAGCAAATATTTAGTTGATAATAGAAAGGGCAAGAGAAATCTTGTCCTTTTTTGTTATGAAGCTTTTAAAATTCTTGTTATTAATTAAAAAAATTAATATAATTTAGAAAAGAATTAAGGGGCAAAAATGAAAGATTTATTTTTTACAATTTGGGGCACCAATGGCTATAATTGGATTATTTTAACCTTTTGTTTATTTATTTTTGGCTTGTTATTATTTGTAATTACGTTTTTTTTAATTTTTAACAAATATAAAAATATATCTTCTTGGAAAAAGTTTTTAATCATAATTTCTACTTTTTTAATTTCATATTTGATGATGTATCAAATAATTCCTGCTTTGCTTTCACTTCCTGCAGCGTATTATTTATCAGAAACTAATAAAAAAAGCATAAACGCATTATTAGTTGATACTAGTTTAAAATTAGCGATTTATTCATCAATAATTCCTTGGCAAAAAGGTGCTTTGTATTGCAATTTAGGAAATTTATATTCAAAAAATTACAGATACAAAAAATCTGCTGAATATTATGATGAGGCTTACAAATTCATTAAAACCTACAAGTATAAAAATTTTATTCCTGCTGAATCTGCATATAATATTGTTAGACAATATGACAAAACACTTGAAATTTTAGAAATACATAATATAAACGAATATCGTTTAACAAGCATGTATGTCTTGAATCAAAAATATAAAATTGCATTAGAACGACTTGATAAACAAATTACAGAAAATCCAACTGGTTGGTATGCATATGCTGTAAAGGCTTATATTTATAACAAATTAGGCGATTCAAATTTGGCAGAAGAAAATTACCAAAAAGCGTTGTTATTTGCAGACAAATATAATGCCAAAAATAGTGTAGATAAAATATATAATGATTTTGGTAAATATTATAATTTTGGTCATTAGTTTATAAAAGAGAATTTTAGTATACACACTAGGTAACGCCTGACATTTCAAACATCCTTATACTCATTTAAAACAATTTTATAATACTCTCTTTTCAATTTTGCTAAATCATCATTAACAAGCTTAATTGCATAAACTAATGATAAAATATATCTCATTTTTATTTTTGAATTTTCACATTCTTCAAAATTACAATTATCATAAATTAATTCTTCAATAAAGTGAGTTAAAATTCTTATTGCTTTTGTTGGTTTATCAAGTTCAACTATGAAATTTTCAAGCATGAGTAGTTCCTTTTGGACAAATAGGTCATATGTCAAATTAGATTATATGGAATAATAGGTCATATGTCAAGGCTAAAAAAATTAGGCGAAAATATAAAAAAATACAGGGAATTAAAAGGCTTAAAGCAAATTGATTTGGCTGTTTCTTTGGGTTTTTCGGGTGAATATATTTGCAGAGTTGAAAGAGGTCAAAAATTTATGAGCCTTAGAAAGCTTTTTAAATTGGCAGATGTTTTAGAAATTAAAATTTCTGACTTGATGGAT
>JAZSMU010000068.1:0-19177 GCA_045536045.1 Candidatus Gastranaerophilales bacterium
TTTATTTTAAATGTTTCATAAATAGTTTTATCAAACTCATTTGCCATTGGAATCTCAAATCCTGCCATTTCAAATCCCAAATCAAGTCCACCACATCCACTAAATAAACTTATTACTTTTCTTTTCAATATTAATTCCTGCCCAATTAAAAGTAACTTTCTAAACACATTATATCAAAAAATAATTATGGTTATTGTTATATTAAGTTTATTATGTTTAACATTTCTTAGTAAATAAATTTAATTTTTTGAACGGGAAATCAATATTTTCCGGCTCTTGAAATTTTGCAAAATTCACCTCTGTTTTAGTAGGTGTTTGACAAATTGGTTGCCGCAATAAATTTACGAAGGAAGATTAAGTGATATCTAAATGGACTTGAAATGTGATTAAAAGAGAGTTATAGTAACAATGTAAAAAATATTTTTTGAAAGTTGCAAATTTCAAGAAATTATAATCGAAAAAATCGGGTTCGTTTTCCTACTCCCGCTAAATAAACATTAATCACATTGGTTCGTTTCCGACCTGGGGGAGATTCTCTTGAATACTGATATTTATACTCAAACTGCAAGACAATATACACGAACCTAACCGGTTCTTACCTCTCGCAAAATCAATTATGCCCCGCAAATTTTCCCATTTTCGGTTGTTATAAAAACAACAACAGCAAGGGGAAGAAATGAAAATATCAAAATTGCAAACGGGAGCAAATTTTTCTTTTAAAAGAACATTAACACCACTAGAGAAAATTCAAGCAAGAGTTGCTATTCAAGAATCTAAAAAGCAGATGGGAATTGAGCATATTGACCTTGTTACCCACACACAAAGTTTGCCATCTTTTAAAGATGAAGACACAGGAATTGGCGTTTGGGCACCTAGCGCTGGCACAAAAAGCTATATAGATTTTGCATATGAAAATGGAATTGATGGGATTTTGATTGAGCCTGCTGGTGTTATTTCTCCACCTTTGTATTCTCCATATGATAGCTCTGCGTATTCTAAAAAAATGGCAGTGGACCTTAAAGAATTAACAACTGAAAAATGGGGAAAATTGTTGCCTTATGAGGTTTTTGAAAGTGTTGTTCAAAATAAAAATTATGAAGTTGTAGTTCCTGAAAATCCAAATTCAAAGGAAAAAGATGAAAAAACAATTGTAAAAACTTTTGAGCCTGACCAAGTTATATATGATTATGCTCTTCCTGCTCAATATAAAGCCGTTGAGGTTGCATATGATAATATGATTCAAAATCAAAATGATGAAAAAATTTCTTCTATTCAAAAAGATTTTGAACAATTTAAAACAAAAAATGCTTCTTGGCTTGATAATGACGCAATTTATTATGTTTTATACCAAACTCATGGCGATTTTGATTATGAAAATTGGGAAAATGAATTAGACAAAGTTTTGATGGATAAATCTGACACTCGTTTTTCTGATGAAGAAAAAGAAAAAAGATTAGATGAAATTAAAACAAATCACAAAAAAGACCTTGAAGTGTATAAATTTATGCAATTTGTTGTTAATTCTCAACAAAAAGAAATTGCAGACTATGCTTCAAACATTTCAAAAATAAAACTTCAAGAAGAAAGAGATATATTAGCTAGAGCTTATGTTGATAAAATTATTAGCCATGAAACATTTGCAAAATTGTTTGACGCAAATGAAGCAAACACAAAAGGAGTTAGCATTATTGCAGACAAGCCAATTGGTTTTTCTTCAATGGATATTTGGGGAAATCCTCAAATATTTACAAAAGATGAATTTGTTGGCGCTCCACCAGATGTTTTTTCTGCTGACGGGCAAGCTTGGGGCTTTAAATTTATTCCAAGAGAAAAAATGTTTAACGAAGATGGCTCTTTAGCTGAAGGTGGAAAATACCTTAAAAATCTTTATACCAAAACTTTTGAGGAAAACTTAGGTGGCGTTAGAATAGACCATGTTTTAGGCTTAATTGACCCATGGACATATAAAGAAAATCCAAAAGGGGCAATGGGTGGTAGCAGATATTTATTTAAAACCATGTTGAATGGAGAATTAAAAGAGCTACAAAAATTTGGCTTTAATGAAGAAACTATTTTAGGTGTTCCAGACCCAATTAATGGAATTTTAGAGAAAAATAGCGAAAACAGAAAACTTTTGAAAGAAAAAGGTATTTCTGATTTTGATAGTGCTAAAAAAGTATTATTAAAAAATATTGATAATGTTAAGGCACAATATTCAAAAATGCTAACAGATATTGTTCTCCCTGCAGGCAGAGAAGTTATTTCAAAAAGAGCAGAAGAAAAAGGCGAAAAATTATCTCCAGAAGAGTTGAATAAAGAAGTTGCAAGTCTTTTAATTGCAGAAGATATGGGCGTTTTAACAACTCCTCTTACTTGGGTTATGAAAGACCTTGGGCTGTTTGGAATGCGTCATGCTAGATATTCTGACCCATATAATAAAAAGCATATTTATAGAGAATGTAATAAAGCTGAACAAGGTCATTATTGGATGGTTGGAACACATGATGATGACATTTACCTAAACCAAGTAAAATCTTACGATAACAAAGAAGCAAAAGCACACGCAAAATATCTAACATCTGAGCTTGGAATTTCTAAAAAGCCATTAATGGAAATGAACAATCCTTGGATAATTGCAAAAGCAAAAATTGCAAGATTATTTTTAGGAGATAAAAATCCAAAAACTCCGAACAATATTATTCTAAATTGGCTAGATGTGTTTAATTCTAAACATAGATACAACACTCCTGGAATTTTGGATAAATCCCTAAATTGGAATAGAAGAATTCCAAACGAAACTCCTTATGATGAAAAATATTATAATGAAACTTTGCCAAATGGCAAAGGAATAAGCGTTGCAGAAAGCTTAAAAATGGCAATGGAAGCTATGGATGGTAAATTCAGGAAAGAAAATAAAGAATTAATCCAAACACTTTCAGAAACTGTTGAAAAATTAAACGAAAAATAATTTAAATTGAAAAATCAACGTCCACTTTTGACGCATTTATGGTGTATTGTTTTAATATAACC
The DNA here is from genome assembly GCA_045536045.1 of Candidatus Gastranaerophilales bacterium. GTDB lineage: Bacteria > Cyanobacteriota > Vampirovibrionia > Gastranaerophilales > Gastranaerophilaceae > RGIG1918. The sequence continues at coordinate 3,031 of JAZSMU010000068.1, forward strand.
AAAAAAGGAGAAAAATGTGGCTGTAAAAGTTGGCGACATTATTGATTTTTCAGTTGAAATTGAAATTGATATTCCTAAAGAAGATGAAGGCAAGCAAATTTCAGTTAATGATTATAAAAGAGAATATAAAGTTTCGTATGATATATGAGCACCAAACAGGGGCTGTTAAAGTGGTGGCTCTAAAATAAGCTCCTTTCAAAAGTAATTTGTTTTCAAAAGTTGTTATTTCATTTGTTATTTGTTACAGCAGGGCGAAACCCCTGCTTTTTATTGTTTTAAAGACTTGTTTCTTACAAGAAGCAGGTCTGGTATATCGTCTAACAAACTAGGTTTTTCAACATCGCTTAAATATGGTTTGGGTTCACCAGCTACATAAGCTTTTATAACAGCTCTTTCCCATTTCATATTCCACATATATAGATTCGCAACAAACATTTGTTGTATATAAATTATAAAAGCACGTGCAAAACAAATAAATATAAGCAGATTTTTTAAATCTAAAGCAGAATATTTTATATTTTGACCTTTAAAATAATAACAAACAATTAGAACAACAATTACATAAACAAACGCTACAATACAAGCAAGAACTCTAACAGACAATAATCCTGTCAAAAGTTCAAAAAACTGATTTTCTATATTTTTGGAACTTTTTTTAATGGCACTAAATGCGTCTTTATTTTCCCAAACAATTGCAGGATATGTATAGAATGCAAACATTTGAATCCATAGTTGGGCAAATTCTATAAAACCATTACTTTTGTTTTTTCTTGTTATCTTCCATATCAAAATATCAATTATATCCAATATAAACCAAAGAAAAGCCCACGCTGCCATAACAGGAAAAGCTTTAAAAAAATCTTTATTAAATGCTTTAAACAATGCACTAAAGAAATTAAGTTTTTTGTTTGTTTCAATTTGCTCTATCATTTCTAACATTACAAGCGAACCAAAGGAATATGTAACAATGCAAACAAAGCCAACTAAAAATAAAAGACTTAAACACCCCTCAAAGGTAACAATGTTATCCCAGTCAAAATACATTTCAAAATACCAAGTTGCACAAGCACTAATAATTGACGGTATTAACACGGGCAAAATCATAATTGGAAATTTTATAAAAATTTTCATAGTTTCCCATAAAATAATAAGTGCATCTTCTATATGCAAGAAAAAGTTTTTCACAAACTACTCCTAAATTTTTTCTATATTATAAATTTACTTTTGAAACATCCACTAAGTCTATAAACTTCATTTCAAATACTTTTGCAATTTTTTCAATAGTATCAATACTTGGCGAAGTTTCCATTCTTTCTATTTTGCCAATTGTGTTTCTATTTAAACCAGAAGCCAAAGCTAATTCTTCTTGAGAAATATTTCTTTTGATTCTTTCAAGCTTAATTTTAAGACATATATTATTGTTCAATTCACTTATAGTTTTATTCTTCATGAACATTATAGTAGTCTATTGACATATTATAGACAACCTAATAAAATAAACATTATGACTATTTTAATATACAAAAGGAACAATTCATGCTTGAAAATTTCATCGTTGAGATAGATAAACCAATAAAAGCAATAAAGTTTTTAACTCATATAATTCAAGAATTGACGTCTGATAGTTGTAATTTTGAAGAATGCGAAAATTCAAAATTAAAAATAGAATATATTTTATCTTTAGTTTATACAATTGGGCTTGTAAATAAAGATGTTGCACGGCTCAAAAGAGAATATTATAGAATGGTTTTAGAGGGGTATAAAAATGTTTAAATATTAAATTCTCTTGCCCAAAACTTATCTTATATGCTAATTTTAGACTATGAAAAAAGTTTTGGTTTTATTTATAAGTTTGTTTTGTATATGCCTAAAAGGTTTTTCTTTTGAAGCAGAATTGGCTGAAGAAAATAAAATTCAAACAAGAATTGATGAAATTGGTGCAAAAATTTTAAATGCAAACAAATTGCAAAAAAGAATTGTTTTTGTTTACGATAAAGACGCAAAAAAGAACATTCTAAAAGGAGTAAAAAGTTTAACAAAAAGGCAAGTTGTAGTTTATGGAGAAGACTATAAATTTATTGAAGATGACAGTGAACTTGCTGGTTATATTTCAAGAGAAATAGCAAGTGCATATAGGTCTTACGATGGCATTTTTGCAGGCTGGCTAAGCTCAGTTAAAATGAAAGCTGCACCAAAAAAATATGAACTTATTTTTGATAAATTGGCAATAGATTTTATGGTTGAAGCTGGTTATAACCCACTTGGACTTATAACTTTTATAAACAAAACTTGTCCTCAAACAAGACAAGATTTCATATCTCACAAAAATTTAACCTCAAAAAGGCTTGCTTATATTTACGAAAGAATTTATAAGACTTATCCATATTTTCTTGAAAAGAATGAATATATTAAAAATGAACATTATCAAAATTTCTTGCTAACTTCTCAAGAAAACAGAAAAAAGCTTGAAGAACAAATTAAAAGTAAGGATTTTAAAAAGAAAGTAAAATATGAATAAAATTATTTTAACTATTTTTTTATTTTGCTTTGTATTTTGTGCAAAAGCTTTTGCAATTGAAGACGAATTTGCTTCAATAACTTTAATAAATTCTAAAAAACCAACCACTCACACAAATTATAACTACTCTTCAACCAGAAAAATTCCTATAAAAATGAATTTGATTAAAGATTATGGAAACGAAAAAGAAGTTTATGAAGGGCAAAAAGTTAAATTAAAAATTAGAGAAGATGTTGTTTATAATAATGAAATTATTATTAAAAAAGACGAAATTATAACAGCAGAAATTGGAATTATAATCTCAACAGGTATGAACGGGATTCCAGCAAGTGTTATTTTGAAAAATTTTGAAATTGAAAATGTCCCAAAAAGCAAACTCTCAAACACTTATGAGCTTTTTGGGCAAGATAGAAGCCTAATTGTTTTCCCTCTAAAATGGGCTCTAACTTGGCTTCCTCCAACAGGTTCTCTCACAAATTTCATTATGGGAGGACATGTTAGATTAAAACCAAGAAAAAAAATTACAATTTATTATTTTCCAGAGTGGGAGTAAAAACCAATAATTTATTCATCAACAGTTTTTCCAAAAAACACTCTAAAGCCACCAAAAGTTTTTGAAAGTGCTTTTCTTAAGCCTCTCAATATTGCACTTCCGTCTTCTAAAATATCTTGCGTGTTATTTAAAGATTTTGTAATTTCTGGAGATAAATCTGGATTAAAAATTCCTGTTGTTTGGTTTAAATTTTCTGTTATATTTTCAATATTTTCAAAAGTAGTATGCAAATTGTTCACTGATTCGCTTAATTTTTGTTGATTAATTGAATTATCAAATTTTCCACTAACTTTATCTATATTCCCTGTTGTTGAGGCAAAATTATCCGTTGTTGTTTTAATATTTCCCCTATTTTCCTCTAAAATGTCATAAAGCATAGAAAAAACATCTCCCAAGCTAGATAACATATATTCAAGATTTTCAGAACTTTTTAAAAGATTTTCTTTAATTTGTGCCAATTCATCTGGGTGTTGATTAGTCAAATATTCTTCAACATCAACCGTTGCAACACCTTTAATTTCAGAACCTCTTGAAAGCAGAATTTTCTCTGGTTCACTTGGATAAATAATTTCTAAAAAATCCCTCTCTTTTTTGTTCCTTTTTTCTTTTTTCAAAAGAACGGTTGAATTAGCAGGCAACATCATTCCTTTTTTAGATATTGTTATATCCATATAAGTATGCCCTAAATCCTTGCTATGACGCACTTCGTGGGCATAGCCAATTTTAAGTCCTTTATAATAAACGGGAAGATTTCCTTTGTGTGGGCGAAGCTCTTGAAATTTTGCAACAATATAAAAAGTTGTAAAATGTTTATGCAAAATAAACACAGCAACAAACACGCCTAACAAAATAATAGCAAGGTGAGAAATTTTTTTCATAATTCAAATAATAAAATTTATTTGAAAAAATGTAATTAATCGCTTCGGCTACTTAGAAATTATAGTAAATTTAATGTCTGTATCTATATCTTTAATATCTATTTCTTTGCCTCTAAAAAACGCACCAATATAATTGAAGAATTGGGCTTTTCTATTTGCTTTATATTTTAAAATTTCAAAACCATTTATTGTTAAATCTGAATTTATTGTGATTTTATTGTTGTTTACATCACGCACAACAAATTTTTTAAAATGAATTTCTGCATTGTCTGAAAACCAACCATTTTCATTTATTGAATCAATAATTCCATAAATTTTTGTGCCAGATTTTATAAATAATTTTCCTTTTTTATAAACATTATTAACAACCACAAAAGAAACAATATCAGTTTCTTCTAGGTAACTAAGTGTTGTTGAAATTGTTTCATTTGGTTTAATTATTATTGCAAATTCAACATTATTTGAATTAATTTCAGAAATTAAAAATTCTTGTGTTGGCTTAATTATAACTTCACTACCTCTAATAAACCAATCTGGAGAAAAAGGCGAAGCGCCATTTAAAAATTCTTGAAAAATCTCATGATTTTTTGGAACAACAGTTATTGCTCCTTGTTTATGGTTGCCTTTTGAATCAACAAAATTTGCAAAAACAACATGTGCTTCTTGTCCAAAAAAGCCATTTGGGCGATAATAAACAACATTTGATGTATATATTTCGCCATTTTCTACATTTTTAAATTTGTAAGTGTTGCCTAGCTGAAATTCTTTTGTTGTAGTTTTAATTTCATTGAGTGGCTTCAATTTAATTTTTTCAACAGCAAAAACGCTTTGAAAACCAGCCAAAAACACCATTAATATACATAATAAAAATTTTTTCATGTTTTCCTTTATAAAGATTGTAATTTTTTATTTTTCTTCGCTTGTTTTTCTTTAAAAGAATTGATTTCTTTTTCGTATTGGCGTTGAAAATCAACAAACACAACATTTTTAGCCATTTGCGAATTCAAATATGCAGGATATTTTTTGTAAATATATTCATACATTTTAATTAATCTTTTTGAACCTTTTGGGTGTGTGTATGTAAAGCCCCAATCCCATAGTGGTTCATCAAAAAGTTTATCGCCAATTATAATTCCTGCGACAGGGTTATAACCAGATTTTGCCATATAATCTAGGGCTTTTAAATCTGCTTTGTATTCATATTTTTTAGAATTAAAATACATGGCAATAATTTTAACAAATCCTTGATGAGCATCTTGGGTGTGAGCAAGCTCATGTGCAACAACAAATGCAAATTCATCATCATTATCTATATAAGGCAAAATTCCTGCATTAATTGAAACAGCTTTTGTATAAGCGTTTGCATTCGCATTTGGGCTTTTGCTTTTATCAAAAATAATTGGTGCTCTTTTTAAACCATTATCGTGAATGATTTTTCTTGCAATTGAAATAACTTTTTCAGTTTCTTTACCATTTTTTTGCCAAAAATTATCCATATTTAAGTTAGATTCAATTAAAATCGTTTCTGCACTAGCTGGAAGAATAATAAACATAGCTAAAAATAACAACAAAATCTTTTTCATAAACAACCTCAAAGCTACAAAGTTAGTATACAAAATTATTAATAATAGTGTCAATTTAAAGTTAAATTTTTCTTTGATTTTATTGAAAATTTCCCTTGACTACAAACATTGTTAGATTTAGAGTGTATGTAAAACACTAAATCATTTAGGAATTATATGCTAGCTTTTTTTATTGGAATATTTTTAATCTTTTTAAGTGGAATTTTTGCACTTTTATTTAGCGAAAAATTCAAACTTTTAATTGCAACAATTGTATCAACCATTGGGCTTATAATTTGTTCTTTTTATGCTTTTTATCCACTTTGGGCAAAAGAACCTTTAAGCCTTGTTATTCCAGAATTTAATCCACTTTTTGGGGCAATTACTTTTAATGTTGATTTATTATCATCAATTTTTATAGGTATTATTTCAATAATAAGCATTTTGGGGCTAATTTATTCAAATGGTTATCTTAAACATTACAAAGGAAAAAGCCTAAATTCGCATATTATTTTTCTAACAACATTAATTGCCTCAATGCTTTTGGTTGTTACCTCAACAAATGCTTTAATGTTTCTTATTTGTTGGGAAATTATGTCTTTAAGTTCATTTTTCCTTGTTATTTTTGAAAATGAAAAAAAAGAAGTTATTAAAGCAGGGGTAAAATATCTTGTATTTATGCACATATCCGTGCTTTTTATAATTTTTGCTTTTGGTCTTATTTCAATTAATGCTGGAAGTTTTGATTTTAATTCTTTTAAAACTGTTTTAGAAAATAATGCTCAAATTGCCAATTTTGCACTAGCTTTAGCCACAATAGGTTTTGGTGTTAAAGCAGGGTTTATTCCTTTTCACAATTGGCTACCTGTTGCCCACCCAGCTGCACCAACGCACATTAGTGGCTTAATGTCTGGAGTTATGATTAAAACAGGAATTTATGGCATTTTAAGAATGTTAATGCTTGCAGGCACTCCATCTCAAGCCCTTTCTTTTGTGGTTTTGTTTGCTGGTTTAATATCAGCTTTGTATGGAATAATTTCTGCAACAAACCAAAAAAATATAAAAAAACTTTTAGCTTATTCATCAATTGAAAATATTGGAATTATTGGAATTGGTATTGGCGTTGGAATGTTAGGGCTTTCTTTCAATTTTCCACCAATGGCTCTATTTGGCTTTTTAGGTGCAATTTTGCACACAATTAACCACTCTGTTTTTAAAACTTTATTATTTTTCTTAACAGGAAATGTTTATCTAAAATGCCACACAAAAAACATTGAAAGTCTTGGTGGTTTAATGAAAAAAATGCCAAAAACAGGAAAATTATTCCTTTTAGGCTCAATTGCAATTTGTGCTTTGCCACCATTTAATGGCTTTGTTAGCGAATTTATGATTTATGCCTCAATGTTTGTAGGTTTAGAATCTAGTAATTTCTTTGTTATTTTAACCTTGCTATTATCAATTGCTGTTTTGGCTTTAGTTGGTTCAACTGCAATAATTTGCTTTACTAAAGCATTCAGCACAATATTTTTAGGAACACCAAGAAGCGAGGTGGCTGAAAATATTTCTTCAGATTCTGAAAAAACTATGCTTATTCCAACAAGCATTTTAGGAATTTTTGCTATTGTGTTAGGAATTTGCCCAATAATGCTTTTCAACCATATAACACCAGATATGATTGTTGATGTTACTCATTCTCTTCAAGCAGGAAAAGATTTTGTAATTATTTTATTCTTAATGCAAACAATAGCAACTATTTCAGCTATTTTTATAGTTTTCTTGTTTGCTCTTATAACTCTTAAAAGATATTTAACAAAAAATAAAATCTCAAAAGAAGAAACTTGGGGCTGTGGCTATAATAGAGCAAACAATAAAATGCAATATAGTGCTTCTTCTTTTGCTCATCCATTTATTATAATGTTCAGACCATTATTCAAAAATATTTTTGATATAGAAAAACCAAAAGGATTTTTCCCAAAATCTGCACACTATTCTTCTCAAACAGAAGATTTTGAAGAAGCATATTTGTTACACCCTGTGGTTAAATTTGATGAATGGTTCTTGTCTAAATTTGAAACTATGCAAAGTGGAAACATTCAATCATATATTAAATACAGCCTAATTTTCTTGGCTTTGATTATTATAGGAAGTTTATTTATAGGATAAGAAATGATAATAATTAATCTTTTAATTTTAATATTTATGCCGTTTTTGATGTTAGGTATCATCAAAAAAACTAAGGCTTTTTGGGGTGGGAGAAAAGGTGCTAGCATATTCCAACCTTTATTTGATTTTATTAAATTAATCAAAAAAGAACTTGTAATTTCAAAAACAACAACTTCAATTTTTAATATTGCACCGGCCGTTTCTTTGGGCGTTTCGTTGTTCGCTTCTCTTTTTGTTCCATTTTTAGGATATGGCGCAATAATTGATATTCCTTTTGGCTTAATTGCTTTTTCATATATTCTAGGCTTTGGAAAATTTGTTTCTATAATTTCTGCTATGGATACAGGAAGCAGTTTTGAAGGAATGGGCGCAAGTAGAGAAGCTTGCTTTACTTCAATGGTTGAACCTGCATTTTTTATAACAATGGCTTCAATTATGGCACTAAGTGGAAATTATACTTTAAGTTGTTTAAAAGATATTTTAAAAAGTGCTGGGCATTATGGAATTTTAATAACAGTTTTTGCAGTTATAGTTTTATTTTTAATGATTTTAATTGAATGCTCAAGAGTCCCTATGGATGACCCCGAAACACACCTTGAACTTACTATGATTCATGAAGTTATGATTTTAGATAATTCTTCTATAGATTTAGGTTTATTTACTTATGCAAATGCCCTAAAAATGCTTTTATTTAGCTCTTTAATAGGCTTGATGACAATTCCATCTTCTTTAAGCTTTGGGCTAAATATTTTAGCTTATTTAGGTTTATTCATCCTAATTTCAATCATTATAGGAACAATTGAATCTGGAATGGCAAGAATTAGGCTTTCGCACATTTTTGAATTTGTGTTTATTATGAGCTCATTTGCCCTAATTGTTCTATCACTTACAGTTGTTAGGATGTTTGGAGGTTAAATGGCAAACGGATTAATTATTTTATTCGGGCTTTCAATGCTCTTTATAGCAACAACAAGCAGATTTATCGGGCATATTAGAATGCTTATTGCTCAAGGAATTTTGCTATTCCTTATTTGCTTATGTAATTTTGACCACCACCATATTTTAAGTTTTGCTTTTTTAACTGTTGAAACATTAATTGTTAAAGCAATTGTAATCCCAGCATTTTTATTCAAAGTTGTTAAAAAAACAAACACAACAAGAGATATGGGAGCAAACATTCAACATTTTTATTGTTTAGTTATAGCAAGTTTAATTCTTTTAACTTGTTTTTTGGTTTCTCATTATTTAATTTCATCCAGCAAAATTGTTGCTCCAATTTATTTTGGAGTTTCAGTGGCAACAATAATTATCAGCCTTTGGTTAATCACAATTAAACACAAAATTATTTCAAATGTTATTGAATTTATCACAATGGAAAACGGAATTTTCTTGCTTTCATTATCTGTTGCAAAAGAAATGCCAATGCTTGTTAATATTGGAGTTTTATTAGATGTATTTATTGCAATTTATATTTTAGGTTTATTTGTAAATGTTATAAACAAAGAGTTTCACGACCTTGAAGTTTCGCATTTGTCTGATTTAAAGGATTGGGAGAATAATGATTAATTTAATTTTAATATTTCCAATAGTTGCTAGTGTTTTAATGTATATCATTAGAAAAAGCTTTTTTGATAAACTAATGTTCAATTTATATGCAATTTTGCAATTCGTTGTAACAGTTTTATTAATGATTAAAAAGCCTGAAAACACTCAATATTTCGGCTTAGATTCTGTTAACACGATTTTTTTACTTGTTTTATCTTTTGTATTTTTAATGGTTTCAATTTATAACTTGGGATACCTAAAAACTCTTGAATTTAAAGATTCTAAAATCAGAAATTATCTAGCTGCAACAATGATTTTTACTCTTTCAATGACAGGAACAATTTTAAGTAGCGACCTTGCAATTTCTTGGATTTTAGTTGAAGCAACAACACTTACAAGTGCATATTTAATTTATTTCAACAAAACAAAACACTCAATTGAAGCCGCTTGGAAATATGTTTTTATTTGCTCAATTGGTATTGCAATGGCTTTTGTTGGAATTATTCTTTTAAATATTGCAACAGGGGCAATTAACACAATGAATTTTAGTGTTTTATATGAAAATGCTAAAAACTTTGATATTAACTGGCTAAAATTTGCATTTTTATTCATGATTTTTGGCTTTGGAACAAAAATGGGTTTAGCACCTGTTCATTATTGGTTGCCAGATGCACACTCTGAAGCACCATCTCCAATTTCAGCCTTATTATCTGCAACATTATTAAACTCAGCATTTTTAGTTATAGTTAGAATTTTCAAAATAATGGAAATTGCGTCTTGTTCTAATTATGCAAAAATTGTGTTTTTAATTATGGGTTTTGTTTCTTTGTTTGTTACTGCAGTTTTTGTATATCACATTAAAAACTACAAAAGAATGTTGGCTTATTCATCAATTGAAAATATGGGTATTTTAACAATAGGAATGGCACTAGGAGGTTTTGCATATTATGCAGTTATTCTTCATCTTATAGGTCATTCTTTAGCAAAAGCTTCGTTCTTTTTAACATCTGGGAATATTTTAGAATTATTCAACTCTAAAAAAGTAAAATCTGTTAATGGAATAATGCAACAAGACAGCAAAACTGCTTGGCTTTGGCTTATTTCATTTTTAGGAATTTGTGCTTTCCCAACATCAGTTTTATTTATAAGCGAATTTATAATAATTCGTGAAATGATAATTAAAAATCATTATCTTTTAGCAATTTTGTTTGTTCTTTTGCTAACTATCATTCTTTTTGGAATAGGAAGAGTGGTTTTAAAAATGGCTTTCGGAAAACCTAGCGAAGACAAGGCAAAACTAACTAAAGAAAACATCAAAAAACTAAATTTTGGTTCATATTTTCCACAAATAATTATGCTAATAATTTTGTTTGTTTTAGGAATTTATATTCCAAATTGGTTGAATATTTATTTAACGGCATTTGTTAAAACTTTAATGTAGAGGCAAAAAATGAATTGGATTAAAACAAAAAACAACTCAAAAATTAATCTTTCAGATATACCAACTCTTAATATTAATGATTTAAGAGAAGAAATTAAAAACCTAAATTTTCGCCCTATTGGCTTTTTCGGGCAAAATATTTTAGGTGGAGTTAAATTATTTGTTGTTTTGGCTGATGATATTAATGGCGAAATTTATATTTCATCATCATTCTTTAATGAAAATGAAAAAAGTTATCCATCTTTAACAGCTGAAATACCTGCTTTTCACATGTTTGAAAGAGAGTTTTTTGAAGAATTTAATATTGAACCAACTGGACATCCTTGGTTGAAACCTGTTCGCAAAAATCAAGATGATTATGAATTTTTTGAAATGGCAGGAGATGAAATGCATCAAGTTGCCGTTGGTCCAATTCACGCAGGAATTATTGAACCAGGGCATTTTAGATTTATGTGCCACGGCGAAAAAGTTTATCATCTTGAAATTATGCTCGGCTACCAAAATAGAGGTGCTGAAGCACTTATGCAAGAAAAACCATCTAATAGATTGGCAGAATCAATTGTTGGAGATAGCACAATTGCCTACAATTTAGCATATTCACAATTGGTTGAAGCTTTATCTAATACAAAAATATCTTCTAAGGCACAATTAATTAGAAAAATTGCTCTAGAAATGGAAAGAGTTGCAATACATATAGGCGACCTTGGAGCAATTTCTGGAGATATTGCATATTTAATGGGAGCTTCTGTTTGTGGTGCTACAAGAACATTGGTTATCAACACAATGTTAGAATGGTCTGGAAGCAGATTTGGAAGAGGCTTTATAAATGTTGGTGGAGTAAATTTTGACATTGAAAATGAAAAAATTGAAAGAGCAAAAGAAACTCTAAATAAAGTTAAAAAAGATGTTGAAAGAATAGTCCACACAATGCTCAAAAACGCAACTGTTATTTCAAGGCTTGAAAAAACTGGCGTTGTTAGCTTAGAAAAAGCAAAAGAAATTGGGCTTGTTGGGCTTGCAGCAAAAGCTTCTGGAATTAACTCAGACACTCGTTTTAATTTCCCAGATGAATGGATTTCAAAACTTGAATTTGAACAAAAGAAATTAACTGGCGTTGGAGATGTTAATTCAAGATTTAAAATTCGTTATAAAGAAATTAATCAATCTATAAAAATGATTAAAAAAATGTTTAAAGAGCTTCAAAATTGGGAAAATGACCCAATTAAAGTTCAAACAAATGAAATGGAAAAAAATTCTCTAGGAATTTCTATTGTAGAAGGCTGGAGAGGAGAAGTTGTTCATATTGGGATAACAGACAATAACGGCAATTTCTCACGCTACAAAATTAAAGACCCGTCTTTTAACAATTGGTATGGGCTAGCATTAGCTGTTCGCAATAATGAAATTTCTGATTTCCCACTATGCAACAAAAGTTTTAACCTATCATATTCAGGTTTTGACCTATAAAAAGGAGCAAAAATGTTTGACACATTAAAAACAAAAATTTTTCAAGGAAAACAATATATTAAAGATATTAAAAATGCACCAATGAGAGAGCAATTTAGAGGACTTCCTGTTTTGAACAACAAAAACTGTGTTTCTTGTAATAAATGCCTTTCAATTTGCCCCACAGGTGCCTTAAAATTAAATCCTTTATCAATTGATATGGCAAAATGTACATTTTGTGGCGAATGCAAAAATATTTGCGAAAATTCTGCAATAGATTTTTCAAACTTTTATAAATTGGGAGCAACAGACAAAAAATCTTTAATTATTACAGAAGAAACAACAAAAGAAGAATTTGAGAAAATTGCAATTCAAACAAAAAAAGAAATAGTTAAAATATTTTCTCACTCTCTAAAACTAAGACAAGTTTCAGCAGGTGGCTGTAATGGTTGCGAAATGGAATTAAATGCTTGTTCTAATGTAAATTTTGATATGGGAAGATTTGGAATAGATTTTGTTGCAAGTCCTCGTCATGCAGACGGAATTGTTATAACAGGACCTATAACAAAAAATATGGCATATGCTCTTGATAATTGCTTAAAATCAACACCAGACCCAAAAATTATAATTTTGTGTGGTGCTTGTGCAATCTCTGGTGGAGTTTTTGCTAGTAGCGAAGAATTAAACAGAGAATTTTTAGAAAAATATCCTATAGACCTTTATATTCCAGGTTGCCCAGTACACCCATTAACATTCATTAATGCAGTTTTAGGATATATTAAAGGTTAAATTAAGACATTTTCTTTTTAATGTCATTCAAAAATAAATCACGTTCAGAAGATTCATCAATTTGCAATTCTTGCATAGCATCTTCTGCAATTCGTGCAACTTCCATTTTCTTAGCTTCAGCTTTTGGGTCTTCTTTAGGTTGCCCAACACCACCCACACCTTCAACGCCTTGTGTGCCTTGAGGTGCTCCCACTTTGTTTGGTTGCATTCCCACAAGTTCAGGTGGAAATTTTTTTAAGAAAAAATTGTAATTGCTTTCAATCCCTGCCATTTCATTTCCTTGTCAACTGTAATTGTTTTATCGGTTAAAAAATGTTTTTCTTTAGCGTTTTTTACAATTCTTAAAAATAAATTAAATGTTAAGCTAAGAACAAATGAATTTAAAAATGGTAAAATAAAATAAAAAAGGAGGGTATATGTCTAATCCAATATTTAACAGTATTAATAATCAAGAAGCCCAAGAGTTTTATATGTCAGCAAATCCTGTTACTGTTTCTGGCGTTATAAACAAATCTTTAATTTTATTCGCTCTAGTTTTAGCAGGTTGTTTTATTCAATGGGAATTAATTTTAAAAAATTATTCTGAATTGTTTAGCCTTCTAACAATTGGCGGCAGTGTTGGTTATTTAATTTGTGCTTTAGTTGGTTCTTTTGTTCCACAAACAAGAAATTTATTGCTACCTTTGGGTGCGTTTCTTGAAGGTTTTGCTGTTGGTGGAATTTCAATATTTTTAAACAGGGCTTATCCAGGAATTGTTACACAAGCAATTTTATCAACATTTTGTGTATTTTTTATTATGCTTGTTTTATATCAAACTAAAATCATCAAAGCAACAGAAAAATTTATGGCTGTTGTTTCAATTTCAACCTTAAGCGTTTTGGTTATTTATTTGTTGCATTTTATTTTATCATTTTTCAATTTAGGGCTTGTTTCTTTATTCTCATCAAGCAACATTGGAATTGGCTTTAGTGTTCTTGTTATTATTATCGCAGCTTTAAACTTTGTTATGGATTTTACATACATAGAAAAAGCACAAAACGCAATGATAGACAAAAGTTATGAATTGTATTTGGCTTTTGGCTTAATGGTAACTTTTATTTGGGTTTATTTGGAAATTTTACGCTTACTTGCTAAATTAAACAGAAGATAACAAAATTATAGTTTTTCGGGTTTTAAACAATTGAAACAATGAAAATTTTATCAATTTCAAACCTAAAAACACCATATTCAAATTATGTTAATAAAACGGGCGAGAAAAAAACTTTTTCGCCTAGTTTTTTATCGCACCCAACTTATGATTATTTTGAAAAAACCAGTAATATAAGAGCTTCTAGCCATTTTAGAAGAGGAAGATATTATGGAACTCCTTCAGAAAATTATAAAAATATTGAATATACATTAAAAAAAGTTTTAGAAAACAGAAAAAAACCTAGCTTTTTGCTTGTTGGGATAGGTCATGGCGAAGAAGCCTATTCTCTCGCTGCTTCGGTTTATACAATTGCAGGACAACCAAAAAAATTATCTAAAATTATTGAATTTAATGGAGTTGATTTAGGTCCAAAATTAACAGATAAAGACATTGAAAATTCAGCAATTTTTTATAATACGAATATGCTTGAAGAATTTAATATCGCTATGGATAGCTTTAACAATAGGCAAAGCGATGGTAGTATTTGGTATGAAGGAGCTGAATTTAAGCCAGAGATAACTAATTTTATTAAAAAATCTCTTAAATCTAAAGCTTTTGTCTGGGATACAAGCATTCAAGACTTTTTGAAAAAAAACAAAAAAACTTATGATGTTTTTGTGATGAATAATGTTCTTATGTATATGCCAGAGGCTGAACAAGTTGAAACACTTTTAAAAGCAAAAGAAATTGTTAATCCAAAAGGATTTATTATTACAGACCCAGATGATAATTATTTCAAAAAACACAAAATTTTTGATGATTGGAATATGCTTTATCCTGGTATTTATCAAAAACCTTAATTTTTTTCTTTTAAAGCTTTTAATTCTTTTTGAAATGGCGAAATTGAAGCAATTTTTTCAATTATTGGAGGAATGACTTTAATTGCATAATCAATTTCTTCTTCTGTTGTAAAGTGTGATAAAGAAAAGCGAATACTTCCATGTAATGATGTAAATGGAACATTCATAGCCCTTAGAACATGGCTTGGTTCTAGACTATCTGAAGTGCAGGCACTGCCTGAGCTTGCACAAATTCCAACTTCATCAAAATGCAGAAGTATCATTTCGCCTTCAATATATTCAAAGCCAATATTTGTTGTGTTTGAAACTCTATTTTTAGATTTTGAATTTAGTCTTGCATTAAAAACATTTTCTAAAATGCCTTTTTCCAATTTATCTCTCAATCTTTCAATTTTCTTTTGGTTTTCGTCAAAATTTTCCATAACTAATCTGCAAGCTTCGCCAAGCCCAACAATATATGGAACATTTTCTGTTCCAGCTCTTAGAGCTCTTTCTTGATGACCTCCAACAATTAAAGCTGGAATTTTATTTGAAGATTTGATATATAAAGCTCCAACACCTTTCGGAGCATGAAATTTATGACCAGAAATTGAAACAAAATCAATTTCTGTATTTGCTAAATCCATTTTGATTTTGCCTGCTGCTTGCACGCCATCAACAAAAACTTTTGTGTTTGGATTTTTTTCTTTAACAATTTTTGCAATTTCTTCAACAGGGAAAATAACACCTGTTTCATTATTTGCCCACATAACAGAAACAAGAGCAGTATCTTCTTTTATGGCGTTTTTCAATTCTTCTAAATCAAGGTCGCCATTATTATCAACATTTAAATAAGTAGCATTGTAACCCTCATTTTCTAATGTTTTATATAGGTTTATAACTGCTGCATGCTCAACTACTGTTGTTATGATGTGTTTTTTGTCTTTATTAATGGCTAGTGCTCCACGAATTGCCATATTAATGCCTTCAGAGCCAGAAGCTGTGAACACAACTTCATTTTTAGATTTAGCACCAAAAAATTCTTTAACTGTTTCTCTTGCCTTATCTATAGCAATATGGGCATCATGTGCCATATGGTAAATACTTGATGGATTTCCATAGTGTTCAGAAAAATATGGAAGCATAGCTTCAAGAACTTTTGAATCTACTTTTGTTGTTGCATTATTGTCTAAATAAACAATTTTATTGGGCACTATTTAGCTCCTCATTAAATAGTTTTTCAACAAGCTCTTTGCATTTTTTGCAACCCATTCCTGCACCAG
>JAZSMU010000031.1:0-7069 GCA_045536045.1 Candidatus Gastranaerophilales bacterium
CTACCAGAGCCAATTACGCCTGCAACATAATCGCCTGTGCCAACTACTGTGCTTGAAGCTGTGATATTTCTAATTGTTGCGTTTATGCTTGTGTTATTTGTAATACCTTGAGCTTTACCAACAACACCACCAACATTAGTGTCGCCAGAAACTGTTCCTGTTGAAGTTATGTTTTCAATTAAGAAATCTGTTGCAGAACCTGCAGACATATTCATCATAACACCAACAATACCGCCAACATTTGTTATGCCAGTAACTGAGCCTGCAAATTCAATATTAGAAATTGCACCACCACCCATACAGCCAGAAACACCACCAGCACAACCACTAGTGGCTGTAATTGTTCCTAAAACATCTACATTAGAAATTGTTGCACCACCTGTTCCAAGAACACCACCAACTAAGCCCATTCCTGAAATAGTGGCAGATTCGCCAATTAGAACATTTTGAATTGAGCCGTTCATAGAGCCTGCAACGCCACCAACAGCAGTACTTGCACCTTCAATTGTTCCTAAAATTTCAACATTAGAAATAGTTGCACTATCAGCAGAGCCAAGAACACCACCAGCACTGCCATAAGCATTTGTAGCTTTAATTGTTGCACTTTCGCCAATTTTAACATTGCTAATTGTTGCACTTTCTGCTGTGCCAATAACGCCACCTACTCCTGAAGCTGTGCTTTGAATTGTGCCATTGATTTCAATATTATTAAATGTTCCATCAGTAACTTTTCCAGCAACACCACCAACATAGCCATGTCCTGTAATATTTGCATTTGAGTCTATTAAAATGTCAGAAATTGTGCCAGATGTCATATTGCCAACAACGCCACCTGTGTTGCTTTGTAAAGTGTCGCTATAAGTTCTGCCAGTAACTCTGCCTATAACTGTTGCTTTAGTAACTAAACCAGAATTTAATGTTCCTGCAATACCACCAACATTAGAAGAAGATGTTGCATTAACATTTCCTTTGAAGATGATGTCAGATAATTCGCCTGTTATAGAGCCAACAATACCACCAACATTGTCGCCACCTTCAGCTTCAACTGTTCCGTCAAAATATGATTTTGTTATTGTTGCGCCACTTAATGAACCAACTAAACCACCAACTACACCTGCAGTTGCAGTAATTTTTCCTGAAGCGTAAACATTTGAGAACACGATTTGGTCATTAATTGTGTCGCCATTGCAATTATAAACATTACCAGCAATACCACCAACATAGCTTGTGCCAGAAACATTTCCTGTTGTATATGCATTAGAAACATTAATACCGTTAGCACTTTCTACACTAGCTTCACCGAACAAGCCACCAACATAGTTTACACCAGAAACATTTCCAGAAGTGTAGATATTAGAAACATTTAGAGTGCCAGACCAACCATACGCATAGCCAATAAATCCACCAGCAAAGTTGCCCGTTGCAGTAACATTTCCTGTTGTGAATGAATTTGTAATGGTCATTGTGCAATTAGGGAATTCAGCATATCCAATAAAGCCACCAACATTGCTTGCACCAGATATAGCTCCTGTTGTTGAAGAGCCAGTTATGTTTATTGTTCCATCTTGACCTGTTTTTCCAATAAAGCCACCAACTTGGTTTGCACCAGAAACATCTCCAGTTGCTGCTGAATCTGTGATATTTAATGTGCTATCAGTATTATTTTCAACACTACCAATAAAGCCACCAATTTCATCGCCAGAGCCTTCTACGGAGCCTGTTGCATAGGAGTCTGAAATATTAGTTGTTTTATTTTCTAAAACTTTTAATAAACCAATAAATCCACCAACTTCATTTACACCAGAAACATTGCCTGTTGAATATGAATCAATAATATTTAAACCACAACTTGCCCTTCCAATAAATCCACCAACACCTGAACCAGAAGATATTATATTTCCTGTTGCCCAAGAGTTTGAAATAGTGCCTTTATAGTTTTCTGCAAGACCAATTAAACCACCCACATAGCTACTTGTAGCGGTGATGTTTCCTGTCGCATAAGAATTAGTAACGTCCAGAGTTCCTGAATAGTTGTATGTTTCGCCAATCAAACCACCAACTCTGGATTTCCCTGAAACATCTCCTGAAGCCCAGCTATTGTCTATTGTTGTTGTTCCAGAAGAGTTGTTTTGCGCATAACCGATTAAACCACCAACTCTTAGTGTGCCACCAGAAACATTTCCTGTTGCATAAGAATTTGTTATGTTTATTGTGCCATTTTGGTTATACATATGCCCAATAAGACCGCCAGCGGTATCTGTAATAGAAGAAACGTTTCCTGTTGCGAATGAATTATTAACAGTTACAGTTCCTGTTCCATTATTGCTTACTTGCGCAATAAGCCCGCCCGCACCGCTATTATTTGGCGTAGTATTTGTGCTGGCAGTTCCTGAAGCACTACAATTATCAATTAAAATTTCTCCTGCTGTTGATATAGATATTGATGCTATACCAACAAGCCCACCAGCATAATAAGCACTTGATACATCTGCTGAAGATGTTGAATTTAGAACTTTTATTGTAGATGGTGCGTTGTATTCAATAGCTATACGTCCAATTAAACCACCAGCGTAAGTACTACCGTTTGTATGGCTAACGCTTCCGCCAGCTACATGAACGTTATCAATTGTGCTATTACCACTAACCGTTCCAGCGAGTGTGCCGACATTAGTTGTTGAAGTTATAGTAAAGTTTTCCAAAGTTACATTTTTAACTGTTGCACCGTTTAGGCTTGTGAATAAGCCTTGAGTGTCTGTTAAGTTAGAAATAGTAAAGCCGTTGCCGTTAAATTCATTTGAGTAATTTGAAACATTAGACCAATCAACGCCAGCGAGGTCAATGTCATTAAATAACATAACTTTTTTATTAGCATTTAGAGCTTCTTGAAGTTCTTTTGCAGTTTTAACAACTGTGTAGCCCAATTCAATTGCTGCAGTTTCTGTTAAAGCTTCAATACCAACGGCACCCTCTAAACCTAGAGCAAAGCTTGTTCCGTCTGCGACTTCTAAGTTCCAAATTGGGTTTTCTAGCCCTTCGTTAATAATTGGCATAACATTTGCTGTGTCTTTAAACCAATTAGCAGACTGTGCATAGTCAACATCTGTTAGTGTGCTATTTCCGATACCATTGAAGTTTCTAACAGCACCCGTTTGCTCTCTAAATGCGTAGTTAGAAATTGTGTTTGTATCCCCAACATTACCAGCGAAACCACCAGCATTTACTGCACCACCAGAAACAATACCTGCTGAGAACACGTTTTGTATTGTTGAATAATCTATTATAGAACCAGCAAAGCCACCAGCATGTTTGCCATTGCTTATAACATTTCCAGAAGAGAATGCGTTGCTTATGCTTGCACCATAAATTGAGCCAACAAAACCACCAGCACAAGTGTTATCAGGAGTGCTATTATTTGCTGTTACATTTCCTGTTGAGTATGCATTAGAAATTGTGATAAATCCTGCTGGGTCGCTTTGAATTACACCAAATGCACCACCGACTCTTAAAGTACCAGTTACATCTCCTGTTGAGAAAATACCAGAAATATTGATGCCACCACTAGTTGTTTCTGCATTTAAAACACCTCCCACAAAACCACCAGCGTGCCCTGCTGTTGCAGTCGCATTACCTTCTGCCCAAGAATTTGTTATATTAATTGAGCCATTTGTGTTGTTTCCTATGTAACCACCCCAGCCGCCTGTATATATTTCGCTTGTAGCGTTTCCTTTTGCCCAAGTATTGTCAATATTAATTATGCCTGAGTCGTCAGCTCTCATAAATGCCACAAAGCCACCTGCACCAGTTGAGCTACCTGTTGCTGTTGCCGTTCCTTCAGCCCAAGCATTTTGGATGTTAACAGTGCTGTTGGTATATTGTGCGTTTATACGACCAACGAAACCACCTGTGTATCTTGTTCCAGAAACATTTCCTGTTGCATAAGCGTCTTTTATATTTAATGTTCCATTTTCTTTAGCAGTTGCAACACCAATGAAGCTACCAGTATCTTTGCCTCCTGTTACATTGCCAGTTGCGTAGACGTCTTCAAAACTCAATGCGCCATTGTCTATATTGGCATAGCCAGCAAATCCACCGGTGTATGTTCCACCTGTTACAGAGCCTGTTGCGTAGCATTCTTTATAGCTAATAGACACATTATCAATATCTCCATAGGAGAAGGTATCTCCAACAAAGCCACCTGCTCTTACATAATAAACATCTGAATCCCCAGTTACTGTAACATCACCTGTTGCGAATGAATTTGAAACATCTAATGTGCCACCACTTGTGTTACCTATAGTTAAGCTTCCAGCGAAACTACCAGCAGAAGATGCAACACCTTGAGTTCCTGTTGTTACATTTAATGTTACATTAACTGATGAAGATGAATTTTTGATAGTCATATTCATAGCACTTGAATCATTATCGTATGCTTGTCCAATTACACCACCAACGTCTTGGTTGAGGTCAGCACTACAAGTTACAACAATGTTTCCTGAAACTTGAACATTCTCAATTGTGCCGTCTCTAAAGTTGCCAACAAGACCGCCAATATTCGTGTTACCTGTTCTTGAAGTGTAGTCTGCATTAATATTAATATTTTCAAGAGTTAGATTTCTAATTACACTACCAACAGCATGGTGGAATAAACCTTGAGTTGATGAAGTTAGGTTAGAAATTGTGAAACCATTACCGTCAAATGTTCCAGTAAAGCTTGTTGTCATTGTCCAATCTATTCCAGATAGGTCAATGTCGCCTCCTAACATAACATTTTTATTAGCATTTAGGGCAGCCAATAATTCTCTTTCGTTAGTTACCCAAGTATAGCCCATAGCTTCTGCTTCGCGTTTGTTAATTTGATGAACACCAGCGATTTCGTCTGCAGTGTAGAAGCCAAATGTTTGGTCTAGGTTTGTTGATGAGAATTTCCAAACAGGTTCTGTGTAGCCTGTGTTAACAACACCCATAACATTTTTAGATTTTGTAAACCAAACGGCATCATGTGCGTCGCCTGTGATATTAGATTTATAACGTCCATTGTTGAAGAAGTGAGTGTTAACAAATGTTCCACCTTCGCATTCGCCAACAAAACCACCAGAAACAGCTACATTTGAAACGGTTGCAGATGTCCAAGAATTTGATATTTCGCCATTTAGCATATATCCTGCAAAGCCACCAACAGCACTTGTTCCAGTTGCGTTTCCTTTTGTAAATGAATTTGCAATTGTGCCACTTGTCATTGAGCCAATAAAGCCACCAACTTGGTTTGTGCCTGTTGCGTTGCCCATTGCGTATGCATTTCTTATTGTGCCATCAGACATTGAACCAACAAAACCACCAACAGTATCTTTACCTGAAACTGCTCCTAATGAGTAAGAATTTGTAATACTTGTTCCGTCTGATAATGAACCTATAAAGCCACCAACAGAGTTTCCACCAGATACAGTGCCTTCTGCCCAAGTTTCAAACATAGTTACATATTGAGCTGAGCCAATAAAGCCGCCAATACCGTCCCCTGTTGCAGTTATATTTCCTGATGAATAAGAATTTGAAATGTTTGCAAGTAGTGAATAGCCTATAAAGCCACCAACTGCGCCAACACCATTTACAGTGCCTGATGCGTAAGAATCCGTAATGTTTATAATGTTTTCTGTTGAGCCTGCAACATATCCAACCAAGCCACCAGCGTAGTTTCCTGTTGCAGTTACATCCCCTGTTGCGTGAGTGTTGTCTATGCTTAAAGAGCCACCGGATTCAGATTTTGCATAACCAACCAAACCACCAACAGAGCTTGTGCCTTCGGTTGCACCTGTTGCATAAGAATTAGAAATAGTTGACAATCTGTCATCAGCACATAAGTATCCAACTAAACCACCAGTATTGTTTTTACCTGAAACAGTACCTGCTGTGTAAGAATCTGAAATTGAAGAGTTGTATAGTTGGCCAACTAAGCCACCAGCGTTAACACCTGTTGCAGTAACATTTCCTGTTGCGTGAGTATTGTCTATTGTTGAATAGCTCATTGAGCCAGCCAGACCACCAACATAGTTTGCTCCAGAAACAGCTCCTGTTGCATAAGAATTTGTTATGCTTGATGGAGAGCCAACTGCACCAATAAATGAGCCAACTAAACCACCTGTGTAGTCTGCACCAGAAACAGCCCCTGTAGCAAAACTATTTGCAATAGATGTTTCATCTGATGAACCAACCAAACCACCAGCATAATTTGATGTTGTTGTAACATCTCCTTCTGCTTTTGCGTTTGTTATTGAGCTATTTGAAATTGAGCCAACCAAACCACCAATTCTTGTTGCATTTGAAACATCTCCTGTAGCAGAAACATTAGAAATTGTTGCCCAATCGGCATAACCAATTAAACCACCAGCATAATTTGCAGAAGATACAGCTCCTGATGCGTAAGAATCCGTAATGTTTATAATATTACCTGCTGTGCCTGCAACATATCCAGCCAAGCCACCAGCATGGTCTCCAGAAGCTTCAACAGCCCCTATCGCATAAGTGTTATCTATTGAGCTTGTTCCTTTAATGTATCCAGCTAAGCCACCAATATAACTTGCACCCGTTATAGCACTTTCTGAATATGAATTAGTAATTGTTACGGTATTGGCATAACCAACCAAGCCACCAGCATAGCTGCAGCCTGTTGCAGTTACACTTCCTAATGAATAAGATTCTGTTATTGAACTGTTACTTAAGTAACCAACTAAGCCACCAGCGTTATCGCCTGTTGCAGTAACAGCTCCTGTTGCATGAGAAGATGTTATTGAACCACCTGATAAACCACCAGCTAAGCCACCAACACTGCCAACACCAGAAACAGTGCCTTCTGAATATGAATTTGTAATTGTTGTAGTATCTGACCAGCCAACCAAGCCACCAACATTGCTTCCTGTTGCTGTTATATTTCCTGAAGCATAAGAATATGAAATAGTTGAGTTATATGCTTCGCCAACTAAGCCGCCAACAGCTGCATCACCTAAAACATCACCCTCAGCTTTAGTGTTTGAAATTGCTGAATCATACGCACCACCAATTAAACCACCAACAAAAT
>JAZSMU010000085.1:0-9589 GCA_045536045.1 Candidatus Gastranaerophilales bacterium
GCTTCAAAAAGTGTCATTCCTTCTGCACCTTTTGTTAAAAGAAGATTTTTTAAATTCAAATCTTTAAGAATTGTTTCGCCAGCTTTAGTTAAATCTTTGTCATTTCTGATGAAATATCCTAAATATTTTTCGCTATCTGGCATATTTGGAGTAATTGCAGTTACACCTTTGTATTTTTCAAATTCTTTTTGAACATCTGCAACAATAATTTTGTTGTGTTTTTTAGCTAAAGAAATAGCATTTTCAATAATTTTATCTGTTAAAAATCCTAAATGATAATCTGATAAAATAATTCCATCACACTCTTTAACTGCAGATTCCATAACATTTAAAACTTTGTCCTCAACTTCTTTAGATAATTTTTCAGAAGATTGTCTGTCAATTCTAACAACTTGTTGAGTAACACTTTGAGAGCATTTGCCAGAAATTCTTGTTTTAACTGTTGTTGGACGTGTTGTATCTTGAATCATATATTTAGTAGAAATTCCAGCCTCTTCCATTGTTTTTAAAAGAATTGGAGCATGGTAGTCGTCTCCGTAAACACCAAGTGCTAAGACTTTTCCACCATTAACTGTTGAAATATTGTGTGCAGCATTTGAGGCAGCACCTAGAATAATGTTTGTGTTTGAATGTAGAAGAATTAAAACAGGAGCTTCTCTAGATATTCTTTGAGTATCTCCATATATCATTTCATCAATGGCAAAATCGCCTATAACTAAAATTTTTGGTTGTTTTAATTTGTCTATCGCATTTAATAAAGTTGTTTTATCCATTATTTTAACTATTTCATTTTTGTACTAAATCATTTATAATTTTAACATGGAATAAATTTCCGGAGCAAATTTTGGTAAAAAAAGAAAAAAAAGAACTAGAAATATTTAACTATTATTCAAACAAGCTAGCGTTTGAAAAAATTGAAGATGTTGATATTCTAGGAGTAACCATTCCACCTGATTTTTTAGATGATTCTAAAGATGTTTTAGAAGGCGATGGGGAAGACTATGTTGATTTTGATGATTTTGAAGAATCAAATGAAGAAGAAGTTGAAGAACCTCAAGCGGTAAGGGATTTAGAAGAATTTGAAGAAAATTTAGAAGAATTAGGCTTTGAAGGAAAAACTCAAGAAGAGCTTGAAGAGTTTATTATGCAAAGGCTAATGAATGGTGGCGAAATTCCTCAAAAAGAAGAACCTATAATTGAAGAAACTCCAGAAATTGAAGAACCTGTTAAAATTGAAAACACAATTCAAGAAATTAAAACTTTAGAAATTAAAACTCTTGAATCTGGAGAAATTAAATTTGAAACTGTAAGCTCTACAGATGCTAACTACACAACTCCAGATATTGCCCCTATGAGCATGTTCCAAATGTCTGAAGAAGAAGCACAAGAAGTTTTAGAGAATGCTCAAGCAGAATTTGGAAAAGGCGCACAAACAGAAGTTAAAGAAGAAATTGCTGAAGAAGTTCAACAAAAACAAGAAGTTTTCCATGACCCATTTGATGAATACGAAAAAGAAAATTCATCTAAAAAGAAATATGTGTTCTCTGTTGACCAAAAATATGCTTTTGCAATTGATGAAATTCCAGTAGAGGAAAGAGAACATTTTATAGAGCAAGCCATAAAACTCAAAATAGAAGAAGACAACGGGGATAGAATAAGACACAAAAGAGTAGATTTCTTTAGAAAAATCTTAACTGTTGCTATTGCTGTTTTTATCGGCACTCCTACTGCATTTTGGACAATTAATTGGTCAGTTGATTCAACAATTAAAAACTATGAATATTGCCAAAAAAGCTTTGAACAATTGTTTAAGAAAAGATATGGCACAGAAAAAAGAAAATATTAAAAAAATTACTCTTGTTGTATGACTATTTTTCTTGACAGTTTAATATGTTAAAGCTAAGATTATAGAGTAATAATTAAATAATTAAGTTATGCCGATGTGGCTCAATGGTAGAGCAACGGTTTTGTAAACCGTAGGTTGGGGGTTCGATTCCCTCCATCGGCAAATTTAAAAGGAAGATATAGAGAGTTGAGTATGTCTCTTGTCTTATCAAGAAATTGAACATTTACAAAAAAATATGGGTAGGTGCCCGAGTGGCTAAAGGGAGCAGACTGTAAATCTGCCGTCTAACGACTACGGTGGTTCGAATCCACCCCTGCCCAAACTTTTATTTAAAACCCTAGTGATATAACTTAATTGAAACAAGTCTGCCCTTGTGGCACGAAACAGTTTAAATCACGACAAAGAGAAAGCAACGGTGTTGCTTTCGGTAAAAAGAAACAACAGATGGTGCGAAGCACTTGCGCCTCGTTTGAAAATTGAAAACAAAATAAAGTCTGCCCTTGTGGCGCAGGGGTAGCGCACTCCCTTGGTAAGGGAGAGGCCATGAGTTCAAATCTCATCAAGGGCAAATTAAAAATAAAAAAACAGAATAAATCTCAAATACGAAAAGGAGAAAAACAAACATGGCAAGAGAAAAATTCGAAAGAACCAAGCCACACGTTAACATTGGTACCGTTGGACACGTTGACCACGGTAAAACAACTTTAACAGCGGCTATCACAGGTGTTATGGCAGCTGCAGGTAAAGCAGAAGCTAAAAAATTTGATGAAATTGACGCAGCACCTGAAGAAAAAGCACGTGGTATTACTATTTCTACAGCTCACGTTGAGTATGAATCAGACGCTCGTCACTATGCTCACGTTGACTGCCCAGGCCACGCTGACTATGTTAAAAACATGATTACAGGGGCTGCTCAAATGGACGGTGCAATTCTTGTAGTTGCAGCAACTGATGGTGCTATGCCTCAAACTCGTGAACACATCCTACTTGCTCGCCAAGTTGGTGTTCCAAAATTAGTTGTATTTATGAACAAATGCGACATGGTTGATGACCCAGAACTTCTTGACTTAGTTGAAATGGAAGTTCGTGAAATGTTATCTTCATACGAATTCGATGGCGACAACATTCCATTCATCAAAGGTTCAGCTCTTAAAGCTCTTGAAGCTGTTCAAGCTAACAATACAATTGGTCGTGGTGTTGACCAATGGGTTGACAAAATTTGGGAACTTATGGATGCAGTTGATAGCTACATTCCAACTCCTGAACGTGATGTTGACCAACCATTCTTGATGCCAGTTGAAGACGTGTTCTCAATCACAGGTCGTGGAACAGTTGCAACAGGTAGAGTAGAACGTGGTAAAATTAAAGTTGGTGAAGAAGTTGAAATCGTTGGTTTCACAACAGAAACTAAAAAATCAACAGTTACTGGTGTTGAAATGTTCAGAAAACAATTAGACGAAGGTATGGCTGGTGACAACATCGGTGCTTTACTTCGTGGCGTTGACAAAACTGAAATCCAACGTGGTCAAGTTCTTGCAAAACCAGGTTCAATTAAACCACACACTAAATTTACTGCTAACGTTTACGTATTGAAAAAAGAAGAAGGCGGACGTCACACTCCATTCTTCCCAGGTTACAGACCACAGTTCTACATCAGAACTACTGACGTAACTGGTTCAATCAAATTTGAAGGCGAAATGGTTATGCCAGGCGATAACGTTGTAATGGAAGTTGAACTTATCGCTCCAGTTGCAATTGAACAAGGTATGAGATTTGCAATTCGTGAAGGCGGCAGAACTGTTGGTGCTGGCGTTGTAGATAAAATTCTTGCTTAATTAATATAAGTAAAATTTTATAAACAAAAAACTCCTGAGAAATCAGGAGTTTTTTTATTAAGAATTTATTTTAGCCAATAAAATCAATTAAAGAAATTGTAAATTTTTCTTTTTCAAGCTTTGCATTTGGATTTGATTTAGCATCAACACAAAGAGTTCTGCCTAATGTTGCACTTCTAGAATCTTTTAATTCATTTAATTTATATTGCATATCTCTATATGCTTTATCGTGGTCGCCATGTATTTTTTTGTCTCTGCCAAATTGATTTTGGATTTCACGAACAACAGGAATATGGTTGCCTGTAACTAGGTATCTATCTTTTTTTCCTGTTTTTGGATTAAAAATGTTTAATGGGACAACATTTGAAGGTGTATCTACATTTGGTTTGTAGTCATTTTCTGTTCTCGGGAGAACATAATCGGAAACAACGGCATTAAACATTCTTCTTTGTTGCTCTGTTAAATCTGTGTTTTGATAATGCTTTTGGCGTCTTAAATTTGCACAAAGAATATTTGTTACTGTGCCAATATCGTCTTGATTATTTGATACCTTGCCATCAATATAAACTTTAACAGGGATAATTTTTCCAAAAGAAATTTTCATAAAACACCTACACTTTTTCATTTTAAAACACAAAAAAAGTTTTTTTTGCTAAAATTACGATATGGAAATTCAAACAAAAACAGTTGAAATTAAATTTGAAAAGCCATTGAGTTTAGATTTCGTTAAAAATGAGCTTGAAAAAATAAAGATAGACCCTATTCGTTGGGCAATTACAAGCACAAAAGACAACATTGCAACAATTTCTATAAGCTACAAAGGCTAAATTTCCTCTTTGATAATTAACGCGTTTGAAATTTTAATTCCATTTGAGCCAGCATTAGGAGAGTTTGCAACTCTTCCTCCTATATACATAACTGTTGAGCTACCACCATCAAAATTCATTGCGTTATAGCAATCTAGGCTTTTCATAAAGTTTGCAAGTTGGGTTAATGTTAAACCAACAGATGATTGTTCTCTGCCATCTGCAGTAATTATTATAAGGTTATTATCTTTTGTGTAGCCTATTGCACTTCTTGGGTTTCTGCCTGCAATTGAAGTTAGTTTTTCGTCTTTTGCATCAACATAAACCTTGCCATTTTTAACCAAATATGGTCCAGCACCTAAAATATGGTTTGCATTTTTAAATTCTTCAGGATACAAAATCTCAAATTCTAAGTTTTTAAGTCCAAAAATTGTGTTTATTTTTTCATACGGAGCAGACAAGACATAGCCATTTTCTGGGATTTTTATAGGATTTTCAGACATATCAACAATTTTTCCGTCTTGAATGAGGGCATTAATGCCATATTTAGGAGCATGTGGAGAATATTCGCCCCATAAAGAATTATAAACAATTGAATAAGTTGAGAGCATTCTTGGCTGGTTTATGTTATCTATTTCAATTTCTTTTATAGAGTTTTTAATTTTTATTGAAGGGCTTACATGAGCCATTGAAAACTTTGTGCCGTTTTCATTTTGCTCAATTCCTATTCCAACTCTGTTGTAAATTGGACCTGTAAGAGTTTCGCCGTTAATAACAAGGCTTCCTAGAGGAACTCCAGTTTGAGGCTTAAAATATCCACCATTAATTGCAACAAGTGCGTTGTTTTTCTTTGCAATATTTTTAATTTGAGCCTTTGAATTTAATTTTTCGCCTGCAATTTCAGGTTTAATTATCAAATTTTTGTTGATATTTGGGTTAATTTCAACAATGTTTATGTTTGTTGGGTAACCATTTAAGTATTTTGTTTTCCTAATGTGAGCAACGCCATCTGCTTTAAAATAAACTTTTTTGCCTTTATATTTTTTTAAAATAGATTCTTCCCATTGAGAAACTTCAACTGCTTTAATATGATTTTCTACTTTCGTTTGAATAATTTGTTCAGAAGTTGTTCCATCAAAAGCAAATATCGGGCGGTTTAGACACAAAGTCAAAAAACAAACGCCCGATATAAATAACAAGATGGTAATTAAATTTAAAACTTTACTAGAGTCCTCTTCGGTTTTGGGGTAAATGCTCGTAGGTTTAAAAAGAGGACGCACAACAATATTCGCAATTAAATTTGCGGTTGCCATAATGCTCCTTGTTGTGTAGTTGATAAGTATCTACTAATATTGTAGCACAAAAATAAAAATCCTGCAACCCCTTTATTTATGGTAGTTTTGACACTTTATCAAGGTGTAAAAATAACACTTTTTATTAAGAAATATTTAATCTTTTTTTCATCTCAAGTGCAGGCATATAATCTGGAACAATTTCTAATAAATCATTTAAGGATTTAAGCGAATATTTTGGCTTCCCTAGTCTTTCATAAGCTTGTGCCTCAATAAAAAGTGCTTCTGGGTCGTGTGGGCAATAATGCTTAGATTTTTCAACAAAATCAATCACAAGTTCATCATATTCATGGAAAAATAACGCCCTTGCAATAAATTTGCAGGTTTCATAGTTGGTTCTTTCCAAAACATCCCAAGCACTGATTAGGTTTTCTGCCCAAGTTATATGCTTATTTTCTATGAAGAAATTTAAATAAACTTCCAAAAACGCCCTAATTTGAAAATAAGATGGCAATTGCCTATATTTCAAATTTATTAAATCAACAACGCAAAGCCCCCACAAAGTTCCCAAGCAAGGATTCTTGACACTTTGCCAAATATTTCTAGCTAAAGTTGCATCACCCATAAGCAAAGCACACAAGCCTTTTTCGTAATCTAAACCAAGCTTATCAAAAATTTCAAAAGCAGAAGAGAAATCCTTGAGCTCAAAGCATTCTTTTGCATAAATTAATTTATTATTTTGTCCTTGCATAATTATTTTTTGAATTTTGAAATTATATCAAAAGCTTTGCCCTTAGATTTAACATCAATTTTGTTGAATAATTCTAATTCGCTGACTTCTGAACGAGCATTTTCTTTCAAAATTTCTTTATAAACTTCTTCCCTGTAAATTCGCACATCATTAGGAGCCTCAAACCCAATTCTAACTGTGTTTTTGGCAGTTTCAACAATAGTTATTTCAATATTGCCGTTAATTATTAACTTTTCATTTACTTTTCTTGAAAGTATTAACATTTTTTCCTTTAAAATAGAGGTTGTTTAATTTGATAACTTGTATCCCTTAAAATGACTTGCATAGCCTTATTGTTATTGATGTTAACGATTATAGGTGCACGAAGATTTGCAGTTGCTCCTTGTGGGTCGCCTAGTGGAATACTTACAATATTAAGAGCCATAATATCTTCCATTGAATTTGCCCCAATCAACTCTAAATCTTCTTTTGAAATTGAAATATCATATTCAATATCAAAATAACTACACAAAGTTATTGGAAATGCTAAATTTGGGTCGCCAACAGACTGTAACCACTTAAATGGAGAGTCTGGAGTGTTGTCTATAAGTGCAAAATATGTATATTTGTCGTAGCCAATAATTGGCGCAACAAAATCAAACAGCAAAGAGGTATCAATTTGAATTTTACCAAATCGGACTGAATCAATTATAGAATTTTTTGGCAATTCTTCTTTATACATTAAAAGTCTCTTTGGTTGCCTTCCATCCCAAATGTTGTGAACATTGAACCTGTTAAATAATTTTGCAACAATTCTGGTGTTGCATTATTGCTCATTAAATTTTGCAAAGAATAAATATTTCCATTATCCATAGTTTGAGCTAAATAATTGTTTTGTGCGATAGGATTAAAGCCAACTTTTGCAAGTGTTTTAACTGCATCTGCAATTTCTTTGTCTGTTGGCATTTCAGAAGATGCATCATTTAAATATTTAAATTTAGAAAAATCAACGCTATCTTTTCCCTTGTTAATCATATCTTTTGCGTTTTTAAGCTCATTATCTCTCATTTCATCTCTAGCACTATCGTCTAAGAATTGACCAGAACGAACGAATTTTGTCATTTCTGCTGTTTGACCTAATTCTTTAATTTCGCCACATTTAGACTTATCAGATAAGCAATTTCTAGCAGAAGAAGCATAGATAACAAGCCCTGGAATTTCGTTTAGGGTAATTACTGTTGAATAGCTACCGTCAGCTTCAGCATTTTTACCAATAGCTGCATAAACATTACCTAAATAGTAATGTGCAAAAGAATCATTTGGATTTTTTGCAATAGCTTTTTTAAATTCAGCCATAGCTCCTGCATAGTTTTGATTTCTATATTCTTTAATACCAGCTTGAACCTCTTCAGAAATTTGGTATGTTTTAATTGCACTAGCTGATAGTGTTGTAGCAAAGAATGCGATTAATATTAGCGAAAATAATTTTTTCATTTTTTCCTCTTTAACTATTTAAATACACTTTAATTATACGATTATAATCCCATTTTTTTAAATAAAAATCCACTACTTTACATCAAAAAGTTGATAATTTATTTTAAAAAATATTATAAGATTTTCATATATTATAATATTTGTATACTATGAAAGTCAAAATTAAAGAAACAGCTTTAAAAAACAAAGGGTATAGCCTATATAAATTGGCTAAAATTTTGAATGTTCCTCAACAAACTGTCTACTCTTGGGCAAAAGGAAGAACACAGCCCTCTTACGTCAACTTAGACAAAATTTGTGAAGTTTTAAACTGTCAAATTTCAGATATTTTAGAACCTGAGCCAATTCAGCACAAACTTTTTTAAGCTTATTTTTTCTTAAAGATTTTTAATATTTTTTCAAAAATAGATTCTTTGTCTTGTTGTTCATCTTCTTTTATAAAAATATCTTCATCTTCTTCTGCTTCTTTCCTCTTTTTTCTTTGTTGCTCAAAATACCCTAAATTTCCACCTCCACCATTATTTTGCATGTTCTGAGCTTCAATAATAGTTGGCTTTGGACGGGGTCCATTAATATTGTTGAAACCAAATGACATAAGAACACCTTTAAATTTACATTCTCATTTTAACATATATTTACATGAATTACTAGGCTTGTAATAGATTAACAATTTCATCTGGGTCAATATTAAGACAAATAGGGTCATTACAGCTTGTTTGACGTTTATCCCAAAGGCAGGGAGAGCAAGAACAATTTTTATTTTTAATTACTTTGAAATTAGGCTCATTTGGAATTAGCTTTTTAGGGTCTGTTCCTGCAAAAATAGCGTAAACATTTTTTTCTAAAGAAACTCCAATGTGCATTGGGGCAGAATCTACACAAACAAAAGCAGAAGATTTGTTAATTATTGAGGCTAATTCTTGAATATTTTTAGTTTTGCCAAACATATTAAATAAATTTTCATTATTTATATCAGATAATTTTTCAATTATTTCTTTATCGTCTGGTCCACCTAAAAGAACAACACGCTTGCCTGTTTCTAATAGCTTTTGAATTAATTTTCTCCAAAAATTTTCAGCTGGACATTTCAAAATATTTTTAACAAGGCTCATTTTGCTAACTCCAGGATGAAGAGCAACAAATTCGCCCTCAAAAGGCAAATTAAATTCAACATTCAAATCAATTCTTGGGTTTTTGTATGAAATTTCAGATAATGGTTTAACTAAATCATGATACATATTTCCTGCGTATTGATTTTTGTTTAATTCAACCTCATCAGTTAGCAAAAATGAAGTTTTAGATTTATAACCAATTCTTCTTTTTATTCCTGTTAAAAAAGCAAGAATTGAAACCAAAGGTGATGAACCAGAAATAACGAGAATATCAAATTTTTTAGACCAAACAGTAAATAAAAATTTTAAAATATTTATATATTTTTTGATTCCACTTGCTTTGATGCATCATCGTTATCTGCACTTCCTTTTTTCCAAAGCGGTATGCTGATAAATATGATTGCACAAAGCACAGCTTGAATAATAGAAACGATAAGATAACCGCCATTCCAGCTTTCTAGCTTAACAAGAGCA
>JAZSMU010000011.1:0-3660 GCA_045536045.1 Candidatus Gastranaerophilales bacterium
GCCATAATTCCAGGACCACCTGAGTTTGTGATAATAGCAACTCTATCGCCTTCTGGAATTGGGCAGTTATCAAAAACTTTTGCTGTTGACAATAAGTTTTTCAAAGAATATTCTCTAATCACACCAGATTGAGCTAAAAGAGCATTTGCAGCTTTATCAGCACCAGCTAGAGAACCAGTGTGAGAAGAAGCAGCAGAAGCACCTGCAGCACTACGTCCAGCCTTTAGA
The DNA here is from genome assembly GCA_045536045.1 of Candidatus Gastranaerophilales bacterium. Classification (GTDB taxonomy): domain Bacteria; phylum Cyanobacteriota; class Vampirovibrionia; order Gastranaerophilales; family Gastranaerophilaceae; genus RGIG1918. The sequence continues at coordinate 229 of JAZSMU010000011.1, forward strand.
GCAAGGATTGGTTTTTTCTTAGAAATTCTAGTAGCTAATTCTATAAAGTTTGATGGATTTGCAATTGATTCCATATAAAGAAGAATTTGTTTAACATCTTCTTCATTTTCCCAATATTCAAGTGCTGATTCAGCATTGAAATCTGCTTGGTTACCAATTGAAATAAATTGAGCAAAACCAAGATTTAAGTCTTTCAAAATGTTAAGAATACCACCTCCTAAAGCACCAGATTGAGAAACGAAACCAATGTTTCCTCTTTCTGGAAGTGCTTCAGCAAATGTTGCGTCCATTCTAACTTCTGGGTTTGTGTTCAAAACGCCTAAGCAGTTTGGTCCGATTAATCTCATTCCATATTCTTTAACTTTTTTAGCAAGTTCTTTTTCAGCTTCGGCACCTTCTTTTCCTGCTTCTTTAAAGCCAGCAGAAATAACGCAAAGTCCTTTGATTCCTTTTGCATTACATTCATCAATTGCGCTTAAAACGAATTTTTGAGGAATGATAATAATAGCAAAATCAACTTCGCCTGGAATTTCAGAAACTGAAGTATAAGCTTCAAAGCCTTCAATTACGCCACCCTTTGGGTTAACTGGGTAAATGTTACCTTGAAATTTGTAGTCTCTTAATCTTTGCATAATTTCAGAGCCAATTGTTTTTGGTTTTGTAGAAGCTCCGATAACAGCAATAGATTTTGGTTTCATGATTTTGTCAATTACTGACAAGTCTGATTTTTGAATTGTTTGTGTCATTTTAGTACCCTTCTTTTATCCATTGTCTTATTCTAAATTTTGCACCTAAACTTTTAGTAATTTCTTCACATTTATTTGTGTCTATAAATATATTATCATCAAAACCAACAACAATGCTTGCAACAGTTTCAAAACCAAGCTCAACGCTTTGTTTAATAAATGCTAAAACTGCCTCATAAGCTCCATCTATATTTGGTTTAGATACTTTATTGTAAGTTTCACCATCTTGAGCATTTAGACTAACTGAAATAACATCAATTAAACCAACAAGCTCAGGCAAAATATCTCTTTTAAGCGCAAATCTTGCATGCCCATTTGTATTAATTCTAATTCTAACTTTTGGAAATTCTTTTTTAATAAATTTTGCAACAGAGATTAAAGCATCAACTTCTAATAAAGGTTCTCCATAGCCACAAAAAGTAATTTCCCCAGCTTTTAAAACTTTTTCTGAAGCTTCTTTTGTAAATTGTGCAATTACATCTTCTGGGTTGGTTTTTCCACCTAGCCATAAATTTGCACCTACAACATCATCTTTTATATCTCTAACGCAAAAAACGCATGAATTAGTGCATTTGTTAGTTAAGTTTAAATATGGTTTTTCTTCCAAAAAATACAAATAATTATTTTGCATAACAAAATAATTATATAACTTCAAATCTTTATATCAAGAAAATATTTTAATCAATTGGGAAAAATAGAACAAAATTATGAATTTTTAATCACGATTAATCATAATCATATGGTGGCACATATTTAGAATTTGCAACATCATTTTTAACAAATTGTTCAAGTGCTTCTTCTGCAAATGCAGTTGCAGTAGTTGCACTATATCCTTGCTCAATTGCAGTTTCATAAGCATTATTAAATGTATTAACGGCTTCTGGTTTTTCACGCAAGAATTTCAACACAGTTTCTAAAAGAATTGGATCGTATTTTGGAGTTTTATCAACAACTTGAGATTTACCAATAACAGCAGATGGGTCTAAAGCCAAGTCTGTTTGAGCTTTTAACTCTTCCATTTGCTCTGCAACATATGCAGCTTCTTGAGCTTCGCCTCGTGCAACATCAGTTCTAATTTTTTGAAAACCAAAGTTTTTACCAACATTAAAATCTGTCATGTTATTCTCCAAAATTTCGTGTTTATTGCAAAAAATTTATTTGCCTTACATACAAAACTTAAAAAAAATATTTTTTGCTACCTGTTATTTAAAAAGTATATAAAAAATAAATAAAAAACTTTCAAAATGCACTAAAAATCAACCTTTTGGCGTAGAAATTTGTTTTAACAAAACTTAACAAATGAGTAAAATTTTCAATTTATGAGTTTTATTTAAAACGTTTATGAATAAAATTTCCCAAATTTATATAAATAATTACCACATAAAACCAAAAAGTTATGCTTTTGGGAAAAATTCTCATGCCGAAAACCCAATTAAGTCAGAAACATCAAAACAAGCAATACCTAGCTTGAGCAATATTAAAGCCTATTCATTGTCTTTTTTGGGTAAACCGAAAGATGTTGTAACACCAGAAATTCTACATAAAGAAATTTTTAGGCAAAGCCTCAATATTAAAGAAAAAGATGTTGAGATTATGTTTAATAACATTAAAGAAAGGCTTTTGGAAGATGGTGTTAGTGCTAAAAATGAAGAAATACTAATAACCATGTGGACTTTGACGCAATATGCAAACATGAAAGGCGTTAGTATTCTAAATGAATTGATTAGTCAGGGTGCAAATGGTTGTTATAGGGCAAGAAAAAAAGAAATTCCAATTGGGCTTGGAAACACTTTACGATATTTAACTAGCAAAAATTTATCTAGAATTGAAGTTAAGGATAAGACGATTTTTCCACTAGATGAAATGGGAATTGAATATGTTGAAAAACTTATGAAAGAGCCATTAAAAAGGTTGGATTTAAGTGAATATGAATTTATTTACCCTGTTGGTTGGCTAGAGGGAATTAATTTATTTAACCAAGAAAAAAATTATGAAAAATTTATTGAAAACTGCACTAAAACCATTAAAAACGCAAAGAAAAAAGGTGGAGATTTTGAAGAAGCTTTAAACGAAACATTATCTCAAGAGGTTTTAAAAAGAGCAAAAGATGCAGGAATTGAGCATGTAAAATTATTTACAACAAGAAAATACGGTAAAAAAGTTAATTTTGCTGATATTAAAAATAATTTAAATTCAAAAATTCCAACACTTGAAGAAGTGAATGCAATTTGCAAATCTATCGGGAAATATTTAGCAGGAGAGAATGACAAAAGCGAAGAATATTGGACAAATTTAACTGCAAAATATTTATATGATGGACTTACAATATACACACCGAAGCAACTTTCAGAAAAAATGAAAGAACATTATAGAAACATTGAAAAAGCCTTACCAAAAGGAAAAACGATGGATGATGTATATTACTTAATTCCAGAATTAGGAAGAAGCTTTAGCTACATTAATTATCAATATGCAATTGTGAACAATATCCCAATGGATAAGTTTATAGCTGGCGACACAGACACAACAGAAAACGAGTATGAGGGAAAAATATTTGCCTATATTGATGATATTTCAGCTTCAGGACAAACTACACTAGAAGAGCTTGGAAGTCGGAGGCCAAGCGGTCTTAGGAAGACAACCAACCCACACAACTCCTTGGCTCACAGAACGACATGGCTACGAT
>JAZSMU010000113.1:0-51818 GCA_045536045.1 Candidatus Gastranaerophilales bacterium
AACTGTTGAAGCAGAAGATGCAGAAAAAGTTACTGTTTTAAAAGGTTCCAGAGCTAGAAATTCAAGAAAAAGAAAAATTGAAACAGTTGAACCAGTTGAATCAGAATGGAAAGAACAAGAGGTTCAAATCCGTCGTGTAACAAAAGTTGTTAAAGGTGGTAAAAAACTATCTTTCAGAGCTATTGTTATTGTTGGTAACAAAAAAGGACAAGTTGGAATGGGCGTAGCAAAAGCTGCAGAAGTTATTATTGCTATTCAAAAAGCAGTTGCAGATGCTAGAAAAAATCTTGTTACAGTTCCAATCTTTAAAACAACTATTCCTCACACAATTACAGGAACATCTGGTGCTGGAAGCGTTATTCTAAGACCTGCTTCAGCTGGTACTGGTGTTATCGCAGGTGGTGCAGTTCGTGCAGTTCTTGAACTTGCAGGAATTGAAAACATTTTGGCTAAATCATTAGGCTCAAAATCTCCTCTAAACGCTGCAAACGCTACATTGAATGCCCTAAAAGCATTAAGAACATTCAATGATGTTGCTAAAACAAGAGGTATTAGTTTAAATAAAATGCTTACAAAATAAGGAAATAGGTAATAAAAATGGCTAAAAAAACTGAACAAAAAATTAAAATAAAACTTGTTAGAAGCACAATTTGCTCTAGCAAAGACCAAATCAAAGTAGTTCGTGCTTTGGGTCTTAAAAAAACTAACCAAGTTGTTGAACACTTACCATCTCCAACTATTATGGGTATGGTTAAAAAAGTTCCACACCTTGTAGAAATCGTTGAGTAATTAAGTTAATTAAAAGGATTAAAAGAAAATGATAACATTAGAAGATTTAAAACCTGCAGAAGGCTCTGTTAAAAAATCAAAAAGAGTTGGCAGAGGTCGTTCATCAGGACATGGTAAAACATCTTGCCGTGGTAACAGCGGTGAAGGTCAAAGAGCTGGAAGAAGCTCTAAAAGAGGTTTTGAAGGTGGACAAATGCCATCTTACAGACAAATGCCTAAATTAAAAGGTTTCAAAAACCGTTTTGCTATTGCAACTGCTGAAATCAATGTTTCAAAAATTGCATCTTTAGGTGTTAAAGAAGTAACTCTTGAATACTTAAAGAAAAATAATTTAGTTGATAAAAATGCTGAATTATTAAGAGTTTTAGGCAACGGCGAAATCAAAAAAGCTGTTAAAGTAGTAGCACACTATGCTTCTCCAAGTGCAAAAGAAAAAATTGAAGCTGCAGGCGGCGAAGTAGTTTTAGGATAATTTAATGCAACAATCAATGAATCAAAATCAGCAAGCAATGATTAACCAGCTTGCTCAGGCTTGGTCAACAAGCGGTTTAAAAAGAAAATTAATATATACATTTGCTATGATTGCACTATTTAGATTTGGAGTTCAACTTCCTATCTTTGGTGTTAATAATGAAGTTTTCCAACACATGGCAGGTGCTAATAACTTAATTGGATTTTTAGATATGTTTTCAGGAGGTGCTCTAGGCAAAGTTTCAATTTTTGCATTAGGGATTGGGCCATATATTACTTCATCAATCATTATTCAATTGATGACAGTTATTTTGCCTCCTCTTGAAAAATTACAAAAAGAAGAGGGAGAGGCTGGCAGACGCAAAATTCAGCAAATTACAAGACAATTTACTGTTCTGCTTGCACTTTTCCAATCTTTTGTATTTGTAACAATATTGTCAAAACTTCCAGGCTCAATAATTGGAGCAGTTAATCCAACAATGTTTTATGTTGGCTCAATGATTGCTCTAACTGCTGGTTCTGTTTTAGTTATGTGGATTTCAGAGCTATTAACAGAAAAAGGCGTTGGGAATGGTGGTTCTTTGATAATCTTTGTTGGTATTTTAGCTGGAATTCCTTTGTATATTAAAAATACTTGGACATTAGTTTCGGCTGACCCTAAAATGCAACTTATGTTTGCGATTTTGATGACAATTTTCGTTGCAACAATAGTTTTTGTAATTGTTATGCAAGAAGCTGTTAGAAAAGTTCCTATTGTGAGTGCAAGAAAACAAATAGGTAACAAAGTTTATGGTGGACAAAACACAAATATCCCATTTAAACTTAATCCTGGTGGTGTTATGCCTATCATTTTTGCAATTGCAATTATGCTTTTCCCAACAACAATTTTAGGCTTTGTTCAACAAATGGATATAGCTAACCCTGCACTTAAAACAATGTTAGAAAACATTCACTATTTCTTAAGCCCAAATAATTTCTGGTATTACATAATTTATTTTGGCTTAATAGTATTTTTAACATTCTTCTATGCGTCAATTATTCCATCTATGCAACCAAAAGAAATCGCAGACAATTTGAAAAAATACGGCTCTGCAATTCCTGGAATTAAGCCTGGTCGTCCAACAGCTGATAAATTAGATGAAATATTAACAAGAACAACATTTATCGGTGCTATTGGACTTGGTATTGTTGCAATGATTCCAACAGTTGCATCTGGTGTTACAAACATTACAACATTCCAAGGAATTGGCGCAACAAGTATAATAATTATGGTGGGTGTTGCTCTTGATTTCATCAACCAAATTAAGACACACTTGTTGGCTAAAAATTACGAAAGTTTCTTACAACAATAAAGGAATTAATTATGGGTAAAGTTTTTATTTTAATGGGACCTCCAGGATGTGGAAAAGGCACTCAAACAGCAAATATTGTTAAAGAATTGGGCTTGCCTCACATTGATACAGGTTCTCTTTTAAGAAAAAATGTTAAAGAAGGAACAGCTTTTGGGCTAGAAGCTAAAAGCTATATGGATAAAGGACAATTAGTTCCTATTGAAGTTGTTGCTAACATTATTAAAGACAGACTTCAAGCAGATGATTGCAAACAAGGCTATGTTTTAGACGGTTTTCCAAGAAATTTGGAGCAAGCTAAAGCACTTGAAGGAATCCAAGCAGATTTAGATTATGGCTTTGAAAATGTTGCAATTTATTTTGATATTCCAACTTCAATTTTGGTTGAAAGATTGGTAAATAGAAGATATTGCCCAGAATGTGGTGCTATTTATAACCTACTTTCTAAAAAGCCACAAGAAGAAGGCATTTGCGACATTTGCAAAACTGCAATTGCTCAAAGAAATGACGATAATGAAGAAACAGCAAAATTAAGATTTGAAACTTATGAAAATGAAACTGCTCCTTTATTAGGTTATTTTGAAGAAAAAGGCATTTTAAATAAAGTTGATGCAAACAAACAAATGAAAGAAGTTTGGGAACAAATTAAGGAAATTATAGCTTGATTACAAGAAAAAATAGAGAAGAAATAAAATTAATGAAAATTGCGGGCGATGTAGTCGCCCGTGTTCATAGGGAAATGAAAAATGTAATAGCTCCTGGCATTTCAACTTATGAGCTTGATAAAATTGCAAATGAAATTATTCATGACCATAAGTCTGTTCCAACATTTTTGGGCTATCATGGTTTCCCTGCAACAATTTGTGCGTCAATAAATGAGCAAGTTGTTCATGGTATTCCATCTAAAAATGTTATATTAAAAGAAGGCGATATAATTTCAATTGATGTTGGAGCAACATACAGAGGGCTTGTTGCAGATGGTGCTTGGACTTATCCTGTTGGTAATATAGATTCTAAGGTGCAAAAACTTTTAGATGTTTGCGAGGCTTCTTTAATGGCTGGCATTTCTCAAATGATTCAAGGAAATGTTTTAGATGATGTTTCTGGGGCTGTTGAAGATGTTGTTAAAGCCAATAAAATGGGCATAGTTCGTGAATATGGTGGTCATGGAGTTGGCAGAAATATGCATGAAGACCCATTTTTGTTTAATTATAGAGTTGGTTCAAAAACTGTTTTGAAAAATGGTATGACAATTGCAATTGAGCCTATGGTAAACTTAGGTTGCGATGATGTTCTTGTTTTAGATGATGAGTGGACAGTTGTTACAAAAGATAAAAAACCATCTGCTCATTTTGAGCATACAGTGCTTGTGAATGATGATACTCCTGAAATTATCACTAAACTTTTAAATTAATATTAAATTTTGTAAACAAAAATTAAAATTTAGCATTTTTCCTTTGAAAAAAAACTTTATTTACATGTAGAGGTTATGAAAAGGAATTACAAATGTCGTTAGAAATTCAAAAGACAAATCCTTATGTGGGTGGAGTTAATGTCGCAACAGTTCAAGCTGCAGGCGAATCAAAAGAAAAAATTGCTTCAATGCAAGCAAGCAAACAAGATGATACTAAATTAGCGTTTACAGGCGTTTCTAAATACGCAGATTCATCAATTACAAGCTCTTCAGGCTATGGACTAGCATTTGGTGCAGAATCAACAGGTATGCAAGGTTCTGGTGCTTCTGAATGTGGCCGTAGTTTGAATTTAGTTGCTTAATTTATAAGTTTATAAAGGGCTTTGTTTACGAACAGAGCCCTTCAAATTCATTTGGAGCAAGAGTTGAAGTTACATAATTACCTGCAAAATATTTTGCAGCTTTTTGAACATCTTCTGCAGTAACTGCTTCAATCATTTTGCGATATTTTTCTTCCCAATCAAGACCAAGACCTAAAATATGGTCGCAAGCAGCTATTGTTGCCTGTTGGATGTTTGTTTGGGCAAAATATTCAAGTCTGCCTAAAATATTTTCTTTTGCACCCTCTAATTCTTCTTGAGAAACAGGAATGTTTTTAAGCTTAACTGCTTCAATTTGGAAGCTATCTAAAGAATTTTTGATATTAGTTGGGTCGCAAGCAATGTAAAAATAAAGAATTGCCCCTCTTTTCATAGGTTCATAGCTAGAACGAACTGTGTATGCAAGCCCTTTTTTATCTCTTAATTCAACAAAAAGCCTTGAGCTTAAGCCAGCTGAGCCTAAAATATTGTTCATTACAACGATTTTAGGGTAGTCTTCATTTGTGTATGTTGGAACTATCCATCCTCTTAAAACTTGTGCTTGCTTAGAGTCTTTTTTAGGGATAAAAAATAATTTATTCTCTTCTAAACTATTGATGTTTGGAATTTCATCAACAGTTTCGTTGTTTTTCATAAAAGAAAATTTATTTGAAATATTTTCTAAAAGCTCTTCTTTGTTTTGAATATCGCCAACAACAGAAAGGACTTTTTTAGAATTTAGAATATCTGAATGAAATTCCATTATGTCTTCTTTTTTAATACTATCAATATTTTCAAGGACTTTTGTGTATGTGTTTGAATAATAGTGCCCATCAAAAATATTACGAACAAATTTATCTGTTGCTTGAAGTCTTGGGTGGTCTAGGTCTGAAGTTATTTCGCCTTTCATTTTATGAATTTCTTTTTCAAAATTTTCAAAAGTTGAATTTTGAAGAATATCAGACAAAATTTCCATTCCTAAATCAAAATCTTCATTAAGAGTTAAAACGCTTGCTGTAAGGTAATCTTGCTTGCATCTAACATTAATTTCAATTCCTTTTTCTTCAATTAATTTAAGAAGCTCAACATTTGAATATTTTTTTGTTCCTTGCATTAAAAGTTTAGTAAAAAGTGAATTAATACCAGCAATTTTCTCTGCTTTGTTTATCATAAAACAACAAACAAGAGCAATTCTAGGCGTTTTTTCATTATTTTTTATTAAAATATCAATTCCGTTTTTGTTAATTAACTCCATTATTTTTCCTCATTTGGTAAAAGTATGCTAATTGCACATTTTTCTGGTGTAATATATTTTTTTGCAACTTCAACAATATAGTCTGTTGTCATTTCTTCAATTGTTTTTTCATAATCTTGGGCAAGGTTTAAGTCTTCTACAACAGTTAAAAAGTGCCCAATATTATCTCCAATTTTTGCAACTGTTTCTGAGTTGTTTGCAAATTCAATTTTCGCTTGTTTTTTGGCTTTTTCAAGCTCATATTCTTCAATTTTTTCAAGGCTTTTAATTTCTTTTTTAATTTCATCAACAATTTGGTCTTTAAATTCAACATCAAAATTTGCTTCAATCAAGAAATTGTCGCCGTCTTTAAATTGAAAATGAGATGTTTCAACACCAAAATAGTGTGGTTTTTCTGCTTTTTCAATTAAATTTGTGTGAAGCCTTGAGCTTTTTCCTGAACCTAATATAGTTGAAATTATGTCTAGGGCGATGGTTTCTTTAAGATTTTTCGCACTATCTGCCAAAAATCCAAACATAATATATCCAGAATTAACTTCGCCATAAGCCTCAATAATTTTAGGATTTTTTATTGTTGTTTCAATAGTTTTTTCAACTTTTGGAGCTTCTTTTGTATTTTTAAATTGAAATTCTTGAATAATTTTGTTTAAAACTTTTTCTTCATCAAAATCGCCAACAACAATTGTAGAGACATTTTGAGGAGTGTAGAAAGTTTTGTAATAATCCATTATTTCATCTCTTGAAATTTGAGAAATAATTTCTGGTGTTCCAATAACTTTTCTTTTATATGGATGATTTTCATACATAGAATCGTTTAAAGTTTCATAAACTTTGCTCCAATTATCATCTTGTCGCATTTTTATTTCTTCTAAAACAACATATCTTTCTCTTTTAGATTCTGGGATTTCGCCATTTATATCAAATGCTGGTCCTATTTCTTCTTCAGGTAAAGTAATGTTTACCATCATATCTGAGTGCATTTCAAGGGCTATATCAAGATTTTTCTTTGGAATTGTGATGTAGTAGAAAGTGTAGTCTTTCCAAGTTGCAGCGTTGATTATTCCACCTTTTGTTTCCATCATTTTGTCAAATTCGCCAGCTTTATATTTTTCTGTTCCTTTAAACATAAGGTGTTCTAAAAAGTGCGAAACGCCGTTATTTTTATCATTTTCATTAATTGAGCCTGTTTTAACCCAGCTTGAAATATTAACCAAAGCACCCTCTTTGTGAGCAAGAGCTATTTTATGCCCATTATCTAATGTATATAGGCTTATTGGCTTTGTTAAATATGGAAAATTAATTAATTCTTTTTTCATTTTTAATCCTTTAATTATTTACTAAGGTCTGGGCGAAGAGAGCTTGCTCCTCTTAAGTATGCGTGTTTAACTTCTTCAATATCCGTGTTAGTTACTATTTGAACTCTTATGCATTTTTTAAGCGAACCAGCAACATCCATTTCTTGATAGCACATCATAGGCACATTTGAAAAGTTTAAACATTCTCTTGCAAATTTTGCAGGATAAGCTTTGTTTATGTCTTTTGTGGCACTAAAATTTGCGAATAAAATATCATCTTGGTTTATTCTGTTTTCTCTTAAAATTGTGTCTAAAAGCTCAACAGTGGCTTCTTTTATGCCATCAATTGTGTTTTCTGCTGTAATTGCTCCTCTAATTGTTTTCATCAAATTTATCTCCAGCTTTAATTTTTGAACCTAAAGTCCAGCTATATGCATCCATTTCGCCTTTTCCTTCAGGTTTAATTTTTTGAATTAATAGAGAACCTTCCTTGCAAGCAACCAAAATTCCTTGTTTATCAACTCTTAAAACTTCGCCAGCGTTTCCTTTGAAATCTTTGCAAACTGTTGTTTTTAAGACTTTTACAATTTTTCCTTTGTAGGTTGTTTGGCAAGTAAAATTATCAATTAATGCCCTAACTTTATTATGCAAATTTTCTGCACTATCTTCAAAATTTAAAATTTTATCTTCTTTTAAAGTTTTTTTAGTGTATGTTGCCTCACTGTGGTTTTGAGGTGTTGGAGTAATTTCTCTGTTATATAGCCCAATGAGAGTTTTTTTAATTAAATTTGGAGAAATTTCTGCAATTTTTTCTGTTAATTCAATAGAATTTGTGTCTTGCGTTAATGGAATTTTTTCCGTTAAGCAAATATCTCCCTCATCCATTTTAAGGCTAGTTAGCATAGTTGTAACGCCTGTTTCTTTATCTCCATTTAAAAGAGGTTCTCTAATTGGGTTTGCACCTCTGTATTTTGGAAGAAGCGAAGCGTGGAGATTAATAATTCCAAATTTTGGAATATCAATAATTTCTTGAGATAATATTTGCCCGAACGCAAAAGTTACAAAAAAATCTGCTTCAAGTTTTTTTAGTTTTTCAATAACTTCAACATTTTTTGAAATTCTTTCAACTTCAATTGTTTCAATATTATTTTCTTCGGCAAATTTCATCAATTCGCTTTTAATAATTTTGTTTCCTCTGCCAGACGGTTTTAAATTTTGGCAAACAAAAGCTAAAATTTCAAAATTTTTGTCAGCATAAAGTTCAACAAGGCTTTTTAGGGCTATATTTGGTGTTGCAAAAAAGACTATTTTAATTGCCATTTATTCACCTTCTTCAATTTGAACTTGTGGTTTTGATTGAATTTCTGCTTCTAAGTCTTCTTCTTTAAGCAATTTTGTTTCATCTAAAGGCGCTAAACCGTGTTTATTTAAAAGCGTAGAAGCTTCCATAACATTTCTTGCGTGGTCTATAAATAAAACGCCATCAAGATGGTCAAATTCGTGTTGTAGAGCTCTTGCAAGAAGCGTTCCATCTTTGCCTTCAATGATAAATGGTTTGCCTAAATGGTTAAGTGCCTTAACAGTAACATTTTCGTATCTTCTAACATTTGTATACATGCCAGGAAAACTTAAACAGCCTTCATAGCTATTAATTGCACCAGATTTTTTAATAATTTTTGGGTTAATAAACACCATTGGGTTTGGTGGGTCTTTTGGGTCTGAAACATCAATAATGAAAATTCTAAGATTTTCCCCAACTTGAGGTGCAGCGAGCCCAACTCCATCATTTTTATATAAAGTGTCTAGCATATCATCTAAAAGTTTTTGAATTTTTTTAGATATTTTAGCTACTTCCTTACTTGGAGCCCTTAGTGTTTTATCACCATATTTAACAATTTTTAATACACTCATAGTGGAATTTTAGCATATTTATTGGCTTTTGCCAATTTATGGGTTCTCATTAATCCACTTGAATGATTTTACACTTTTTGTTGAAGCAACATTGCCATTAATTACAACTTGGAATTTTTTGCTACCTTCATTTGCTCCCGTTGTAAGTGCTGGAATTTTATCAACATTTTGTGGTTTTGTGTTTGTTAATAATGGATTTTTAGGTGCAACTGATTTAACAATTTCTAATACCATTAAACCTTTTTCAGGAATTTTTTCTAAAACTTTGTTTAATGAAAAATCTCCTAACGGACCTAGTGTATGAACAACATTTTGCGAAATTTGCCCTAGAATATTCATATCAGCATAGTTTGTGAGCAAATTGTATTTTCCTTCTGCCCAAAGGCTCATATTTTGCCCTTGTGTCTTAAATTCTTTAACATTTGCCCAAGAATTTCCAAAAGTTAAATAACCTTCCATTAAGTTGAATGTTCCTGTGTTTATTCTTTTAACAGAAGAAATGGCATTATTTAAGTTAAATCCTAAAATGTTTTGAGAAAGGATATTGCTTGCAAATAAGAAGTTTTCAAATCTGACAAAGTCTTTCATTGTGCCGTTTTTAACAGTAAATTTAGTGTTTCCTGTTAGCGTTCTCATTTGAGCATCAAAAGTTGCTCCAGTAAAGCTTGCTTTAATAATTCCATCTAGTTTTCCACTTGTTGGAACAACTAAGCCAACAAATGCTTTAGCTGCAGTTGAAACATTAATGTCTTTTCCTACAAGGTCAATTCCTGTTTTTAATTTTGCAATATCATAATCAATATTGCCTGTAACACGCCCTGTGTATGCTGTTGCAGTTAGATTTTTTAATTTGAATAAGTTATTAAACATATTGAAATCAAAATTGATATTTTCAACAACTGCATTGCCAGAAGTTAGCTTGGCAATTGTTCCCTTTCCTTGTTTAATTGTTATATTTGGAGCAGGTCCTGCTGTTGTTTGTGTATTTGGTGCAGATGCCATAAGCTTAAGAATTTCATCTGAATCAATTAAATTAGAGCTAAAATTAACATTATTTAGAGTTATTCCTTTTGAAAAATCTGAAGAAAGGTTTATATCACCTCTAAAATCAGAATTTCCAACTTTAATATTTTGGCTATTAGCTGAAATTATAGATTTTTTGAAATCAACATTCAAAGCAGGAGAGGACACTTTCATTTTTGGATAATTTAAGTTTGTTATGTTCAAATTTCCATTAATAATAGGGCTTGTCATAGCTCCTTGAATATTCATATTTCCTTTTATTGATAGGGAAATATTATCTAGTGCCTTTAAAACAATATTAAGTTTTTGAGGGATATCAACATTTAAATTTGAAATTGTTGGAATTTTTGCATAAATATTATCAATTTTTCCCTTAATTGAAATAACTTTTGGGCAAGAAATGTTTGTTATTTCAAGAGAATTTTTGTCTAATTTTAAATTTGCAGAAATTTTGTTTGTAGTTCCTTTAATATTTTGAATATCAACAAAATTTATGTAGTTTGTTGGGCTAACTGTGGCATTAAATGCCATATCAAGGTTATCTATTGTTCCTGTTACATTAAAATCAACAGGAATTTTTCCAGCGTGAGTAATATTTTTTCTTATGTCGTTAGGCAAGAATGAGAGCACTGTAAGTGGCGTTACATTTCCTTTTCCAGAAAACGTTATTTCAGGGTTTTTCATATAATCTTCAATATTTCCTGATGCAGTGATTATTTCTCCTGTAGTCAAAATATTGAATGGTTTAATATTGATTTTTTCTTCATCTCCAATAATTTCTGCTTTTGCAATTGAAATTGTTGAATTTGTTCCTTGAGGTTTAATTATTAAATTTTCAATTCCTCCATTTAAGCTTAATTTGTCTTTGTTTGGAATTGCATTAAATGTTATTTTCGCAATATTTATAGGTGTTTTTATGCTTTTAACCAAAATTCCTAAAGAATTAACTACAACATTTCCTTTTATATTTGGTTCTTCAATTTTTCCTGCAATATTTCCTGTCATTGTAAGTGTGCCAGAATTAAAAGCAAAATCTTTAAGGTCGCTTGCTTTAATAAGTTTTAGGCTTTCTCCAAGTTTAATCAATTCTGAAATTTTTAAATTATCTGAATTGATTTTGATATTCATATTAGAATTTGTATCAATTGTTCCAAATGCTTCAAATTTTGCGTTGTTTAAAAGGGCAGAAGTGTCTTTTATTGTGAGTTTGTTGCCGTTTAAGTCAACGAACGCTTTTATATTATTCAAGTTTATGTTCATTTTTGGATATTTAATAGAGCCTGTTGGAAGCGTGATTTGCCCTTTAGATTCAAGTTTTTTGAAATCGCTTTTAATAGAAAAATCGGAAACAATAGCTCCTGTTGCAACAATATTTTTAAAATCATTATCAATATTAAACAAAGTTAAAACTGCACCAATGTGCTTTATAATGTTATTTAAAGAAGCTTTTTCAGATTTTACTGCAAGATTTATTTTTGGTTTTTTGCCAATTTCAAGCTCACCATCTGCATCAAAAAATTCATTTTGTGCAATATATAAATTTGTGTCAAACTTGATTTTATTTTTATGAAATTCAGAATTTATGTGGCTTTCTGGCAATTTTGCGTTGTTTAAAACTAATGTTCCATTTTGAACTTTTAAATAGCCTTGTGCGTTAAAGTTTTCTAAATCTTTAATTTTTAAATCTACTAAAACTTTTGAATATGGACTTAATTTATCTATTGTAGCGAATGGATTAATTAGTTTAATTTCTGCTGTTTTTTTGTTTTCTCCTTCGCCCTTTTCTATTTCAGGTAAAGTTGTGTTTAATTTAATATCAAAATCAAGATATTTTTTATCTGGATTTACTTTTTTAATTTCGCCAACTGTTTCAAGATATAAGGAATTTAGTGAATTTAGAGTTAATTTTGTATTTTTTGCGTTTGCATTAAATGTTTTTTGAATATCTTTATCAATTAAATTTAAATTGAAATTATCAATTGAAGTGTTAATTTTTCCTATTTTTATTCCTAAATCAGGAGTTTCTTGGGCATTTTCGTTTGCATCTTCTGTTTTAAAATAATCTAAAATCGTATATTTGTTTTTTTCAAAAATAACAGAAATATCAATGTTTTTAGCATAAATAGTGTCTATTGTTATTGTTTTTAATAATAGTTGAGGAATATTAATTTCAAGTTTTGGATTGTCAATATTAACAAAATTTTCGCCTGTTGAATATTTTAAATTAATATTGTCTGCAACAATCCCCAAGCCTAATTTGAAGTTTGTTTTAAGTTTTGGATTTTTAACATCAAGCTTTAATGGAGTAATTTTTGCCATTTCTTCTTTAATCATTGGCATAAATTTATTTAAATTTATAACATTTGGCAAAATTAATAAAAATGCTAAATATAAAAAACCAAATATTCCAACAATACTAATCCCAAAAACTTTTAAAAATTGCAATAGTTTTGGGCTTTTTTTAATTGCTTTAAAAATCATACCTTTCCTCTTAATTTATTTAAATTTCTATAATTGAAATGCTTTCAATGCCAACATTTCTAGCTTCATCCATAAGTTTTACAACGGCACTATGAGAAGAATCTCCTTTAGCTTGAATCATAAGTCCGTCTTTTGCAAAATCTTTTTGAGCTTTTAGCGTTTCATTTAATTTTTCTGCGAAAATTTCTTCGTTGTCTATGTAATATTTATTATCTTCAGAAATTGAAACTGTTAAAATTTTTTGTTCTTTATTTTGAATTGCACTTTCTTCAACATAGTCCGGAATTGTAAGTTTTAGTCCTTGTTGGTCTAAAATTGGAGCAACAACCATCATAATAATCAAAAGCACTAAGAAAATATCTGTTAGAGGTGTTATGTTTATTTCATTAAATGTTTGTCTTTTCATTATTGTTCCTCAACTTCTTTATTTTCTTCTTGTAATTTCTTTTGTTCTTTTTTGCTCAAAGGCTCTCCTGCAACAGTAAGTTTTTCATAGCCTGCATTTTGTGCTATACGCATTATTTTCATAATTTCGGAACTTTTTGTGTCTTTATCTGCACGAACTACAACTTGTTTTTCTTGAAGAGTGTCAATAATTTTAACTAGGCTGTCTTCAAGGTTGTCATCTGTTGCTCTTTCGCCATTTAAGAACATATCGCCTTCTTTAGTAACAGATATTGTTGCATTTTTTTCTTCAACACTAATTCCTGAGTTAATTTCGGGCATATTAATGTTGTTGTCTATTGATTGAAAACTTGGTGCTATAACCATCATGATGATTAAAAGCACTAAGAAAATATCTGTTAGAGGTGTTATGTTTATTTCATTGAAGGTGGCTTTTTTGCCGTCTTCAGAGTTTGTGAGTTTGATTGCCATTTTTTATCCCTTAAAGTGCGATATTGCCTGCTTCGCCTGCAACATGAACATCTTCGTCTGAATCAATAAAGCTTAAAAATACTAATTTAATAAGTTTGAAGTCTGATTCAAAGCGAGTTACAACAGATTGGAAATAGTTGTATAAAATAACTGCTACAATTGCAACGCCCAAACCTAGAGCTGTTGCGATAAGAGCTGATGCAATACCCATTGCAACTGCTGTTGATTGGTTGCCTTGAGAAGCTAAATCTTGGAAAGTGAACAAAATTCTAACAACTGTTCCAAATAGCCCCAAAAATGGTGCTACGCCACCAATTGTTCCTAAGATAGTAAGTCTTTTTTCAAGTTTTCTAGTTGCTAAGCTAGCTGAAATGTCATAAGCTCTTGTGAAACCTGATTTTTGTTCTGTGTAAATTCTCAAACCTTCATCAACCATTTCAGAAATAATTCCACCTAATTGAGATGAAATTCTTTGTGCACCTGCAATATTGTTTTTTGCAAGAGCTTTTTGAAGATTTTGAATAAATTCGCCAATTTCTCTTTTGTTTTGGCTGTAGTAGCTAAATCTGTCTATTGCAACTGCAACAACCAAAATTGAGCAGATAAAAATTGGTGTTAAAACAGGCCAATCTAGTGCAATTGAATGTAGTAAAAGTTCCATAATTTTATATCCTCATTTTCTATTTTATCTATATCTTGCACCTAAAACATTGTAGTCAAAGGTGAAATCTATGTCTATGTTTGAGCCTCTGTATTCTGGAGGCAATGGTGGGAACGGTGCAGATTGTTCAATAGCTGCTTTTGCTGCTTGGTCTGCAAGTGGTGTTCCTGAAGATTTGGCAATACTAATTGAGATAAGTTTGCCATCTCTTGATATTTTGAAGTACATTACAACTCTTTTTGAAGTGTCGCCCTTTGGAGGGTTCCAGTTGCGTCTAATACGATTTTCAAGGTTTCTCATATATGGACCCCAGTCAGGTTGCCTAATGGCATCTACGCCTGGTGCTCCAGATGGGTTTCCTGGACTTGGATTTCCGTAATTTCCATATCCACCACCACCTGTGCCTCTTCCTGTTCCATATCCAGTTCCACGCCCTGTGCCTGAGCCAGAGCCTGTGCCTGTTCCTTTAGAGAATTGTGGGCTAAGTGAGTTTGTGCCAGAACCTAAGCCAGAGCCACCAGCTACACCTCCTGCTCCTCCACCATATTTAGATGTTCCACCACCTGTTGAATATGCTGTTCCTGTTGGTTGTGTTGTTTTTGGAACACCAACAGAAAATGGGCTTTTTGGGCTTTGGCTCAATTTTGGCATTTGAGTCATTGGCATATCTGGACCAGATTTTCCAACTAATGGTGCTGCTGGTCTTGGTGGTTGCATAGGAATTGGTTTTGCTGGAGCTTGTGCAACATTTTGTTGTGGTTTTGTTGGTTTAACAGGTGCTTTAGGTGCTCCACCACCTTTTGCAACGGCTTTTTTAGGAGCAGGAGCACTTGCAGGTTTATTGGTTTTCGCCTTGCCTGGATTTGGGCTTGGTTCTGATATTTTTCTTTTAGGGTCGTGAATACCACCAGCTCTAGAGTTTCTATCTGAACGCAATTTTGTGTTTTTGTTAATTGGAGGTGCTTCTTTTTTATTTACTAAAACAAATTCAATATCTCTTTGAGCCATATGTGGCTTATCAAAAGCTAAAAATTTTATTCCTAAAAGAGCTAAAATAATACTCAAACCCCAAGCGATTATTGGAGTTATGGCATGCAAGGCAGTTGATATAGTAACGGCTTTTTTGAATGTGATTTCTTCGCCTACTTCATCAAAACTTGATGGCAGTGTTTTGCCTATTTTTTCTTCCTCTAATTCGTATTTACTTGAAATTTGTCCCATCGTCCTCTAATTATTTTGTCTTTTTATTTTTTAGTTTAAAATTTATTAAAAAAAATCGCCCAATTTTCTAATAATTATATTCTGCAGGTGCAGATATTGTAATTGGCTGGTCAAAAAGAACTTCTATTGTTGCCCCAGTTGGAATTTCAACAGGCTTCCCTTTATCTGCTAATTCTTTAATAAATCCACTACCAGCACCAATTGCAGCAGCTATTGCAGCTCCCTTTCCAACGCTTCCGTCTGAAACTGCACCTATGATTGTTCCAGCTAACGCACCACTTCCTGCTCCAATAGCAGTTGAAGTTGTGTAATTTTTAACAGCTTCAATTTTTGTACCACCTGTTAAAACGCCAGAATGGTCGTTTGTTTTGATAACTGCACTAACAGGGATTCTATATCCTTGTGGGCTAGTTAGTGAGTTAAATCTTATATAAACAGAGCCATTTCTGTTTGCAAAACCAGCTTTTTGAATTGCAACAACAGAGCCTGAAATAGTGCTACCTGCTGGTGCAACCAATATTCCATTATAGCTTAAGCCATTAGGAAGAGTCGTTGAAACACCTTGACCTTGATACATTGTTTCAGAGCTTATTGGCTGGTTGTTTACTGCTTTTGTTGTTAAATTAACAGGGGTATAAATTACAGAACCTTTTAAAGTGTTTGGGCCTTTTGGCTGGATATCTTCTTTTTCTGTAAAAGTATAATTAGCACTATAAGCTAAATTAAGACAAAAAATATTCAAAACTGATAATAAAATTAAGCTATTAATTATCTTTTTTTTCATTTAAAGCTCCTGCCAATTACTAGAATTATAAAACTTTTTCCCTTTAAGGGCAATAAATTTACAATATTAATCTTCCAAAATTAAGTTATTTGTGAAAGTTATATATAGCTCATTTTTCTGTGTTAAAGTTATATGGCTTCCAAATTCCCATTCGCCAGATGGCACCCATTGTTTAACACCTCTGAATGGTGCAATGTAGTGAATTGAAGTATTGTAGCTAGCTGGGTTTGTTTGTTCGCCACCTAAAATCTCTTTCCCTTTATGAGTTATTGTTGCGTCAATGTTATATTGTTTGCCATTTGGGAGTATCATTTTGTTGATTTTCATACTCATAGAAGCATTAACGCCTTGAGTTGGCATATGAAGAGTTGCAATATGTCCTGTAAACACTGTGCTTTCAGGAATTAAAATTTCGTTTCCTTGCCACATATCAATTGGATTTACAAAATAAACAAAATCGCCAATTTGATAATTTTCTGTTGAAATTGGTTTTCTTGGATACACTCTAACAATTGTGCCATTTAAGATTTCAGCACATGAAGCAAAATTTGCAATTAATAGAACAATAAGGGTTAGAAAAATTTTCTTCATAATATTATTTTATTTATTTTTTCCTTGAAATCAACATTCAAAAGATTTAGGCTCTAGGATGTGCCTCTTGATACACACTTTGAAGTCTTTGAGATGAAACATGAGTATAAATTTGAGTATTTGCAATGCTTGCGTGTCCTAAAAGCTCTTGAACAATTCTTAAATCTGCACCTTTTTCTAGCATTTTTGTTGCAAAACTATGACGGAAAACATGGGGAGTTACCCTTTTTGGGAGCTCAATTTTATTAACAACTTCTTTTAAAGCCTTTCTAATGCTTTGGTTTTGAAGTCTGTAACCATTATAGTTTGTAAATAGTGGAGATTCTGGCGTGTGTGGTGCGTTTGAAACAAGATTAGAAACATTATTTATGTAATTTTTCAAAAGATTTTTTGTTTTTTCAGGAATTAAAACAATTCTTTCTTTTGCACCTTTTCCAAAAACAGTTATTTCATTTTGTTCTAGGTTAAGATTTTCATAATTCAAATTAGATAATTCGCTAATTCTCATTCCTGTTACCCAAAGAAGCTCTAAAATAACTCTGTTTCTATATCCTGAGGGTGTTTCAATTTTTATGTTTGTCAAAATATTTTCAATTTCTTTTTCTGTTAAAAATTGAGGAAGTTTTTTCTGCATTTTAGGAACAATAACGCCATCAATTGGATTATAGGTTATTATTTCTTCGTTGTATAAAAATGTGTAAAAGCTTTTAATTCCTGCAATTTTCCTTGCTATTGTTTTTCTTGAAAAATTCATTTTTTGAATAAAATGAACAAATTCTCCAACTGTTTTTGTGTTGATTTTTAATGGGTCAGTGTTATCTAGCCAAATAATAAAATTAAAAATGTCATTCGTGTAGGCTCTAATTGTGTGAATTGAAAAATTTCTTTCTTTTGAAAGATAGGTTTCAAAGTTTTTTAAGAGATTTTTGGTATTTTCATTAATCGCCATATTCTTATTTTAAATTATTTTTAATAATAATGGCAAAAAATAATACAAAGTGCGTATTCTATTTTGTTAATAAAACTTATAACATGGTTTTACTTTATTCCCCGTTTGTTGTAGAGTAATCATGTTCAAACCCATTGAGGCAGAAATTGCGTAATAACTATGAGAGCTTTGATAATTTAGAAACTTCTGTAAGGAAGTCTTCTGTTGTGCAAGAAAGGTCTGCACTTGTTGCTGTTCATATGTATAAGCAATTTTTAGAATTTCAACAAGCAACAATTTTAACAAATGATGTTTTTGGCAAAATGATTGATGACATTGGTCAAGTTGTAGACTATCTTCGCCAATCATTTGGAGTTAGAAATATTCCTGTTTCAAATGTTAGCTATGAAGTAGATAGTGCTAAAACACTTGCTATGATTAACATTTTGTGGCATACAATTAGCTTTGTAAATAGATATAATATTTCTCCTAAAGCTCTTCCTCGTGCAACTCGCCAACCTCTATTTTGCAATAGAATTTTTGCTTTAAATGGAAATTACCATAGTATAATTAAAGATATTCCAGATTATGAAGGGCAAATGAAAGCCTTGCTAGACAACGAAATTGCCTCTTTATATATTCCAACAGAAAAAGACCAAAGTGCAATTATTACAATTCGCCACAAAGATAATCAAGAATTTGCAGTAAATAGAATTGATGCAAGTAGGGAATTTGTTTTGAAAGTTATTGAGCTTGTTTGTGCTGGTGGTCAATATCATGAACAAGTTAAAACAAAATTTGATTTTTAAATTTTAATTCTTAAAAAGAATTTATGAATATTTTAAAAATTTTGTTTAAAAATAGAGAATGCACCCACAAAAACGCACTTTTAAAGCGTGATGAGGGATATTGTCCAGATTGTGGTGCTTATTTAAAAAAATCTTTTTATGTTGTTCGCTGTAAACACTGTGATATTAAACGAAATAGTGTTGTGAATTATGGGGAAATTGAGCCTGCAACAAGATATTGCGAAAATTGTGGTGGTAGCGAATATTATGTTGAAAAGCTAGAGAGAATCAACTTTTTTGACATTAAATATGTTGTTTTTAAATTAGAAGAAATTTTAATCCCTCAAGGAGAAAAAGATTTTTCTCAAGTTTGGGTTGATAATGTTGAAGAGGGTGAATTTGGAGGATATTTAACGAAAAAAGTTGCTCCATAAATTTCAAATTGTATAATGAATTTATACAATTTTGGAGAAAATTATGCTGATAGTAATGAGCCATGGGGCAAGCGAAGAACAAATTCAAAGTGCAATTTCATACATAAAATCTCGTGGTTTTGAAGCACATGTTTCAAATGGCGAAGTCCACACAGTTATTGGTGCTGTTGGTGGTGCTTTAATTGATAAAAGAGATTTAGAGCTTTTAGATGGCGTTAAAGAAGTTATTAAAATTACTTCAAATTATAAATTAGTTAGTAGAATTTTCAAAAATAATGACACTTTAATTGAAGTGAATGGCGAAAAATTTGGTGCAGGGTATGTTGGCGTTATTGCTGGACCTTGCACAATTGAATCCGAGGCACAGATGGAAGAATGTGCCGAGGCATTATCTTCAATGGGTGTAAAATTAATCAGAGGTGGAGCATTTAAGCCAAGAACTTCTCCTTATGCTTTTCAAGGCTTAGGCGAAGAGGGGCTTAAAATTATAAGAAGAGTTGCTGATAAATATAATTTAGGTGTGGTTTCTGAAATTATGGAAATTAATCAACTCCCATTGTTTAATGAATATGTTGATATTCTTCAAGTTGGCGCAAGAAATATGCAAAATTTCAACTTATTAAAAGAATTAAGTCATATTAATAAACCTGTGATATTAAAAAGAGGCTTATCTGCAACAATTGAAGAATGGCTTATGAGCGCTGAATATATTATGTCTGGTGGGAATAGAGAAGTTATTTTGTGCGAAAGAGGTATTAGAACTTTTGAAACAACAACAAGAAATACTTTAGACCTTTGTGCTGTTCCTGTTATTCAAAAATTATCCCACTTGCCTATAATAACAGACCCATCTCATGGAACAGGGCTTAGAGATAAGGTTATTCCTATGGCAAAAGCTTCTGTTGCTGCAGGAGCTGATGGCGTTATGATAGAAATGCACAACAAGCCAGAAATTGCCATGTGTGATGGGGCTCAATCTTTATATCCACATCAGCTTAAAGAACTTTTAGAGCAAATTAAATTAATTGCAGATGTTTGTGCTAAATCAACTTCTTTTTAATTAGTTGCACCATTTGCAGATTTAAGGCTATTTAGATATTTTTTCAATTCATCACATCTATTTTTTGCAAATGTTGTGTAGTTATCTGCTTCGCCTTTTTTAGCTTTTAAACTCAAAAATTTATCATAATGCTCAACTGCTTCTTGATATTTTTCGCTGTTGTCAAAAATTAATCCAAGCCCGTAGTGTGCTAGAGAATAATTTGGGTCTATGCTCAAAACTTTTTTATATGAAGAAATTGCTTCTGGGTAGTTTTTTTCTTCTTCTAAAATAACTGCCATATAGTAATTTGCGTATAAATTATTGGAATTTTTAGAAAGAATATCTTTTATTGCAATTTTTGCTTCTGGGTAATTTTTGTTTTCATAAAGTTTAATTATGTTGTTCAATTTTTTGTTTTCAATTTCATTTTTAATTGAAGAAATTGTGTCTTTAACCTCTTTGTTTTCAGGCTCTAAACTAAGAATTTTATTATAATAAGAAATACTATTATCTAAATTTCCGTCTTTATAAAAACTTCCTGCAATACCCATCAAAGCAGATTTATTAGCAGAATTTTTTGCTAAAAGCTCATTATAATATTTTCTAGCATTTTCTGTATCATTTAATTCAAGATAACAAGAAGCAATTGCTTCAAGAACTTCTGGTGTTTTATTTGGAATCTTTAAATATTCTTTTAAAGCTAAATCATAGTTTTTATTATCCCAATATTTACCACCAGCTTCATATAAATTGCCAGATTTTTGATTTAGAATGTCGGTTTTCAAATTTAATAAATTTTTATTTGTTGCAAGAACACTCAAGCCCCTATTGACAACGCTTTCAGCTTTATCTGTGTTATTTTGATTTAGGTATATTTGGGCTAAATTAATATATGAATTTTCATATTTTGGATTAAGGCTAATTGCTTTTTCATAATATGAAATAGCTTCAGCACCCTTATTTTGCTTGTGCAATTCATAAGCCAAATTATATTGAGCACCAAAATCATTTGGAGAAGAATTTGCCTCAAGTGTTAAATAATCAATAAGCTCTTGCCCTTTAAAATTACTCATAACAATTCTTGAAATTTCTTCTTTCGCTTCTTTTGCTTCTTTAGAATTTGGATTAATTTGAATTATTGTTTTTAAACTTGAAATTGCACCTTTAATATTTTTAGTTTTTTCTTGTGCAATTGCCTTATAGGTAAGAATAGTAATATTTGAGCTATCTTTTGCCAAAATTTCGTCATAAACTAAAATAGCTTCATTAGGTGTGTTCATTTCGTTATATAAAGAAGCCAAATTATATAATGGCACTGTGTCTGTTTGGTCTAGAGCTCTTGCTTTTAGATATTCTTCTTTTGCACCTAAATAATCTTTTTTCTTTTGAAGCACTGTTCCTAAATTTGTGTGGTTTTGGGCATTATTTGGGTCTTTTTCAATTCTTGATGTCCATAAAGATTCAAGATTTTCTAAAAGTTGAAGATTATTTTCTCCATTTTTTAGAGCTAAATTGTAGTATTCAGAAGCTGCATCTGTGTTTCCTACTTCATCCATAATTAGTGCATATTTAAAATATGCAGAAGAATTTGCTTTGTTTGTTTTAATAACTTTTCTATATTCATCAAGAGCTTTTTGTTGATTATTTAATGATTTATAAATATCCCCTAAAGTTTCTGTGGCTTTATTTACATATCCTTCTGATTTTAATTGTTTAAGGTCATATGCAGCTGCAGCAAGCTCGCCCATTTGTCTTGATACGATTGCATTTTTATAGATAACATCTTCATTTTGAATAGTTGTTTCTAATTTTTTCAAATTTTCTTTGGCAGAATTTATTATATTTGCATTTTCAACGCTGTTTCCCTCTGTCCAATATTCAAGATAAAAAAGAGCACTTTTAATATCGTTTGAAGCTTTTTTAAAGTTTCCATACTTGTTTGCAAATTCTTGTGCCCTTGCCAAATATGCTGAAATTAAAGCCTTTTTAACTGTTTCATCATAAGGCAGAGCTCTTAAAACTTTTCTAAATTCAGTAATTGAGCTTGTGTAATTTTGAGATTTATATAAAGTAACTCCGTTATTGTAATATTCGTTATATCTAATTTTTGCTTCTTCTGATAAAGTTGCTCCAAAAGCACTTGTAGTAAGCATTATAGTTAGTGCAAAAAGTGGAATATATTTTCTCATAATAAACCTCGTCTTTAAAAATTATACTATAAATTTTTATAAAAATTATAATCAGGTAGGTAATATCTTCAAAAGTGTTAAATTATATGTATAAAATTGCCTCAATCTTTGCCATATAATATAATTTTATTAAATTAGTAGAGTAGGATAATTGTGCCTGAATTACAAATAAAAAATGATGCAGAATTAGATATTTCAAAGTTTTATGACTATTTTGATAAAACTTTTACTTACCTTGTCAAAAATTTTGTTGAAGAATTTTGGGAGCAAAATTTTTCTCTTAAGCTAATTTCAGTTACAAAAAATTCGCAAATAAGACAAGATAAAATTTCTTTAGGCGAAACTTATTTTACAAAAGCTATTTTGCACCAAACAAAAAATGTTACTTATAGATTTAATTCAGGATTAATAAAAATATTTTTAGAAGAATCTTTAGGAGTTTCAAAAGCATTTAATTTAGCGAATTTAACAGAGTTTGAAACTTATCTTTTGTCTTCTTTCGCAAGTGATTTAAACAAAGCTATTAGTGAATGTTTTGTTCCGATTGAAAATATTTCTAAAAAAGATTTAAAAACTGATGAAAATTGGAATTTAGTTTATTGGGTTAAATATAGAAATTACAAGCTTGCAAAACTTGCAATTTCTATTCCAACTGCTTTTGTTGACCCAAGTGTGGTTGGAAAACCAGATGTAGAATTTAATGTTCCAGATAATTTTAAAACTCAATTAACTGTTAGAGCAGGCTCTACTAGACTTATGCTTAATGACCTTAAAAGCTTAACTAGTGGCGATATTGTCTTATTAGAAAATAGTTTAATCAACAAAATGACAATAAAAAGTGGCGAATTTTTATATGATTTCAAGGTAAACCCTAACCCAGATATGGTTATGGAGCTTGATGAAGAACAACATGATATAGGGAGCAATGATATGAACAATCAAAATATGTGGGATGACATCCAAATTGAGGTTAGTGCTGAGTTTGATAAAGTTAAAATGACTTTAGGCGAATTAAAGCAAATTACAAATGGTATGGTAATAGACCTTATGGACGCATTCAACGGCAAAATTTCTTTAGTTGTTGAAGATAAAACTGTTGCCAAAGGAGATTTGGTTATTATAAATGATAGATATGGTGTTAAATTAACTGAAACTTATTCAGCGCCAAAAACTCAAACAAGAGTTGAAAAAACAGTTATTCAAGACACTAAACCTCAAGCAAGTGAAGCAAATCAACTTCCTGAAGATGAATTTGATTACTCTGATTTTGATGATGGAGATAATTAATGACCCTTAAATATATGACAGCGTTCATATTTTACACATTGGCAATGATAGGAGTTATAGTTATTGCTTTTGTTGTGTGGAAAAACTCTGTTATTATGGCAGGCAATAAGAAAAAAGGGCTGATGCAAATTGAAGAATCTTTAAATTTAGCACCTAGAAAAACGCTTCATATAATAAAAATTGATGGCGAAAGATTTTTAATTGCGTCAGATATTGATAAAACAACATTTCTTGCTAAATTAGGTGAATCTGAAACTATTAAAACTGCGCAAAAGTATATTCAAAACACACAAGAAGAAGCAAATAATGTTGAGCCTGAGAAAAAATCTCAAGCTGGCGAAATTGAAACATTTTCTATGAGAAAATTGTTAAACAAATTGGCAAACGAAGAGGCGAGGGAAGAAGAATGGATGTAATTTTAAAAGATTTAAGTCCTGTTTTGCAGCTTCTTATTACAATGGCAGCTTTCAGCTTGTTGCCTTTCATTTTCGTTTGTATGACACCTTTTTTAAGGTATGTAATTGTTTTTTCAATGTTTAAAACTGCAATTGGAACACAACAAGTTCCACCATCAATTGTTTTAATTGGGCTATCTATTATCCTAACTTTTTATTCAATGGGTCCTGTTTTTTCAGATATGTACAAAGCAGGCGAAGTTCCTTATAAAAAGAATGGAAATATTGTTTTAGCTATTAAAGAAAGCTCAAAACCTTTAAAAGAATTTATGCTAAAAAATACAAGAGAATCAGACCTTGCGTTTTTTGTTGATAAATCACGTGGTGGTGTTCCTCCAAAAAGCCCTGAAGACCTTACTCTTTGGGAAGTTGCTCCAGGATTTATTATAAGCGAATTAAAAACAGCATTTGAAATTGGTTTCATAATTTATGTTCCTTTTATCGTGCTAGACCTTGTTGTCGCCAATATTTTGCTTGCCTTAGGTATGTTTATGTTGTCGCCAACAATTATTTCTCTGCCATTCAAATTGCTAATATTTATTGCAGTTGATGGTTGGAGCCTTATTGTTAAAGGACTTGTGGAGAGCTTTAACTGATGGAAATTTTGATGGAATATTTAGCAAAAGGTTTTGTGGTAATGCTTATGGTAGCTTTGCCATGCGTATTAGTTGCTGCTGGAATTGGGCTTGTTGTTGGTATTTTGCAAGCTGTTACTCAAGTTCAAGAACAAACAATTGCTGCTGCTCCAAAAATTCTTTTTGTATTTTTAACAATTATTATTCTTGGTGGTTGGTATATAAAAGTTCTTTCAGACTTTTTGGTTGAAGGGGCAAATATTGCTTTTAATATTGTTCCAAGAAGCGATTCCTATGTTCTTCCTGCAGATTATTATAAGCATACAAGACCATTTATGACGGAATTTAAAAAAGGTCCTGATAAAGCTGATATGACAATAAATAAGACTATTCCAGAAAGTTCTTTCAACAAAGTGAATAAAGCACCAGATAGAAAAACAGGCGTTATTGATTCAAAAGGTCCAAACTTTATGGAAAGAATGAAAATGAGGGGCAAATAATTATTTTTGCAGAATCATTTTTATGCTAACTGTTGAAAAGTTTTTCTTGTTATATTTTTCTCCTAAAATCTTTTGAATTTCTGGGCTTGGATATTTGCTTTTGTGCCAATCACGAAGTTCAATTACTTTAAACTTAGAATTGTTAATTATTTCAATATAGTCATCAAAAAATAGCTTATTAATGTAATCCCAATTGGTTAATTGTTCTTTGATAGTGTTTAAAGTTTGCTCATTATAAAATTTGCTCAAAATTTCAATTAATTTTTCAGGACCATATAATAAATGCCCCCAATCTTGAAGTTTTGAATCATTAAAATCTAAAACAAGGTCTTTAGCGTAGTAAATGTAGATATGATGTCCTTTATAGCAAGAATAAATAGGCCCTAAAAGGGCAGACAGGAATCCTCCGTCATTTAATATTTCATACATATTATCAAAAGCTTTTTCAAGGTCTTGGATATGTTCAAAGCAATTTGTAGAAAAAATTAAATCATATTTTTCATTAGGGCAAAAATCTTCAATAGGTTGCTTAATTTTTTTATATCTATCTGAAATAATTTCGTCTTTATGAAAAGCAGGGTCAACACAAGTCCAGCTTTTTGCTCCCAAGTGCTCTGCAATCTCTGGTGGTGTTTCTCCACCAACTTCAAGAACATCTTTTCCTAGAAACATATTTCTTGCGTGGCAGTCTTCAATATGATTTTTTTGCCAAATTGGAAGTGTGTTAAGCATTATTTTTCTCCAAATTAATGGCAAGTTTGATTGCCTCTATCATACTATTTGGGTTTGCAATTCCCAATCCTTTAATATCATAAGCACTTCCGTGAGAAGGCGAAGTTCTTATTATTGGAAGCCCTATTGTTGTATTAACAACTCTGTCAAATGCTAAAGCTTTAACTGGGCAAAGCCCTTGGTCATGATAGCAAGCCAAAACGCCATCATATTCTTGTTTTTCCTTGTTTATATATTTTTCTCCAATTTTTCCAAAAAGTGCGTCAGCACTAATTGGATTTGAAATGTTTATTCCTATTTTTTGAAGTTTTAAAACAGCAGGTTTTAAAATAGTTTCTTCTTCATCTCCTAAAAGTCCACCCTCTCCAATGTGTGGATTAAGCCCACATAAGGCAATTTTTGGAGATTTTATATTATAGTAATCAACTAAAAAATTATAAAATCTTTTTGTTTTTTCAACAATAATTTCTTCACTTAAGGCATTTGGCACATCCTTTAAGGCTAAATGTCTTGTTAAAAGCATAACCTTAAGGTCATTTGCAATAAAAAGCATTTCAGCTTTCTTATCGTTTTCGCCTAAAAAATGCTCTAAAATTTCTGTTTGACCTAAAAATTTATATCCAGAATTGTTTAAAACTTCTTTAGAAACAGGAGCAGTAACAATTGCTTGAATTTCGCCTTTTTGTGCCAATTCGCAAGCAGTTTCTATTGATTTAAAACAAAAATCGCCATTATCTTTATCATTAATTTCAATTGTTTCATAGCCTAAATTAAGATTTTTGCCAATAATAACAACATTTTCTTTTGGCAAATTAAGCGACTTTAAGGCCTTTTCAAGCACTTCTTCGCCAATTCCTAATTTATCTCCAGTTGTAATTCCAATTCTATTCATGATGTTTAAAGTATTTAATAATTTCTGCTAATGTTGTTGCACCACCTAAGTTTCCAGATTTTGTGATTATTAATTTTCCTTGCGAATCAAGGCAAATTGGAATGGCAGGCAAAACGGCATCTAAAACTGTTAAATGCTCAGCTTGAATTTTTTGAGCACATTTATAAGAAGTTTCTCCACCTATTGTGATTAGTGTAAATTCTTTAATTTCGCACATTGCTTTTAAAAGCTCTGCTAAATAATCTGTAATTTTTTTAGCCAAATCTTCTTTTGTGATTCCTTCGTCAATTAGACGTTCTCTTTGTTTGGACTCTTCATCTTCTAATTCTGTTGAAATTTCTCCAACATGCACAATTACAATATTATTTTTAATAAGGTTGCTTTCAACTCTAGATAAAATTGTTGAATTTAAACCATCTAAAATATCGCTTAAGTGCAAGCCTAAAATGTAGATATTATCAAACTCTTCGTCTAGTTGAAGTTTTTTAATTTGCAAAGCAGTAAGTTGCGTTGCTGAGCCAGATAGGATTAATTTTGGGTTTGGAGGGAATTTTTTTGGAATTTTAATTGATTTTGGATTATTTTCACTCCACGCTTGGGCCAAAGCTTGAGCAAGCCCAGCAGAGCCAGCAGGCAAAACATCAAAAGAACATTTTTTAATTGCAAGAACAATTTGTTCAATATCAACAACACTTAGTGCATCGCAAACAATAAGCTTTTTGCCACTATTTGCTAATTCATTAATTTTAAGTGTGATTGGACCAGCCCCTTTTGTGATTATAGAATGTTCAATAAGAGCAACGCCCTCGCCTTCATTTTCATCTAATTGATGTTTTAGAATATTTACAATGTTTGATTCATAAATAGGTGCTTGTGGGTCTCTGGCGGCCTCTGTTCTTTCAATTGGAACACCTTTAACAAGTTGATAGCCACCAACTGTTACTCTTCCTTCTTGGATAAATGCTGGACAAATTATTGCAATATCTTTTCCTGTTGCTTCAAGTGCTGCAAGAATTTCAACGGCAACATTCCCTCTTAGAGTTGAGTCTATTTTTTTGTAGAAAAATTCAACTCCAAAATTTTCTCTAAAAAGTTTGCAAGCTTCAATTGTTTTTTCTCTGGCAATTTCAGCACTAATATTTCTGCTTTCTGTTGAAGTTGCCCAAGCATCAATATTTTTAATGGTTTTAGGTAATTTTTCTGGGTTTAAAATAATTTCTGTATTGTATCCACGCAAATAAAACTGCAGTGCTGTATCGTTAGCACCTGTTAGGTCGTCTGCAATTATTCCTATTATGTTATTAATAAGCATTTTAAGCCTGTTGAGAATCTCTCTTTGAACCCATTAAGCGAACATTTTGTCCTCTTATGATATATCTTTCAATTTCAGTTCCGTCTGGTGCTTTCCATTTATTAACGGCAAGTCTGCCCTCAACACCAACCAATGAGCCTTTTTTTACCCATTCGCCAACAACTTCTGCTTGTTTATCCCAAACTTCAACATTAAACCAATCAGTTGTTTCTTCTTTTGTTTTAGAATTCCAGCGATTTACTGCAACAGAAAATGTTGATTTAACTTTTCCACTTTCAAAAAATTTTGTTTCTGGGTCTTGCCCTACTCTACCTACCAATACTACTGAATTAACCATTTTTCCCTCAATTTTTTTTATGATTATAATACAAATTTATTTTAATTTAAAGTTTATGTATATTTTTATTTCAAATATCTAAAAAAAATGTTATAATTAACCATATGAGTATTTCTGATTGGTTTAAGAAAAGCATAGATAATATAAAACAAGTTGAAGATAAACTTGCAAAAGACGGCGTTAGTGTTGTTGAAATTTATCATCAAAATAAACTTCTAGAAGCTGAAGTTAAGCAAAGAACGGTTGAATTGAATAGAGTAAATCAAACTCTTATTACTCTTGAAAACGTTTGGGATATGATGAATTCTTCAAAGCCATTAAACAGCGTTTTAGAAACTATCGTTCAAGGTTTGCAAACTGAATTTGGCTATGTTTATAGCTGTATTTTAGAAAAAAGAAAAGACGAAACAGGCGAATGGTTTGCATATAGAACATTCTTGCACAACGATTTTACTGAACATCTTGATAATTATTTTGAAGATTCCCTATATTCTAAAAAAATTAATTTTAAACATATTGGCGAATTAAATGACATTATAATCGGTAGCAAAATTGGCTATCAAAATCGCTATGATGAGCTTTTGATGGAAATTTTCCCTTGGATGGAAGAATCTGTTGCTCAAAATATTAAAAAGAATGCAAAATCAAAATGTTTCATGGTTCGCCCATTATACAGCTCAAAAGAATTTTTTGGTTGTTTGGTGGTATTTTCTGCTAGACCTGAGCCAATGGACGCTGAAATTAACTTTTTAAATGTATATGGCAGACAAATTGAGCTTGCAATAACAATTTCAAATCTTTTTGAAACCGTTAAAAAACAAGCAGTTACAGATGCTTTGACAGGCTTATTTAACAGAAGATTTTATGAAGATGCCATAAACCGTGAGGCTTCACGTTCTTTGAGGCTTAACCAACCATTTACATTGATTTCCCTAGACTTAGACCACCTTAAGCAAATTAATGATGTCTATGGGCACACAACAGGGGATAAAGCAATTTCTGCAATTTCTAAAGCAATTGCTGATAATGCCCGAAGTATAGATATTCCATCTAGAATTGGTGGCGAAGAATTCAGCATTATTCTTCCAGGCATTGACGCAGCAGGTGGTATGATAGCAGCTGAAAGGCTTAGAAAAACAATTGAAAACACTTATGTTGAAGGTCCTGAAAAAATTACTGCAAGCATAGGTGTTGCAACTTTCATAGAACACACAACAGATGTTGATGAATTAATTGAAATTGCAGATAGAGCAATGTATTTTGCTAAAAATAATGGCAGAAACCAAGTTAAATTAGCACAAACAAAAGGACAAATTTCTTGGCAAGAAATTGCAATTGATGCTTTTGTTGAAATTTTGGAAAAACACAGAATCCCATTTGATGAAATTATGGCACAAAAGCTTACTAAAAAGCTTAAAAACAAGGCTTCTGTTAATCAAGGAATTTCTGCTAAAGAAATTTTATACAAAGTTGCAGACACAATTTATGCAAATACAATTGCAAACTACCAAAAGGGGACTTCTCAAGAAAAAGTTAATTTGGCAACTTTAGTTGCGAAAAAATTTGACTTAGGCAAAGAAGAAATTGATAAACTAAAAATTGCAATTTTATTATATGACATTGGGCAAACAACACTTCCTGCCGATGTTTTGAACAAAAAAGGCGAATTAACAGATGAAGAAAAGAAAATGGTTTTGGCTCATCCTGTTGTTGCTGCTCAAGAAATTCTAAAACCAATTGCAAATATTAAAGATATTATTCCTTTAATTGAACGCCATCACGAAAATTGGGATGGTTCTGGCTATCCATTCAACATTAAAGGCGAAAATATCCCTCTAATTTCTCAAATTATTTTAATTATAGATAGCTTCTATGCAATGACTTCAGATAGACCATACAGAAAGGCATTGAGTATTAAAGAAGCAGTTGAAGAAATTAGAAGAGGTGCTGGCAATAAATATTCTCAAGAATTGACTAATATTTTCACAGAAACTCTTAAAGAAAATGATATTTTAGGCGAATTAGATTAGTAAATTAAAAAATCGCTTAAAATATAATTAGAAACCAAAAGCCCTTTTGTTGTTAAACAAAAGCCGTTTTTTGTTTTTTTAATGTGCTTAGAAGTTATATATTTGTTTAAAATATCAGAATATTTTTCCTCAAAATTAATGTCAAATTTTTTGTTTATATAATTGGTGTTTATGCCCTCTGTGAGCCTAAAAGCTATTATAATTTCTTCATTTAACTCATCAATTTTTGTTCGTTTTTCTTTTTTAATTTTTGGCTCTTTGATATATTTTTCAAGCTTTTCTTCTTTTTTATATCTACCACATTCATTATACCCACTTGCACCAAGCCCAAAAGCATTGTATAAGCCCAAATGCCAATAGTTTAGGTTGTGAACGCCTTGAAATTTTTTTGAAATTGCAAAATTGGAAATTTCATATCTTTTAAATTTCTTCAGTTTTTTAATTGCAGTTTTAAACATAATTTCTTGCAAATCGTCATCAGGCAAGTTTTTTGGAGTTTTTTTATAAAATTTTGAACCGTGTTCAATTTTAAGTCCATAAAGCGAAATATGTTGAATATCAAGGCTATTTGCAATATCAAGTGTTTCTTCCCAAATTTTTAAAGTTTGGTTTGGAAGCCCATACATTAAATCTATACTAATATTTTCAAAACCAGCAGATTTAGCATTTTCAATTGTTTTAATGGCACATGCACTATTATGAAGTCTGCCTATTGAATTTAAAATATCATCATTAAAACTTTGAACACCAATGCTCAGCCTGTTTATTCCTATTTTTTTCAATTCTTTTAAATAGTTTTTATTGGCACTTTTTGGGTTAACTTCAATTGTTATTTCTGGGTTTTTTTTAAAATTAAAACAGTTGATTAATTTTTCAATTTCAGAAATTTCTAAAACAGATGGAGTCCCTCCCCCTATATAGAGTGTTTTTTGAGGTGTTTTATCATAATTTTTTTTAATATCCATTAAAAGTGTTTCTAAATATTGCGATTTTAGATTTAAATTCTCAAAAGACAAGAATGAGCAATAATGGCATTTTTTTTCGCAAAATGGAATATGGACATAAGTTGAAAATATTTTTTTCTTGTTTTTTTTCATACTTGTTATTATAATTCCAATATAATTTTTTGGAGGAATTATTATGAAAACACACATGGAACAAGAGATAGAAGCACAAACCTCTATTTTAGAAAATTTGATTTCAAAGTATGTAGTTAATTATTGCATTTTAGTTAATTTCCCGTGTAAATATAAAAGAGTTAAATTTGTTGCGTCAGGCTCTTCATACCATGCTGCAAAAGTTGCTGAAAAATTCTTTTATGATATTGCAGGTGTTGAAGCAAATAGTGCTTATTCAAGCGAATTTGTAGCAATTAAAGATGTAAAAATTGACCCTGAAATGTTATATTTCTTTGTTTCTCAATCTGGCGAAACAACAGACACAGTAACAGCTCTAAATATGGTTAAAAAGGCTGGTGGAGCAACATTTGCCCTAACAAATTGCGAAACATCTAGAATGAATCAAGAAGCAGATTATGCTATGACAATTGAAGCAGGTAAAGAAAATTCAATTGCAGCTACAAAATCATTATCTGCAACATTATTTGCAATGTGGTTGTGTGCTCTAAAATTAGCTCAATCAAAATCTATTGATATATCAGAGCATATTGAAAACATTGAAAACTTGCCAGCTGCTTTAGATGATATTATTAAAAATAGAAAGCAAATTGAAGTTGCAGCTTCATTCATTTCAAAACACAAATCTTTCCCAATTGTTGGCTACAACTACTTCAGTGCTCTTGCAATTGAAGGTGCTTTGAAAATCAAAGAAACATCATATTGTGATGCAAACGCTTATCCTGTTGGCGAATTTTTACACGGGCACACTGCAATTTTGAACGAACAAAATTGCATAGTTGAAATCTTTACAGATGAAATGAACGCCTTAGAAAAGAAAGCAATAGAAAAAATTAAAGCAGACTATAACCCAAAAGTTCTTGCAATTACAGATATGAAAAATTATACAGAAGCAGATTGTGCAATTGTTTTCCCAAAATATTCGCAAAATGTATTCAAATATTTTTCAGTTCTTGTAATTTTACAACTTTTAGCCTTTGAAAACGCTAAAAAATTGAAAAGAAATGTTGATTGTCCAAAAGGCTTATCAAAAGTTGTTCAAGTATAAAAATTAAAGGGGTGAAATTCACCCCTTTTTTTAATGCTTAAATTTTTTAATTGCTTTTGCAATTAGTCCTATTAAAAATCCTGCCCCAATGGCTAGTGCCCCAATTTCCAGCCCTAAAAATAGTTTTGTTTTATTATTATGTTTTTCTTTTTCTTTGCTTTTTGGAATTGAATAAATAACTCTTGGATTTTCAACCTTTTTTCTCTCAATTGTGTCATGAATTGGAGCTTTTGTTATATAAGGCACATTTAAAACACCCACATTCGGTTTTTGGTGGTTCATATTAGAAACCGTTGTGCGATACGAATTGCTAACTAATGTATTTGCCATTACATCATGTGCCATAGTAATTTTATAAAACAAATGAAGGTAAAAAATTGCCTAATAAGCTTAATCTAGAGAGAAAATATCTTTAATATCTTGGAATGTTAGAGATTTAACAATATTTCTATCAATTGAAATTACGCCGTCAACCAATGAACGTTTTTTAGATTTAAGTTTTTGGATTTTTTCTTCAACAGTGCCTTTTGTAATAAGCCTGTAAACATTAACTTTTTTAGTTTGACCAATTCTGTATGCCCTGTCTGTTGCTTGGTCTTCAACTGCTGGGTTCCACCATGGGTCGTAGTGTAGAACATAATCAGCACCTGTTAAGTTCAAGCCTGTTCCACCTGCTTTTAATGAAATTAAGAAAATTGGAATAGTTGGGTCAGAATTAAATCTTTCAACAGCACCTTGTCTATCTTTAGTTTTTCCAGATAAATATTCATATTTAATGCCTTTTGTTTCTAGCCAATCTTTAATAATATCAAGCATACTTACAAATTGGCTGAATAAAAGTATTCTATGACCTTCTGAAATAATTTGTTCTAGCATTTCTTGTAATAATTCAAATTTACCACTGTTTCCAATGCCTAAAACGCCCTCTTTGTCGTAAAGCCTTGGATGACAGCAGATTTGTCTTAATCTTAATAGAGCTGAGAAGATAGACATTCTAGATTTTTCTAGGCCGACAGATTCAATAGATTTGAATAATTCTTCTTTTGTAGAGTCAAAGACTTGAAGATATAAGTCTTTTTGCTCTGGTGTAAGTTCGCAATATGCAACTGATTCAATTTTATCTGGCAAGTCTTTTGCAACATCTCTTTTCATACGACGCAAAATGAATGGGTAAATTTGAGTTTTTAAGCGTTTTTGAACGATTTGGTCTTCATGCTCCATAATTGGCGTAACATATCTATGGTTAAATTCGTTAGCGTCAAATAAAAATCCTGGCATGAGAAAATCAAACACAGACCAAAGCTCTTCTAATCTGTTTTCAATAGGTGTACCAGATAAAGCCAATCTATGGTCTGAAACAAGCGTTTTAACTGCTTTTGAAGTTTGGCTTTGTGCG
This sequence comes from Candidatus Gastranaerophilales bacterium, assembly GCA_045536045.1. Taxonomy (GTDB): domain Bacteria; phylum Cyanobacteriota; class Vampirovibrionia; order Gastranaerophilales; family Gastranaerophilaceae; genus RGIG1918. Next base: position 33,562 of record JAZSMU010000113.1, read on the forward strand.
TTTTTAATGTTTTGAGATTCATCTAAAATAACATATCTGAAATGATATTTTTTAAGCTCATCAATATCACGTCTAATTAAAGCATAGCTTGTAATTACAATGTCGTGATTTTCAATTTCATCAAATTTTTCTTTTCTATCTGCTCCAGATAAGCATAAATATGATAGATTTGGAGCAAATTTATTAATTTCATTTTCCCAGTTGAAAACAACTGTTGTAGGGCAAATAACAAGTGTTGGCTGAGGTCCTTTTTCTTCTTTTGCTTTTTGTAATAGTGTTAGAGTTTGAAGAGTTTTACCAAGACCCATATCGTCAGCTAGAATTCCGTTTAAGCCATAACGATATAAAAACCAAAGCCAGCTGTAGCCTTTGTGTTGATATTCTCTTAAAGTTGCAACTGTTTCTTTTGGAAGAACTGTGTTTTTCATATCAGAGAATGTTGAAATTTCTTCCCAGAATTTTGCAAAGTTTTCTTGCATATTAAGAGCAACTTTTAAGTTTTTCATTTCGCTTATAACGCCAGCTCTGAAAGTTTTTACGATATATTTATTCTCAGAATTTCTGTAAACATCATAAGTGTTAAATGACCTCATCAATGTGCTAATATTTTCTGTTGGAATGCTTGCTTGCCCTGTTCCTGGAGAATTGTAATATTTAGCACCCTCATATGCAAGGCTTTGAACTTCGTCAAATTCAATTCTTTTGTCTTCTGCCATGCAATATAAATCAATTTCAAAACTATCTTTATTGTTTTCAGAGAAATTAATGTCTGCTGTAATTTGCAATTCTTTTTGGCTAATTTTATAGAAACTTAAGTCATCTTTTTCAATAAATTGCCAATTTTCAGGTGCATGCTGAATATGATAGTTGTAAAAATCAATTGCGTTTTCTTTTTCAAGAGCAAGATTATTTGTTTGCATTGGAACAAACTTGCAAGCTAAAAGCATTTGATAAGCTTGAGCTTCATATTTCGCATCTCTTTTAAGCCAATATAAAAGGTCTTTTTTAGGGTCTTTAATTGTTACATATGGTGCTTTAATTTGTTTTGAATATGGAACTTTAACGCCATCATAATCAAATTCTAGAGATGCTGTTAAAGATTGGTCATAGTCAACACCTAATTCAACAATGCATTTTGGATGTCTTTCAAGATTTGTTAATTTTTCCATCTCTTCAGACATTTCAACAGTCATTAATTCTTTAATTTTTGGCAAATCTTCATAGATAAATTTGCCACCATCAGCATCCTTAATGTCTGAAAAGCTTGATTTAATAAGGTTTTGAGGCAAAACACTAACAGGAGCATTTGTTGGGAAAATAATGTCTTTATATCTTCCCCATTTTAATTGGCGAGAAAAATATCTGATTTCTTCAAAAGGATAAACCTCTTCGCCATCTGGAGTTTGCCAATAGAGAGCAAGCATAACATTTCCAACATAAGAAACATTGATATTTAAGCGAAGCTCCCAAATATCTTTTGAGAATTTAATTTTTTTGTGAGTTTTGGCGTCTATAACATCTTCAACCATAGAAAGCATTTTGAAAAAGTCATCAAATTTGCTAATCTGAACGTCATACCAGCCTGTTTTTTTGTCTATTCTAGAGTCTTTTAAAAGCATTTTGAAAAGCATTGCTTCAAGCTTTTGTGCGTTGTTTAGCTGAAAATTTGGGTCATTTTTTTGTGCTTCTAAAACTGCTTTAAAAATTCCCTCTAAATCTCTAATGATTTTTTTAGTGTTTCTATCTTGAACTAAAATTGAGAAGAAATTTTGTCTTCTTTTTGGATTAAAGTGGAAAATGTAACCACCTTGTGGATTTTCTGTAAAATCAAAATCTTCTTCGCTTTTAGTTGGCTCAATTTCATATTTTTCTTTTAAAAATTCTTCATACCAATGGTTTTTAATAGCATGTTGTGCAACTGCGACAACGTGTTTACACCAAGGTTCATCTAATGGGCAATTGCAAGATGGAATAATTTCTTTTTTAGTAAATTTAAGGGCTGTTTCATAGTGCGATTTAAAATTTCCTTTAACTTTGGCACGAACCATATTGTTATGGAATTTAATTTCGTCTATTTGCCCTTTTTGAAAGTATTCCCAGCCACGACGCCAACTTCCTTGTGTCGTTCTGTCTTTAATATATTTGTTGTTAAATTTAATTATATTATTTTCCACAATTTCCAAAAGTTAAAAGCTCTAAGAGCAAAGTAGCTAAATAATCTCTAAGACAATAATAACATTAATTTTTTAAATTGCAAATTATTTTAAGTTGTAATTTTTAATTGTGTGCATGAATTTGATTCTGTTTAAAGGCCAGAAAATTAATGCAGAACGACCGATAATCCTATCTTCTTTTAATGTTCCCCAATATCTACTATCTTGCGAATTACCTCTATTGTCGCCCATCATAAAATATTCGCCCTCTGGAATTTTAATTGGACCACAATTAACAGCTTCAGAGCATTCTGTCCAGCCTATTGGAGAGAAAATATATTCTTCTTGAAGCCTTTTACCGTTGATATAAACAAAAAATCTTCCGATATCATCTTTTTTAATTTCTAAAGTTTCACCAGGAAGCCCCACAATTCTTTTAATAAAGGCAATATCTTTGCAGAAAATGCCTGTGTAGCGTGCAAACAATGCCCAAGGTGTGTTTGAAAGTTTTTCATCTGGTGGATAAAAAACAACAACATCTCCTCTTTGAGGTGCTCTTTGATACCACTTTGAAATTTTTTCAACAAAAACTCTGTCTTTTTCAACTAAAGTCATTCTCATTGAGCCAGATGGTATCCAGCGAAGTTCGCCAACAAAAAAACGAATAATTATAACTGCAACAATAACAAAAACAACAGTGTCTATTGTTTCTTTAAAAAATGCTTTTATATTTTCTTTTGAAAAAATAGTTTTAATTTTTTCTTTGCACTCTTTGACTTTTGCTTTTGTTTCTTCTTTCATTTAATCTAAATATCCTAAAAAACCCTCTAATTCTTCTCTGTTTTCAATATTTTCAACAGATTTTTTTGCTAAAAGTTTGTATTCTTCAATTTTTCTTTTGCACAAATCAATAATATCACATTTTTTATCATATTTGTTAGCTAAAATATAAGGCAGAGTGTAGTTTTTGTTTTTCTCATCTTGCCTATTTTCTAAATAATCAGCTAAGTCATTTTTAATTTGATATGCAATTCCAAAATTTTTAGCGAAGTTTTTAATATTTTCTTTCAAATTATTTTGGCAATTAGCAATTTCTAGAGTTGAAATTGCAGATAGGACAAAAAGTTCTGCTGTTTTTTGTTTGCATTTTTTAATGTAATTTTCTTCGCTTTGAATTTTTCCTAAGTCTTTTAACTGCTCAAGTTCTCCGTATATAATTTTAGAAATTGAATTTGTAAAAAGCTTTATAAGTGTGATTGAATTTATTTCTGTTAATTTTTTAAGAGTTAGAGAAAGCAAATAATCTCCAAAAAGAACACTAATTTTATTGCCTAGTTGGGTATTTATTGTTGGTTTTCCTCTTCTTAAATCATCCTCATCAATAATGTCGTCGTGAATTAAGGTTGCATTGTGTAATAATTCAAGAGCCACCATTAAATCAAAATGAATTGGCTCAATATTCACCTTAAGTGTCTTTAAGGTTGCTTCAGCAAGTTTTGGACGAAGTCTTTTTGAAGGCGAGAATACAAAATTAGAGAGCTCTTTTTGATATGGGAAATCATTACTTTCAAGAAACTCTCTTAATTTTGTTTCAAATATTTTTGAATTATTTTCCATAAATTAGATTAAGAATTTACCATTTTCATAGATTAAAACATCATCTGCGTAGATTTTTCCACCATTTTTCATGTTTTTAATCATATCCCAATGAAGCCCTGAAACATTTTTTCCACCTGTTTCTGGATAGCTTGAACCAAATGCAACGTGAATTGAGCCACCGATTTTTTCGTCAAACAAAATGTTTCCTGTAACATCAACAACTCTTTCATTTGTTCCTATTGCGCATTCGCCAATAAAGCTAGAGCCTTCGTCCATTGAAAGCATAGATTTTAGGAATTCTTCGCCTGTGTCTGATGTTGCTTCAATAACTTTTCCGTCTTTAACAGTAATTTGAACATTTGTTGCTTCGTTTCCTCTGTAAATTTGTGGAAAATCAAAGAAAATTGTTCCATTTGCAGAGTCTTCAACAGGTGAAGTGAAAATTTCGCCGTCTGGGAAGTTGTTTAATCCACAGCAAGAAATCCATTTTCTGCCTTCAACGCCAAATGTTATATCTGTTTTTTCGCCAACATAGCGGAGTGTTTTTGTTCCGTTTAATCTATCAACTAATTTGTCTTGAATTTCGCCAATTTCTTTCCATTTTGCTACTGGGTCATCTAGGTCTAGGTAGCAAGATTTAACAATGAAGTTTTCATATTCTTCAAGACTCATTTTTGCTTCTTGAGCTAACGCGTGAGTTGGGTAATCTGCAATAACCCAAGACAATTCTCCTTTTGCTGCTCTATCTAGCATGATATGAGATAATTCTTTTGTTGCAGCAGAACGTTTTGCAAGCTTGGACATGTCTGCTCTTGCCATATTTTTAACATTTTTAGGAGCACCAATTGAAATATATTTTGTTGCAACTTCATATTCCAATTTTGCCATTGGGTCAATAAAGGCAAGTTGTTCATCTGTTGCGTATTTAACAAAAGTTTCGTTAATTTCATCTACACCACATTTAATAACAGGGTGCCCGCCTCTTAGTAAAACTTGTTTGTAAATTTCTTTTGCCAAAGGTTGTGCTTCGTGGCTTTCTAGTCTGATTATTGTCAAATCGCCTTTTTGCACATTTGTTGAATATTCAACCAAAACTTTTGCATAGTTTTCTAATGTTTTTTTATCCATCATAATTTTATTCTCCAAGACTTGCGTAGAATGTTTTTTTGTTTGTTCTTAAACCAACACCTCTTTTTGAAGCACGAATAAATTCAATCATTTTTTCTACATATTCGTTTGGTGCAATTGTTTTTTCAATTTCTTCAATTGCTTGAGTTGTGTTAAAGTGTTCGCTTTTTAAAATTCTCATAGCTGCATGCAATGCATCTCTATCTTCTTTTGTTAGTCCTCTTCTTCTTAAGCCAATTGAGTTTGGTCCCATAAGAATTGCCGGTGTGCCTTCAGATTTTCCATATGGGCAAATATCTAGTCTTGATGCTGAAGCTCCAGAAACTATTGCCATTTCGCCAATTCTAGTGTTTTGGTGGAATACACTCATACCACCTAAAAATGCACCAAAGCCAACTTCAACATGCCCTGCAATTGTTGCTCCGTTTGCCATAATAACTTCATTTTCTAGTTTGCAGTTGTGTGCAATATGAGCATAAGCCATAATAAAGCAATTATCGCCAATTATTGTGGCATTGCCTTCACCTGAGGCTCTATTAATGGTAACAAATTCTTTAATTTGGCAGTTTTTACCCACAATAACTTTTGTGTTTTCGTTATTGTAGCCTAAGTCTTGTGGTGGTGTTCCGATAACTGCGTATGGAGAAATTTTGCAACCATCTCCAATTTCGCAATATTCAAGATAAGCACCTGCCCTAATTTGAACATTATCTCCAATAACTACATTTTTTCCAATTGTAACGTTAGCTTCAATTTCAACATTTTTGCCAATTTTAGCCGTTTCGTCAATAACTGCATTTTTATGAATCATAATTACCTCTTTTCTTCAGGGTCAACCATTAAAGCTTTTATTGTTGCTTCCATGCATAATTTGCCATCAACAAAAGTTTTTGCTTCTGATATTGCATATGGTCCTTTTAATCTTACTAAGCGAACTTCCATGTCAAGTCTGTCGCCAGGGCGAACTATATTTTTAAATTTTGCGTTTTCAATTCCTGCAAATAATGCCAATTTGCCTTTATATTCAGGCAAGCAAAGAATAATTGGAGCTGAGCATTGAGCACACGCTTCAATTTGCAAAACTCCTGGCATAACAGGATTTCCAGGAAAATGCCCTTGAAAGAAACTGTCATTCCAAGTTAAATTTTTATACCCTTTTGAATATTCGCCAGGCACGCATTCTGTGATTCTATCAACTAATAAAAATGGGTATCTGTGTGGAATTAAATTTTCAATGCCTATTGCATCAAAGCTTAATTTTTCTGTCATTATAATTGCTCCTTAACGATTTTGGCACATTCTGTGTGGAGAAAATGCCCAGCTTCTTTGACAAGAATTTTCGCATTTAGCTTCAATGGGTTTGTGCCTGTAAGATATAAATCTCCGATTATATCTAAAATTTTATGTTTTATAGGCTCATATTCTGACCTTAGGTCTGTTGTGTATGTGCCATCATCTTTTAAACCAACAGTATTTTCTATTGTAACTCCTTTTGAATATCCCATTTTTTGGAATGTTTCAAGGTCTTTTAAATAACCAAATGTTCTAGCTTCAACAATTTCATTTAAGTTTTCTTCTTGAATTAATGTCGCCCATCTGTTTTTAAGCTCTGGATGGTCAAAATTAACTGAATAAGTTATTGTTGTTTCTTCATTACTTGGAATTAGAACAATTGAGCTTTTGCCTTTTATGAAAGTAACGGGTCTTGAAAGAGCTGTTTTTCTAGTTTCATCTCCAACAATGCCAACTTCTTTAAATTTTTCTATCCAAAGTTTGGCAGAACCATCTAAAATCGGGATTTCAACAGTTGGAGTTTTGAAGTAAACATCTAAAGCTTCAATATCAACAATTGCTAAAGCTGCCATAAAATGCTCAATTAGGGCAACTTGAGCTAGTTGGTTTCCTTTCTGAAGCTCTTCTTTATCTCCTATAACAACACAGTGTTCGCAAGAAATAACATTTTCCACTTTTGCTTCAATTGTTATGTTGTTTTTGTGAAATCTTATACCTTTTTTATCACTTGGGCAAATCTCAAGAGTTGTTGAAACTCCTGACATTAAGCCAATTCCCTCTACTTCAAAATTAGATTTTACTGTCTTCATTTAAAAATTTCTCATAGTCTTCTAGTAAGTGTTGATATTTTTTATATTTTTGAACCATTTCTTCAGCTTCGCCAAGATATTTCATGCGTTTGATGAATTCTTTTCTTGGAACTGCAGGTGTCCCCATAACAACGGAGCGTGGTCCGAATGATTTTGAAATACCGGATTGAGCAAGAAGAATGCTATCTGAACCTATGTTGATGTGGTCTGCAATACCAACTTGACCAGCAACAGTAACTCTATCTCCAATTGTGCAACTACCTGCAATACCAACTTGAGAAACGATTAAGCAACATTTTCCAATTTTGCAGTTGTGCCCAATTTGAACAAGGTTATCAATTTTTGTTTGGTCGCCAATAATTGTGTTTTCAATTGTTCCTCTGTCAATTGTTGTATTTGCACCAATTTCAACATCATTTCCGATTTCTAGTGAACCAATAGATGGGATTTTGTGAACAACTTGTTCTGTGTTTCCACCTTCAATTACTCCACCTTCTTTTGCTTGTTCAACATTGCTTGGTGCTTCTGTTACAAAGCTAAATCCGTCTGCACCTAAGCTAACACCGTGGTGTAAGATAACTCTGTCGCCAACTTTAATTCTGTCGCCAACGCAAACATTTGGGTGAAATAAGCAGTCTGAACCAATTACAGCACCACTACCTACATAAACTCCAGCCATTAATTTTGTGTTATCACCAATAATTGCATTTTTCATAACAACTGCATTTGGTCCAATTGAAACATTTTTGCCTAGTTTAGCAGTTTCATGAACAACAGCAGATGGATGAACTCCGACTGGTGTGTCTGGTGCTTCATAAAATACATGAAGAAGTTTCATCATTGCAAGACGTGGTCTTTCAACTTCAATTGTTGCAACAGTTGGAACATTAACTCCAATTGGAACTAAGGCAGCAACTGCTTTTGTGCTTTGAAGATTTCCAATTTCTTCTTCATTTAAGGCAAGTGCCAATGTGTTTTCATCTGCCAAAAGTGGAGGCAACACCTTATTAATTTTGACATTTTCTCTGTCGTTTAAAGTTAAAATGCCATCTGTGATTTGTGATAATTCTTCTAAGCTTAAAGTTTTCAATTTTTTATCCCCTATTGTCCTTATCAAACCTATTTTAGTATATTTTTATGATTTTGTCATTAAAATTTTAATTGAATAATTTGTGCAATTCGTTTGGTTTAAAAATACCGTCCTCAGTGATTATTCCTGTTATTAAATCAGCTGGGGTTACATCAAAACTTGGGTTTATTACATTAACCTCTGGTGCACAAATAATTTTTCCATTTACATGAGTAACTTCTTCTCTATCTCTCAATTCAATTGGAATTTCATCACCTGATTTTATGCTCATATCAATTGTAGATTTTGGAGCTGCAATATAAAATGGTATTCCAAAATGTTTAGCAACTATAGCAAGGGTGCAAGTTCCAATTTTGTTTGCACTGTCGCCGTTTGCGGCAATTCTGTCTGCACCAGTTATGACAACATCTATCATTTTTTTGTTCATAAAATATGAGCACATACCATCTGTTAATAATGTTGTTGGAATGCCATCTAGGGTAAGCTCAAAAGTGGTAATTCTAGCTCCTTGTCCTCTAGGGCGTGTTTCGTCTGCAAAAACTTGAATTGTTTTATCTTTTGCCCAAGCAGAACGAACAACACCTAGTGCCGTTCCATAGCCAACTGTAGCTAATGCTCCTGCGTTGCAGTGAGTTAAAATGGTTGCACCAGCAGGAACAATGCTTGCTCCAAAGTCGCCTATTCTTTTGTTAATTTCAATATCTTCTTCTTGAAGTCTAATTCCGTTTTTAATTAATTTTTCAATTGTTTCGTCAATAGTTGAAGTTGAATTTATAACTTTTATTTGCTCATTAATTGCCCAAGCAAGATTTACTGCAGTTGGTCTTGAAGAATTTATGTAATCACATTTTTTAAGCAATTCTTTTTTAAATTCTTCAAAGTTTTGAGTTTTTGAAGCAACTTCAGAAGCTGCAATTGAAACACCATGAGCTCCTGTAATTCCAATTGCTGGAGCTCCTCTAACTATCATAGTTTTAATAGAGTCATAAATTTCTTCTGTTGTTTTAATATCAATTGTTTTAAATTCGTATGGAATTAAAAGTTGGTTAACCATACGCACAAATTTTTCGCCGTTTTCCTCTACCCATTCAATTGTTTTTATTTTTGATTCAAATGCCATTTTTAAATTCCGTCGTCTACAACTATATCAATTGGTTCGTCTGCACCTTCTGGAAGTTTTTCAATTTGGTTAAAAATATAATATGTTCCCATTGCACTAACTGAGTTTGTGAGTGCTAAAATTCCAACAACCATAACTGCAATAATTACAAAAAGCCAAAGTGTTTGGAAAGTTATAAGAGTGTCTAAACCGTATGCGTAATAATTCCAAAGGTGAGTGATATTTCCTAAAAAGCGAAGAATTAAAACTGCTGGAATAAGCACAACAAAAAATGCACTAGAGGTAAAAAGCCCTATAATTGCTCCTAAAAATGCACTTTTTTCCATATCTAATCTTCCGATTTGGTTATGTTTTTTCATATAAATAATAACAATTGGTGCTGCTAAAAAAGGAAGCACTAAAAAGAAAATATAGCCTACAAAAAATGGAATAATTCCAATTACTGCAACAATTGCTCCTAATATAGCACTCAAAATTGATGCTCTTTTTAAAATTAATAAATTCATTTATTCCTCTATAATATTTCTAGCGTGGCAAATAGCTATTGCTATTGCATCTATTGTATCATCTAATTTTGTGTTGGGTGAAATTGTAACAAATCTTTCAACCATATTTTTAACTTCGTCTTTTGTGGCTCTACCGTGTCCTGTTAGTGTTAATTTAACTTGAATTGGTGTGTATTCAAATATTTCAATATTATTTTCAGCTAAGGCTGATAAAATTACACCTCTTGCTTGTGCAACAGGGATTATTGTCTTTTGGTTTTTAAAGAAAAACAATTTTTCAATTGAAGCAACATCAGGTTTTAGTGCTTTTGCTAATTCATTTATGTCTTTACTTATTTCTAAAAGCCTATCTGCTTCTTTTTTGTTTTTGTCTGTTTGAACAGAACCAGAAGTTATGACCTCAAATTGGTCATTTTCATAGTTTAAAAGGCAATAGCCTGTAATTTGTATTCCTGGGTCAATTCCTAAAATTCGCATAGAAAAATTATACTTCTATTACACCTGCTGTGCAATAAAATTAAGACTAAACCAAAAAATGGGCAATAAAAAACCCTATTTTCTAGGGTTGGTTTGTTGTTAATCTTCGGTATCGTGTTGTTAGGTGTTGTTAATGATGTCTTTACGCCTTTTGGCGTCCATTCTTTTATAAATTTTTCAATTTGTTTTTTCGGTTCAAGTGTTTAAGTAACACTTTATCTAACAAAATTATTATCTCTCTTTATAAAAAAAATGTCAAGCATTATTTTAAAATTTCTTAAAAGTCGCTTAGCACAAGCATTTGAAGTGTAACCAAGCATAAAAAGTGTAAATAAATGTTAAATTAACACTTAATCAGTATATAAAGAATAAATATTCTTAAGTTTCAAAAAGTTTAAATAGCCTTTCTGAAACAATATTTTCATCAATTTCAAAAGTTTTTTTGTTGATATCAATTGTTTTTTGATATTCTTCTGCTGCTAAAATCTTATCTCCCTTAGCTTCATACACTCTTCCTAAATTAAAGTGAGCTAAGGCGTATTCATATCTTATTTCAATTGCTTTAGAAAAATGCAATTTAGCTTTTTCAATGTTATTTATTCCATCTAGATAAATTACCCCTAAATTGTTGTAGGCAATATCATACATAGGGTCAATTTCAATTGCTTTTTTATAATTGATTATTGCTTCATCTAAAATATCTTTTTCCCAACAAACCATTGCAAGTCTTGAATATGCTCTTGGGTTTTCTATATCATGCTCTAGTGCTCTTTTATAATAATCTAGTGCTTCTTCAACTTCGCCTAAGTCGTAGTGAATATCAGCTATGATTTGATAAATAGGAGCTTTCTTTTCTGTCATCATAAGGGCATTTGCAAGTAGGGAAATGGCAATGTTTGGCTCATTTTTAACTTGATGATAAAGCATGGCAAGGGCTTGAACAACAATCGCTGTCCATTCTTTATCAGGATTTAGAGTAATTGCTTTTTTGTATAATTTAATTGCTTCGTCATATTGTTCTAGTTGAACTTGTGCAAATGCCATAGAATTTAGATAAAATGGGTTGTTTTCTTCAAGGTCTAGTGCATATTGAAAAGCATTAACTGCATTTAATAATTCATTTTTCTTTAAATATAAATGTCCTAATTCATAATAACATCTTGAAAATTCAGGATTTTTTCTAACTAAAAGATTATACGAATCAATAAGGTCATCAACTCTTTCTGGATATTTTTCTTCAATAAATTCAATCATATCCACAATAGTTGCTGGATTGTCATTGCTTAATTTAACTGCATTTTGGAAACAATGAAGTGCAATATCATTTTTTTCTTTTAATGAAGCTAAATTTGCCATTTTTTCATATAAAATATGCTGATTTTTGCATTCATCTAAAGCTTTGTAGTATGTTTTGTATGCAATTTCAGGTTTATTTAATTTTTCATATATTCCACCAATTGTTTGGTATTTTGCATAATTTAAATTGTCTGCAAAATTTTTGAAAAACATTTTCATGCTATTTTTGTCTATTAAAGAGAACAAAAAGCCAGAAATTGTTAAATAAGTTGCTTTTAATTTATTTTTAAAACCATTATTTTCGTAGGCATCAAGCCCCATAATTAGGCGAACTCTTGCAGAATTTAGAGGATTTATTTTAACTGCAGTTTTAAAATGTTCTTCTGCTCTTTCTCCTTCGCCTGCCAAAGACAAGAAATAGCCTAAATAAATGTGTGCGTCAGAAGATTCTGGGGCAATTTTAACTGCTTGCTCACACTGGCTTATGGCACTATCTAGTGTAATTTGTTTATTTTCATACATTAAAGTTGCAAGTCTATAATATGCTTCAGGAATTTTTGGGTTTTTCTTGATGACATCAATGTAGCCCGTGATAGCTTTGTTTAAGTCTTCAGGGTTTGTTTTTAAAATATATCTTTGGTGAGCATCACAAGCCTCTTGTAGGCTTTTTCCTCCCTTGATATTTTTAGGTTTATTCTGTTTTTTTTCTTGTTTAAACAAGATTTTCCTCTCTAGATATGCTGTTTAAACTTACGGAAATAAAATTTTCATATTTAATGTTTTAAGAAAAATACATCAAAAGGTTTATTTTTGAATAAAAAAAAGAGGCAAATTGCCTCATTGTTTGGAATTAAGAATAGCTGGAAGTATGAAAAAGATTTAATTATATTTAACCTTTTTCATATCCAATCTACAATTGCCGCACTGGGCAATATTTGTTATTAGCCACCTTACCTAGATGTTTTATTTGCAGGCAATTTCAAGTGCTTGCTCAATGTCTTTTATAATATCTTCAGAATCTTCAATTCCAACAGACATTCTTATAAAATCATTTGGCACACCACATTTGATTCTGTCTTCTTCACTCATTTGTTGGTGTGTTGTTGATGCTGGATGAATAACAAGAGTTCTAGTATCACCAATGTTTGCAATATGAATTAATAATTTTACATTATCAATAAATTTGCTACCAGCTTCAAAACCTCCTTTTATTCCAAAACCAAGCATGCCACCTGTTCCTTTAGGAAGATATTTTTTAAATTTTTCATCTTCTTTAAACATAGGGTGGTTCACCCAGCTTATATATGGGCTTTCTTTTAAATATTTTGCAACAGCTTCTGCGTTTTTAGTGTGTTTTTCCATACGTAGAGCAAGCGTTTGAATGCCTTGCAAAATCATAAACGCATTAAATGGGCTAAGGCATGCACCTGTGTCTCTTAGCATGTCTGCTCTTGCCTTTTGAATGAATGCGTCAGCTCCCTCAAAGCCTTTTAGGGTTTCAAATTTTCCACTTTCTTTCCAATTGAAATTGCCACTATCAACAATAATTCCTGCAATTGAGTTTCCATGCCCTCCTAAATATTTTGTGGCACTATGAATTACAATATCACATCCCCATTCAATTGGTTTTAAAAGATATGGAGTTGGAATTGTGTTATCTAAAACAAGTGGAATATTGTGTTTATGGGCAATTTTAGCAACATTTTCAATATCAAAAACAGTAAGTCTTGGGTTTGCTAAAGTTTCCCCATAAATCATTCTTGTTTTGTCTGTAATTGCATTTTCAAAATCTTTTGGGTCGTCTGATTCTATAAAAATTGTATTAATGCCAAATTTGCGTAAAGTTACATCTAAAAGATTGAAGCTTCCACCATACAAAGCACTTGATGAAACAATTTCATCTCCAGCTTTTAGAATAGTTAAAGCTGTGATTAAAAGAGCACTCATGCCACTTGAAGTTGCAATAGCACCAGCGCCACCTTCAAGCATGGCAACTCTTTTTTCTAGAATATCTGTTGTTGGGTTCATAATTCTTGTGTAGATATTCCCAGCTTTTGTGCCGTCAAATAAGTCTTTTGCATATTGTGTATCATCTAGTGTAAATGATGATGTTTGGTATATTGGCACTGCACAAGCTCTTGTATTTTCTTCGCTTTTCCAGCCACCGTGCGTTAAAATTGTTTCAAAATTCATTTTTATCCTCTCTCAAGTGGTAAATCTTTAACTTCTAATTTGTAAATTGCTTCTGCATCAAATTCTTCAAAAGCAACAATTTCAGATGATAGAACGCAATTTTTCATATATGAGGCAATTCCTCCTAACGCTTTGAAATAAATTCCATTATCTATTCCTCTTTCGCCTTTCCCAATTGCACCCAAAACTCCTTTTTCAAAAAGAATTGGAGCAAATTTATCCATTCTGGAAGATGTTGTTGGTCCAATTGGTCCAATTATTTCTTCATTATTTTTAGGGCAAGGACCTGCGTAGAAAATAATTGCATTTTTTAATTCAATTGGCAATTCTTCATTATTTTCTATTAATTCAATTAACTTTTTATGTGCCATATCTCGGGCTGTGTATATTGTGCCTGAAAGTAATATTTTTTCGCCTTTTTTGATGTTTTTAATTTTTTCAATTTCAGTTGTTGAAATTTTTTCTCCTAAATTATTAATTTCAGGGTCTTGAAATTCATAATTATTCTTTTTGTAAAATATTTCATCATTTTTAATTGTGGCAAAAGCATACCTTGCACTGTGGCAATTTATGTTGATACAAACAGGCAAAGAGGCAATGTGCGTTGGCGAAGTTAGAAGTTTAGCTTCAAAAACATCTGGAATTTCTATCTCTAAATTTTGCCCAAAATAAAGTGCTTTTTTGGCAAGCAACGCACATTTTTCAATGGTTCCACCAATTCCTATTCCAATTGATAATGGTGGGCAAGATTTTTTTGCTGCATTTTTTGCAGTTTCTTTAATAAATTCAAAAATTTCTTTTTTATCAGCAGTTGGGCTGAACATTTTGAGAGCACTCATATTTTCTGCTCCACCACCTTTAATTCCAACTAAAATTTCAAATTTATCCTCTTTAATAAATTCAACATGAATAATTGCTGGAGTGTTTTTCCCGTTGTTATTTCTATTTGAAAATGCGTCAATACAAGTTGATTTTCTAAAGAAATTATCTTTGTAGCTATCTTCAACAGCTTTGTTTATAACATCTTCAATAAATTCGCCCACTATTTTAACATTTTGCCCCATTTGAATAAAGACAGTAACTTGTCCTGTGTCTTGGCAGAGTGGTCTTTTTGTATCAAATGCTATTTTTGCATTTTTTAAAATCAAATTTTTGTCATTTTCGTTTATATTTTGGTAATTTGATAGTTTTTTGTAAACATTTTCATCTAAAACAATATTAGCTCTTTTAATAAGCTCATAAACTGCTTTATATAATGTTTCCCCCTTAATTTCCATATCAAGCCCCAAGTTTACATTTGACATCTAATTTAATAATAATATCATGTTTTTATGAGGATGGTACATAAACTTAAATCTTACGAAAAATCAGTTGTATTTATGCGTTGGGCTTCTGATGAGGAGTTTGGCAGAATAAAATATGTTGGCGAAGATTTTGTAGAATTTGAAATTTTAGATATGGATAATATGTCTTTTACAGACACAATTTTAATCAACAGCCAATTAATTTTGGAAGTTGTTGTTTCGGGCTATGAAATATCAAAAGTTGTTGCAGAAATTAGTGCAAATCTTCCTGCTTACGAAAATTAATTAGCCCAATAATTTTAAAGCTTCAGCTTCTGCCCAATCTGCTTTTTGTAAAGCTCTTTGAACATTGTCTTTTTCTTCTTGAGAAAGCTCACCATTTAAGTTTGCTGGTGCAGAAGATGGAACATATGTTCTCATTGGTTCAGAATTTTTTGGTCTGAACGGTGCAGAAGATGGAATATAGCTTCTGTTTGGGTCATCCATTGTGCCAATTGCTTGAGAGTTTGTAATTGGAGTTGTTGCAACTTCAGAATTTAACAATCTATTTCTCAAAGATGGGCTCATATTTGGATTTTCAGCAATAATTTGTTGAGCCAAATTTTGTTGTTGATTATTTTGAGGAGTTGCTCCTTGTGGAGTTTCTGGAGTATTTAATAATTCAACAAGTAGTTGAGGATTTTCAAGTAGTGTTTGTGCAAATTCTGGGTCTGTGTTGATTTTATTTACAAGCTCAGGGTGTTCTGCAAGTTTTGTTAAAAATTCTTCTTCTGTCATTTGAAGAGTATTTTCTGGAGTTTTGTTAGCATTTAATTTAGCTTGTTTTTTAGCTAATTTTTCAGCTTTTTCTTTAGCTTCTTCTTCTTTCATTTCTGTTGTTTTGCCAAAGATTCCACTAACAATTTTGCTAACTGCTTTACCAACAACTGGAGCTATTACAAACATACCAATTGCAAATCTTAAAGCACCACCAAATCTGCCGTGAGTCCATTTGAATTTGCTAGTTTTAAATTTAGCTGCTCCTTTAGATAAGTCTGCAGTGTATGGTTTAATGTCTTCTAAGCCAGTTGAAACAAATTTACCAATTGCTTTAAATGGTTTTTGCCACCATTTTGCGTTGCCTTTTAATAATTTTTTAGCATCAGCAACATCTTTCATATATTGGCTTCTTGTATATTTTAGAGGGTTACCAGCACTGCTTGCTAGTTTTTTATTGATATTTTCAACAGCACTTCTATAAGCTTCAACTGCAGCTTTTTGGCTTGCTTTGTCTTTGCCCATTCCGATATATTTTAGAGAACCTAATAAGTGGTTACCTTGAACATATAATGGCATTGCAAGGAATAAGCCTAAATCATTTCCAACTTCGTTTGCGAATGTTTTGAATTTTTCGCCTTTTGGAGCTTTTAAGGCTTTATCAATAGCTTGAGCAAAAATCATAGCCTGAATAACTATCATAACTTTGCCACCAGCATATCCGTTTGTTACACCTTCAACAACTTTTGTGAAGTTTTTAGTTAATTTTTGACCAAATCTTGTTGTTGCACCTTTATTTTTTGTGAACAAATCGCCACAAGAGCCAATCATTTTGTTGCCCATTTCAGCGCCTGTTGCTTTTCTTCCAAAAATTTTACCTAAAGTTTTGCCGAAGAAACCACTTTTGCCTTCAGTAAATGCAACATTTTTTAATCTATCACTTTTTAAAGTGCTAACTAAATCATCAATTTTATCAATGTGTTTTCTAGGGTCATTAGACCATTCTGTTAGATTTTTAACAAGTTCATCTTTGCTTGAAGCACCGAATAATCTATAATCTACGGCACCACTTTCCACATTTTTACGAACCATTCCTAAAACATCATTAACTTCATAGCCTAAAATGCCGTTTCCAGAAGATTTTGCCAATGTGTTTTTTGGTTTTGTAAATGTATTTAAGAATGGGAATTTGTTTAACACCCAATTTTTAGCATTTGAAAGTGCACTTGCAACTTTGCCTGTGCCTTTGCCTTTTGTGAATTTATTTGAAACATTATCCCCAAATGCTCCAATTTTTCCAAGCCAAGTTTTAGAATAATCTGGGTTTGAGAATTTTTTGTTTAACCCTTCGCAAAGGGCAATAAAACCAAGCCAAAAGCCTCCTGTCATTGCAAGAGTTCTAGGAGTCATTTCTGTTCCTGACACTGTTGAAACAACTTCATTTTGCTCAAATGTGTCTTTAACATCTTGTGCAGATAAATTTTGAACATTTTGAGGCAATTTTTCATTAATATTTTGAGGCAGTCTATCCTTTAGTGCCCCGTATGGAATATTATTTTGTCCATTAATGATAGTTGTCATAGTAAACCCTTATATTGTATTAAAGTAAATTTTGTTTTAAAAATTGACCTCAAAATTCAACATGCGTCCATGTTTTGTCTTAATTGTTACAAAACTTAATATTAAAAATCCTACAAAATCAAGCCACTCGGGCTAATTCTAATTAATTAAAAAATAAGTCATAAAAACTAATTCTTAAGGCTTATATTTTTTTCTCTTTTGTGTTATAAAAAGGTCATAGAAAAATGGAGAAAATATAAATGACTAACACGGTTGGACAATTTGTCTTTATGCTTCATTCACATCTTCCATACTACAGAATGGCAGGTATGTGGCCATTTGGCGAAGAATGCCTTTATGAATGTATGGCTGAAACTTATGTTCCTCTAATCAACATGATTTCAGAACTTTATGATGAAGGAGTTAAAGCAAAATTAACAGTTGGGATTACCCCTATTCTTGCTGAACAATTAGCAGATGAACACTTAAAACACGGATTTGTTGAATATTTAGATAGACAAATTAAAGCAGTTTCAGAAGATTTAGAAAGATATCCAGACCCTGAAGTTGCACACAGCCAACACTTGAAATATTTAGCAAAATATTATTTTGATTGGTTCAACCATATTAAAGATTTGTATTTAAACAAATTCAATAGAGACTTAATTGGCAACTTTAAAAAATACCAAGATTTAGGATGTATTGAAATTACAACATCAGGTGCAACACACGGATTTTCACCACTTCTTGCAACTGATACAAACTTAAGCGCACAATTTAAAGTTGGTTCAGACACAACTAAAAAATTCTTTGGCAAAAAAGCTAAAGCTTGCTGGTTGCCTGAATGTGCTTACCGTCAAGGTTATGAATATGTTGGTAAAGACGGTAAAAAGCATTGGAGACCAGCTATTGAAGTAACTCTACAAAATAACGATATTCATTACTTCTTTACAGAATCACACGTAATTGAAGG
>JAZSMU010000074.1:0-12186 GCA_045536045.1 Candidatus Gastranaerophilales bacterium
CACTGGTGGCTTTATAGGCGGAGCACATATTGGCTCTGAAGGCAATATAGGTATTGGGCGTTCATATTCAACTGGTCTTGTTACAAGTTCAGGCGGCTACACTGGTGGCTTTATAGGCTATGTTGATAATACAAGCGGCTACGGCACACTGTATATAAATAAAAATTTCGCAACAGGAGATGTTGATATAGAAGGAGATGGCACCGCAGGTGGATTTATTGGGGGTATAGAGACTGGTGGCGACTGTTATGTAACTATTGCAAATTCTTTCGCAAGTGGGTATCTTTCATCCCACGTCACTTATGGCGGATTCTTTGGTTATGCAAATTTATATGAGTACGATGAAGGTGTTTATGTAACTATTAGCAACAACTACTACAACTCCATGAATGGCGAAGATACTAGCTACGAAACTGGTATTTATGGTCAAGACCGAGACCAAGGTTGGTTTACCGATAATGCAGAAAGTATAACTGGCATAGCACTTCCTGCAGGTGTTTTTGAAACTACTACAACACCTACTACTACAACTCCAGCAACTCCAAGCAACCCAGATGCAATTGGTGCGACTGGGGATATTGGTGCAACAGGCACAATTGGTGCAACAAAAACTGCAAGCGTTGGTTTGTCTGGTATCACAGAAGAACAAGCCCAAGCAGATGGCTACGCTGTTGTTAAAACTGCAGATGAATTACAAGCAGCTCTTGCTGCAAACAAAAGTATTATGCTATTTGGCGATATTGACATGACTGGTGTTAGCTGGACATCAATTTCTAACTATTCAGGAACTCTTGAAGGTAATGGATACAAAATTTCAAATCTAACTTCAACAGGTGGTTTGATTAACCAAATTAGCAGTGGAAGTACCATAAACATACAAAACTTAACTTTAGAAAATGTTAATATTACAGCAACAGGAAGTGGCTATGTTGGAGCTCTTGCAAATGTAATTGAAGACTCTGTTAATATTCGCAATGTCCATGTTTCAGGGAAGATAACTGCAGATAGTGGTTTCACAGGCACAATTGGTGGTCTTGTTGGAAGAGGGCTCAACACACTTTCTGGCACTTATGGAATTTATAACTCTAGTGCAGATGTTGATATAACAGGTGGCTCTGCAAGCACAATTGGTGGGCTTGTTGGTAGAATTGAAGGCGATATAGGAACAATATATGTTCAAAACTCTTGGTCATCTGGAACAATTACAGGAACAGGCGACATTGGCGGTCTTGTAGGTATTGCTGGCGAAAACAGCGAAATTAAAGGTTCTTATTCTATTGCACACATAACAGCAGAAGGTAGCAATGTTGGCGGTCTTGTCGGAAGTGCAATTAATTTGGCCACAATTACAAATTCATTCGCTGCAGCAACAATTACACAAAACCACGGTAGCTACGCAGGTGGCTTGGTTGGTTATGCAAGAAACGCAAATATTAACAACTCATACTCATCAAGCAAAGTTACAGGAAATGACTACGGTGGTGGTTTTGCAGGCTATTTAAGTGGCACATTTGTCAATAATTCATTCGCAATAGGCACTTTATATTCTTGTGCAAATGGCTTTGCAGGCTATAGCAATAACAATACAATTACAAATTCCTACTTCAGCACTGCTAATGTTTCAACAGACTCATCTGGGGCTGTTGGGCAAGCTTCTAGCTGGTTTACGCCTGACGCTAAGTTTAACATCTTAAAAACTGGCGACACTGAAAACTACTGGGGCTCAAGCAATGTAACAAGTGTTTTCTTAAGTATAGATGAAGGTGCTGTTGGCAAATTAGGTTTAACAGAATTACAAGCAATTAAGCAAGGTTACACCGTTGTTCGCAACAGAAGCGAATTATATTCAGCCCTTTCAAACAATAAAAAGATTATTTTATTTGATAGTATAGACTTATCAAGCTCAGAATGGAGTGCGATTTCAAGTTATTCAAACACATTTGAAGGAAATGGCTTTGCAATTTCTGGTTTAAAAGGCTCACAAGGGCTTATAACAACAATTGCATCAGGTGGTAAAGTTCAAAACTTAACATTTGATAATGCACAAATTACGGCAACTAGCTCAACTGGTGAAAGAATAGGCATTCTTGCAGGCACAAACCAAGGAACAATTACTAATGTTCACGTAACTGATGGTTTTGTTAAAAATGAGACACACACAAGTAGCTATGTTGGTGGCCTTGTTGGATATAGCAATGGTGGAACAATCACTCTATCTTCATCATCTGCAGCAGTAAAAAGCTGTGGTTACGACACAGGTGGACTTGTTGGCTATAGCAGTGCAACAATTACAAAATCTTGGGCAACAGGAGATGTTGTTGGAGGCTCAGACGACACTGGCGGTCTTGTTGGGCAAAACGGTGGCTCAGTTTCAAATTCATACGCAACAGGAAGCGTAACTAAACAAACTGGAGGCTCCTATATTGGCGGGCTTATTGGTTATGGCAACAATGCAACAAACTCTTACTATAATTCAGAAGGTAGCAAAATATATACAAATTCCAATGGCGAAGCTAAAGACGCTTCTTGGTTTACAGATGCCAATATCTCTTCTGCAACAGGAATAACCAAGGCAGAGATGGGCGATGTTTCTGGAATAACAGAAGCCAAAGCAAAAGAATTAGGCTATGCTATTGTTTCAACAGCAGCTCAACTTAAAACAGCGCTTGAAAATAACCAAAGTGTTTACCTAAAATCAAATATCAGCTTGAGTGGATACAGCTGGAGTAACACAACAACATTTACTGGCGTTTTCCTTGGAAATGGCTACGAAATTTCAAACCTTTCAGGCTCAACAGGCTTGTTTGGAACAATTGATGGTGCAACAATTAAAGATGTTACATTAAAAAACTTCACAGTCAACAGCACTAGCAGTTATAAAGGTGCTCTTGCAGGCTCTGCTTATGGCACATCAGAATTTGGCGACAGCGTTACAATTGAAAATGTTAAAGTTTCTGGTGGTTCTGTTAAAGGTTCTGGCTATGTTGGTGGCTTAATTGGATATTTATATGCAAGCGACTCAAATAAAACTGTAACAAATATTGTAAATTGTTCATCTACTGCTTCAGTTACAGGAAGTAGCACCGGCACTACATACGCAGGTGGCTTAATTGGCTACATTAACGACAACATAGGTGGAACAAATATCACAAATTCTTATTCAACAGGCTCTGTAACAGCTTCTGGAAACTACGCTGGTGGCTTAGTTGGTGGGGTTAATACTGACTCAGGGGCATTTAAAATTGCAAATTCTTATGCAACAGGCACTGTCCATGCAAAAGAATACGGTGGTGGTTTAGTTGGATATGTCAAAAACGACAGTAAAAAAGAAATGTATATTGAAGATTCCTACTATTCAGGAACTGTTACTATAGATACATATACAACAGACGAATATGGTTATAAATATTGGGGCTCTGCTGGTAACATTATAGGTGGTGCAAGCTGGAGCACCAGCACTTCATATATCAAAGCTGATAATGTTTACTACGCATACGATTTTGACCGTGATATTGGTGGAAGTGGGCTTTCAACAAGCGTGGGCGATAAAGTATATTCAAAAGATGTTCTTTGGTTTAATGACACTCACACCAAAAAAATTGTTGGCTATGATACTGTTAATTTTATTACAAAATCTCAAGTTCAAGCAGCGGGCTATTCTTATGTAACCACATCATCAGAACTTGCAACTGCGCTCAGTGGAGACAAAGACATTTATCTTGCAAATGATATTACAATTTCTGGTTCTTGGAGTGGATATTCTTGGTCTGGCGAAGATTTCTTAGGCAATGACCACACAATTACAAGGACAACAGAATCTCAATATGGTTTATTCTACAATATAGACGGTTCTTCAGACTATATAACAATATCAGACCTTACTCTTTCAAACTTCACTGTTTCTTCAAGCTCTTATGACGTTGGTGCGCTTGCAAATAGAATAACATGCGAGTATGTGCATATTGATAATGTTCATGCACTAAATACAACTGTTAAATACACAGGAAGTGGCACATACTACGCAGGCGGGCTTGTTGGCAATGTTGGATCTAATGCGCAAGCATACATAACAGATTCTTCTACTACAGGAACTGTTAACAATAACTCTACATCAGCTGGCGGGCTTGTTGGGAATGTTAACGGCTCTCTCGGCACAAACGGTGCTTATTCTACTGCAAATGTTACAGGAAAAGGCTATTGTGGTGGGCTTATTGGGCATATGTATATAGAAAAAGCTGATGCATATATTGGTATAAACGATTCCTACGCTTCTGGAACAGTTTCTTCTACTTGGGGTGCAGGTGGACTTATTGGTCGTCTTACCAATAAAGATGGTGTTGCTGCAGATATGAATGTTAAATCTTGTCATTCATTTGGCGATGTTAAAATAACAGGAGATGATGGCTATGCGGTTGGTGGTTTAATAGGACAAGCATCAGTACAAAAAAATGGCGATATTTTTATAGACGACTGTGCCTCATTATCAAATGTTACAGGCGGTGCAGCAATGAGAGCAGGTGGCTTCGTTGGAGAAGCAAGCAGCTCTGGTGGAAGACTTTGGATAAATGGTTGCGCGTCTTCAGGTAATGTTACAGGCGGAGACAATTGTGGTGGATTCCTTGGATATTTTGTAAGCTCCAAGGATGATGGTTCAAAAGTTAAAGACTCATTCGCTTCAGGAACAGCTTCTGGAGGAAGCTCTAAAACTGCTGGTTTTATTGCCTTTTGTGGGTCATACCCAACATTTGATAACTGTTTATATAATTCAAATTCTCCATCAGATAGCAAGGCAACAGCTACAGACCCAACTTCAGACAAACTAAAAGTTGGCGAACAATTCTGGATGTGCAGTTTTGATGTTAGAGACGCTAAAACTCTAAGAGGCGCCATTATGTTAGATGCCAATATCAACATAATGAATGATATTTCTTTAAGTGGTATTTCTAACTGGCAAACAGGAGACTGCCAATATACAGGAAACTTCAACGGTAATGGCTATACGATTTCTAACCTATCTTCAACCACTCAAGGTTTGTTTAATTACACATTAAACGCAACTATTAAAAATGTTACCCTTAAAAGCTTCGGAGTTTATATCCCTACAGGTAATACAACTACATCAGTTGGGTTACTTATAAATGATGCTGGTGGTGGACGTGTTGAAAATGTCCATGTTGTCGGTGGAACTGCTCAAAACGCATCTGATACTTACTACTTCACAGGTGGTTTGATTGGTACTGCTTCTGCAGGGCTCGGAGAAAAAAGCAATCAATATGGTGGAACACTCAATATAATAAATTGCTCATCTTCTGCTTCGGTAAATGGTGGTAATGGTTGTTGCGTTGGTGGACTTATTGGTATGGCGTTTACCAATGGTTACAACCTTACTATTGATAATTGTTGGTCAACAGGAAGTGTTACAGCTTCTGACGCAGATATGGTTGGTGGGCTTATTGGGTCCTTAAGTATTAACTCTTACAAGGAATACACACCAACTGTAAACATAACAAATTCTTATGCAACAGGTAATGTATCTGCAGCAGGTAACTGGGTAGGTGGTTTTATTGGAACAGTTGAAATAGAAGCACAAGGTTATATGTATATAGATAATTGCTGGTCATCAGGAAATGTTTCAGGCGAAGAGAGAACTGGTGGATTTATTGGATATACAAATTCATATAGCTCAAGCTATAAAATTAATATTACTGATTCATATTCAAAAAGTAAAGTTTCTGGAACAAGCTATGTTGGTGGCTTTATTGGTTATAACCAATATACTTCTACCTCAAATTCTTTCTCATTAGGTACAGTTTCAGGTAGCTCAAGCCTTGGTGGTTTTGATGGCTATTCTAGCAATACTTCATATAGCGGTTGCTACTACAACAGCTCAACTTCAGACTCTGGAAGTGGCTTAACTGGAAAAGCTGCTAGTTGGTGGACTGAAGCAAATATTTCTAGCACATTTGGTGTGAATACTTTAGGCTACAAAGCACAAGGAAAAGCTGGTATAACTGGTCTTTCTGAAGCACAAGCAAAAGAAATGGGCTTTGTTGTTGTTAAAACAGCAGACGAACTATATACAGCACTAAATTCAAATAGAAATGTTATGTTGTTTGGCGATATTAATTTATCTACATGCAGCTATAGCTGGTCTAATCCAAATTACAAAGGCACTTTAGAAGGCAACGGCTTTACAATTTCTAACTTATCAGATTCTCAAGGCTTATTCACAAGCCTAGCTGGAACAGTTCAAAATGTTACATTAAGCAACTTCTCAATAAGTGGTTCAAATCAATATATGGGTGCTGTTGCAGGAACAGCAAAAGGAACAAGCAACATTAAAAATGTCAATATTCAAGGCACAGTAACTAACACTTCAACAACAACAGGAGGAACAGGTGGCTTAGTTGGATTTGTTGACGCAAATTCAACGCTAAACATTTCAGAAGTACAGTCTCTTACTTATGTTAACGCAAAATCTGCTGCAGGTGGTTTTGTTGGTACAAGCAGTCCTTACAGTGCAGTAGTAAATATTTCTAATTCTTCTATTTCGCAATACTATTCTGTTACAAGCACAGGCGACTATGTTGGTGGCTTAGTTGGTTATATGTATCTTGGAAAAATTGAAAACTCCATGAGTGGTGCAAGTGTTTCTGGTAAAAACTATGTTGGTGGTTTAGTTGGTTCTACAGGCAGCAGTGCAACTATTAAAAATTCTTTCGCTTCAGGAAATGTTTCTGGAACAAGCTATGTTGGTGGTTTAGTTGGTAATGCAAACTATGTAACTGTTTCAAATTCTTATGCTTCAGGCACAGTAACAGGTTCAAGTAATTCTGGTGGTTTCTTCGGCAAGAAAACTGGTGGAAGTGTTACAAACTGTGCGTACAATAATGCAAAATCAGACTCCTCTGGTGCTGTTGGCAAAGATGCTAGCTGGTTTACATATTCAACAAATATCATAGATATACTTGGTGCTAGCGACATTTGGGATATAAACATTGGCTCAAGTGGTCAAATTTATATGAACGACAAACTAGCAGTTGGCAATCTTGGCAAAACTGAAATGGAAGCTATGATGGCAGGTTACACTGTTGTTCGTACAGCAGATGAACTTCAAACAGCACTTTCTGGAAACCAAAAAGTTGCCCTATTTAATGATGTCAATTTGACAGGCTTAAGCTGGACAAATAAATCAAGCTATTCAAACACTCTTGAAGGAAACAATTTCTCAATAACTAATTTGGTAGATTCTCAAGGGTTGTTTGCAAGTATTTCTGGTGCAACTATTCAAAACTTAGGACTTGAAGACTTTAACATAATGGCTTCAACATCAAACACAGGAGCTTTGGCTGGTTCTGGATATGGAACAATAAATAATGTATCTGTTCAAAATCTATCTTTAATCGCAAACAACACAAGTGGACAATACTCTTATGGTGCATTAATAGGTAGTATTACATCAACTAGTACTATAAGCAACACAAGCACAAGCGGAACAATTACAGCAAACAACTCATCAAATTATTTAACAAATATCGGTGGTTTAGTTGGCCAAATTTCATATGGTGGCTCTGGAGCAGTTACAATTAGTAATTCTTCATCAGCAACAAATATTGCCCACACAGTAACAGCTGGAAGCTCAAATTATAGCCAATTAACAGGTGGGCTTGTTGGTTATATTTTAAATACAGGTTCTGGTGAAATAAATATAACCAACAGCACAAATTCAGGAAACATTAGTAGAACTGGCGATGAAATAGTCGGTGGGCTTGTTGGTCAAATCAGAATATATTCTACTGCAACAGGTGGCTCAGTTAATGTAACAAATTCAAATAACACAGGTAATATCACAGGAAATGCTAATTACACAGGTGGTATTGTAGGTCAACTATACACAGACCAAAATTCAAAAGGCACTATTAACATTTCAAATTCCTGTTCTTCTGGAAATGTTTCTGGTGCAAGAAGTGTTGGTGGAGCTGTTGGTGGTATAAGAAACTTCACAACAGCAGGCACTATCACTTTAGATAATTTAAATACATCAGGAACAATTACTGCAACAGGTGCTTATGCTGGTGGTTTAGTTGGTGGAATTTCAGAAAACAATGTAAATAGCTACATTTCAATAACAGATTCATATTCAACAAGCAGTGTGAGTGGAACACAATACATTGGTGGTCTAATTGGTTATGGTAAATATATAAATATTTCTAATTCCTATACCTCAGGAACAATTACTGCTTCTGCTGCATATTCTGGTGGCTTAGTTGGTTATATACAAAGTGGTTCAATTGTAAATTCACACTCAACAAGTACTGTTTCTGGCACTTCGGCAGTTGGTGGCTTAGTTGGCACACTATATAGCACTTCTATTTTAAATTCATATTCTTCAGGAACTGTAGAAGCTGCTGGGGCTAGCGTTGGTGGTTTAGTTGGAGAACTAGAATGTGGTAGTGCCAATGTTAATATATTAAATTCTTACGCTTCAGGAAATGTTACAGGTGAAAACCAAACTGGTGGTTTAATTGGTAATGTTCAAAATATCAACGGATACACATTAAATATCACAAATACTTACGCAACAGGAATTATAAACGGTGAAACAAACACTGGTGGCTTAATTGGTAATGCAACAGCATTTAGTGGCGCTACTATAAACATTACAGATTCTCACGCATCAGGAGAAACAACAGGCACAACAAATGTTGGTGGCTTAGTTGGTCAATTATATAGCGAATATGATTCAACTATTAATGTTTCAAATTCTTATGCAGAAGGCGCAACAGAAGGAACAAGCTATATTGGTGGCTTAATTGGCTATGGAATAATTGATACAAGTGGTGCTTTGAATATTGACAACACCCACGCAACAGGAACAGTTACTTCTGCTGGCAACTATTCTGGTGGTTTAATTGGATATATAACAGGCGTTGATTCAAATAACACAGTAAGCATATCAGATTCTTATGCATCAGGAGATGTTATTGCAGCTGGTGCAGATTGGGTTGCTGGTTTAATTGGTTATGCAAATTATGTAACAATTTCAAATTCTTTTGCGGCTGGAAATGCCTCTGGAGCAACATACACCGGCGGTTTTATTGGACATTTAGAAAATGGTTCTATAACAAATTCATACGCAGAAGGAAATGCCACTGGCTGGCATGGCACTGCTGGTTTTGCTGGGGCTATTACAAATTCATCAATATCAAATTCTTGGGCAAGTGGTAGTGCTTCAAGCCAAACTGGTATATCTGTTGCAGGTTTTGTAGGAGCTATGACAAACAGCTCAATTTCAAATTCATATGCAGAAGGAGACGTTTCAAGCACAGGAGCTGAAGCTTCAGGTTTTGTTGGCAGAATGACCGACGGCTCAACAATAACAAATTCTTACGCAACAGGAGATGTTACTGGTGCTTCTTATGCTTCAGGTTTTGCAGGAATAATGTCTGACAATTCAACAATAACAAGCTCTCATGCAACAGGAACAGTATCGGGCACAGACTATGTAAGTGGTTTTGTTGGAAAAATTACTGGTGGTTCAATAACAGATTCCTATTCTTCAGGAACGGTTACTGCAACAAGTGTTTACTCTGGTGGTTTAGTTGCTTATGTAAATAGCGCGACTATTTCTAATTCACGTTCATCAAGCGCTGTAAACGGCACAATCCATGTTGGTGGCTTGATTGGATATGCAACATATAGTTCAATATTAAATTCTCACACAACAGGAGATGTTACAGGAAGTGGTGCCAATGTTGGTGGTTTGATTGGGTCATTAGAATGTGGTAGCATTGATGTTAATATATTAAATTCTTACGCTTCAGGAAATGTTACAGGTGAAAACCAAACTGGTGGTTTAATTGGTAAGGTTCAAAATACCAACGGATATACATTAAATATCACAAATACTTACGCAACAGGAATTATAAACGGTGAAAACCAAACTGGTGGCTTAATTGGTAATGCAACAGCATTTAGTGGTGCTACTATAAACATTACAGATTCTCACGCATCAGGAGAAACAACAGGCACAACAAATGTTGGTGGCTTAGTTGGCACACTATATAGCGAATATGATTCAACTATTAATGTTTCAAATTCTTATGCAGAAGGTGCAACAGAAGGAACAGAAAAAGTTGGTGGTCTAATTGGTTATGGAATAATTGATACAAGCGGTGCTTTGAATATTGACAACACTCACGCAACAGGAACAGTTACTTCTTCTGGCAACTATTCTGGTGGTTTAGCTGGATACTTAAAAGGTATTAATGGCGCAACAATTAGCGTAACTGATTCATACTCATCAAGCAATGTTACAGGTGCAGATTATACCGCTGGTTTAGTTGGTTGGGCAGAATATACAACAATTTCAAATGTTAGCACCTCGGGTGCCGTTTCAGGTTCTAGCTATGTCGCAGGCTTAGTTGGTAAGCTAGATTACAGTACAATTACAAACTCAAAAGCAGAAGGAAAAGTCACAGCTACTGGCGACTATGTTGGTGGTATAGTTGGAAATACATACCTTGTTACTATTTCAAATTCTCTAGCAACTGGTGCAGTTTCTGGAGCAAACTATGTTGGTGGTTTAGGTGGATATCTATCCGATTCTTCAATAGATAATTCATACACAACAGGAAACATTACAGCAACAGGAAACAATGTTGGTGGCTTAGTTGGTGAACTTCTTGCAGACACTATCCATATTAGTGTTACAAACTCTTACGCCACTGGAAGTGTTAAAGGTGCAGAAAATACTGGTGGGTTTATTGGTTTCGCAAATGC
Organism: Candidatus Gastranaerophilales bacterium; assembly: GCA_045536045.1. Lineage (GTDB taxonomy): Bacteria > Cyanobacteriota > Vampirovibrionia > Gastranaerophilales > Gastranaerophilaceae > RGIG1918. Next base: position 10,783 of record JAZSMU010000074.1, read on the forward strand.
AAACGGACCAAATATTGATATTTTAAATTCTCACGCTTCAGGCACAGTAGAAGGCACAACAAGCGTTGGTGGCTTAGTTGGTTATGCACATGCATACAGTGGTGGAACATTAAGCATCACAAATTCTTATTCAGAAAGTGCAACAGAAGGAACAGGAAATAATGTTGGTGGCTTGGTTGGCGAATTATTAAGCTCAAATGAAAGCAGCCTTAACATTTCTAATTCATATGCAACAGGTGCTGCTTCTGGCGTAAGTAATGTTGGTGGTTTAGTTGGCTATGGCACAGTTGATGGTGGTAGCACTATAAGCATAGACAACACCCACGCAACAGGAGATGTAACTGCAACAGGAGACAACTCTGCTGGTTTAATTGGTTATATTACAAATGCTTCAATAACAGATTCTTATGCAACAGGAACAGTATCAGGTAGCAATTATACTGCTGGTTTAATTGGCTGGGCAGATGCTGTAACTATTTCAAATGTTTATTCAGAAAGCAATGTTACTGGCGAAAGCTACACTGGTGGCTTAGTTGGGCTTTTGGCTAGCAGTTCTATAACTGATGCCTATTCATCTGGAAATGTTGAAGGTTCTGGCGACTATACTGCTGGTTTAGTTGGTTATATAGATAGTGGCTCAATTACAAATTCTTATACCACAGGAACAATCACAGGTGCAGACTACACAGGTGGCTTAGCTGGTTATGTTTCAAGTAGCACAATAAATAATTCATATTCAGAAAGTGCTATAACGGGTGCAAGTTATATTGGTGGCTTAGCTGGATACATTACAGGAACAAGCTCAATAACATCTTCTCACGCAACAGGCACTGTTGGAGCTTCTGGAAGCTACGCTGGTGGTTTAGTTGGTAATATTGCAGGTGCTTCTGGCAAATTAATAACAATAACAAACTCACATTCATCAAGCGCAGTAAGTGGCACAGATTATATCGGTGGTTTAGTTGGATATGCAAGTTATGCAAACATAACAAATTCTAAGGCAACAGGCTCTGCTTCTGGTTCAGGTAGCATTGGTGGTTTGGTTGGTTACTTAAGTAGCAGTTCAATAGATAATACTGATTCATCTGCAACAATTACATGCTCTAGTGGTAATGCAGGTGGTTTGGTTGGCTTTGCAACTTATAGTTCAATATCTGATTCAAGTGCTTCAGGAACGGTTTCTGGTGGAAACAATGCTGGTGGCTTGGTTGGCTATATTGGAGATAGCTCTTCTATTTCTAACTCTATTGCGTCAGGTGCTGTTACATCTGAAAATGGCGAAAACATTGGTGGCTTGGTTGGTAAAGCCCAAATGGCAGAAAATGGTGGAAATATAAGCATAACAAGTTCTTGTGCAACAGGAAATGTTACAGGTAAAAATAATACTGGTGGCTTAATTGGCTA